>JBDTAW010000172.1:0-20174 GCA_039924445.1 Gemmatimonadaceae bacterium
GGAGATTCAGACAGTGGGTCGGACCGTTGCCGCCAGTGATCTGCGGCCTAGCACATCCAACCGCGCCGACGGGTCGCTCACCTTTGGAGACGCGCTGCCGGGAATCATGTTGCAGTTGGGCGCCGCGATCTCACAAAACAATAACATTTCCGTACGACCGTCGCCGTTGATCGGCGCGCCTGTCCTTGCCGAACTCGCGGGCGATGGCGGGCGCGCGCTACTCGTCTCCGAATCGCAAGTCGGTGCGGATGGTGTAGTCGGAGTTGCCCAGATTCCGGCAGATCTGGCTGGTGTCAGCTTCCTCACTCCGGGTGGTAGCAGTTCGGCAGAACAGTGGCGCATGAAGATTGGAAGCAGTGATTCGTTCCAACGCGTGAACTGGACTGCGACATACGTTCTTACAACCGGCCATCAGCGTTTCATGTCAATCGCGTCACCGACATCGAGTCCCGGGTTTGTGTCCGGACCGCTCTCGGCAGGAGGCAGGCACTCGGTCGCGTTTTCGCTCGGGACTTGGATTGGTTCGGCGAGCATTCGTATCTCCGGCCTCGCGCGGAGCGGAGTTCGGTTCACGCCGCTCGCGGATCGCGATCTCAATGGTGATGGTTTCGCAAATGACGCTGCATTTATTCCGAAGGCCTTGGCAAATACTTGGGCGGACGCGGTCTCACCGAACGTGCGATCGTGTATTCGCGAATCCGCCGGTCAAATAGCCGGTTTTAATAGCTGCACCGGACCGTGGAGTTTGTCGTCTCTGATATACGCAGACATACCGGGACTGATGTTGGGACTTCCACGCGGATACAACATTTCCGTCCAACTGTCCAATCCACTTGCTGTGTTTGCTGGCGGGGCGGGTTTGACGTTTGGGAATGCAGAGCCGGTAAGCGCGACGCTAGTGCATATAACGGGATTTGATTCGCAGTCGCATTCGTTCATCGGTCAGCCGTTGAGCGGGTTCGGCAAGCCGTCGGGTTTGGCGATGGGCATCAGCGATCCAATGCGAATTGCTGTCGGAATTCACATACCGCTCGGTCCGAGCACTATTTCCCAGCGTACCGACAAGGTGCTTGCATTGCTGCAGCGAGATTCGTCCGCTGGTGCGCGGAGCGGTGCCGGGATGGAGTATCTCGGCGATATCCCGCCGCTGCCTCTAATGGTTCTGCAGTCGGCGGATGCCTTGCAACTCACAGCGTCTCAGCGGAAGGAGTTGCAGGCGCTGGGAAACCGTTGGATGGCGACGGCTTCGCGGCTGGTGTTGAGCGCGTACGGATCCGGGCCGCAAGGCGATCCAGGAGGCGCAGCGGCAGTTCGACTTCGGCTTGTCCACGCGCGGGTCGAGTTCTTTGTGGAGACATCGGCGATCAATTCCCAAATCCGCAGTTTGCTGACGGGGGACCAGAGAGATCTGTTGCCCGATTACCTGACAATGCTGCTCAATCCGAGATTCTGGAAGTTCGTGTCGCTTCAGGACGCCGGAGATATCTGAGTTTCATCGCGATACCTTTCAACACATGATGCAAAAGCGCAATCTGGGAAATGGCGGCCTGACGGTTTCGGCGATCGGGCTCGGTTGCATGGGGATGACCGCTTCTTACGACTCGCCTGAAGCACGTGACGAGAAGGAAGCGATTGCGACGATTCATCGCACGCTCGAAGTCGGCGTCACCTTCCTCGATACCGCCGAGGTGTATGGGCCGTATACGAACGAAGAACTGCTTGGTCGAGCGCTCAAGGGAAGACGGGATGACGCGATTATCGCGACCAAGTTTGGCTGGCGCATCGGTAGTCCAGGTGTCGAGCACGGACTGGACAGTCGGCCAGCGCACATACGCGAGGCTGTGGAAGGCTCACTGCGCCGACTTCAGACGGACCACATTGATCTGTTGTACCAGCACCGGATTGATCCCAACGTGCCGATCGAGGACGTTGTCGGTACGATGGCCGCGCTCGTGAGTGAAGGAAAGGTGCGGTTTCTTGGTCTCTCCGAAGCGGGCGAGGTGAATATCCGCCGAGCGCACGCGGTTCATCCAATTGCTGCGCTGCAGAGCGAATATTCCTTATGGGAACGGAATCTCGAGGCGCGTATTATACCGCTACTGCGCGAGCTCCATATCGGGCTTGTTCCGTTCAGTCCGCTCGGCCGTGGTTTTTTGACCGGTACTATCAAGCGCGCCGAGGAAATGCCATCGGGCGATTTCCGCGCGGGCGATCCGCGTTTTCAGGGTCCGAATTTCGATGCCAACATGCAGGCGGTTTCAGTCGTGAAGGAGATTGCCGCGGGTAGGAAAGCGACGGCCGGTCAGATCGCACTCGCATGGCTGTTGCACAAGGGTGATGACATCGTTCCGATTCCAGGTACCAAGCAACGCACACGACTCGTGGAAAACGCGGGCGCCGTTGATGTGAAACTTGAGGCGAGCGACATGAAGCGGTTGGACGATGCACTCTCGCCGGAGAAGATTTCCGGTCCTCGTTACAACGAAGCGAGAATGGCGACGGTCGATCGCTGAATCATTGCCGCCGTGGCACGCGCCTCACTCGAGCTCGCGTGCGAGCCACGCTTCGGCGAAGCGAAGGTCGCGCATCACGGTCGGAGCTGAGGTGATGAGTACGTCAGCAGCTTCATCGAGCGTGAGTCCGGCGAAATACCGCAATTCAAGCGCCTTTGCCTGGCGCGGGTGAATCTTCTCGAATTTGCTCAACGCATCTTCGAGTGCGATGAGGGCTGTTGGATCCGTGGTCGCGACAGCGCCAGCCTCGCCGAACTTCTCTGGATCGAAGTCAACGCGAACAGTGTTGCCACCGCGTTTTTCAGCGTGCCGCTGTTTCGCGTAATCAATGAGTACGCGCCGCATGGCCGTAGATGCCACCGCAAAAAAGTGTGCGCGATCCTGCCAGTCAGTCGCGCCGGCGTCAGTTAGTCGAAGATACGCTTCGTGCACCAGCCCCGACGTGTCCAGCGTATGGTCGGGGCGCTCCGCGCGCAGCCGCGCGCGCGCGATATCACGGAGCTGATCATAAACGCGGGGCAGCAGCGACCCCAGCGCATGTTCGTCACCGTCACGCCAGCGTCTAAGAAAGACCGTAATCTCTGATGGATCGATCGGAGGCGACATCGGCGGCTCGGAAGTCGATGAAAAGCTGGCAGAGTCTTCTCGCCTAACAAAGCGGGACGACTGTCGGAATCTTACTCGCATCCTCAGCACAGTGCAAAATGCAAAAGCAAACGCGACTTCCGGGGCTTGATTTTCCCGTACGATCGACTGATGCGCGGGCAACCATTATGAACCTGGAAGCCCATGTTGGCCTTTACTATCTGTTCGTCGAGGAAGTTCTGCAGCGCGGGGTGCTTGCCGCGCCGGAACGATTCCTCCACAATGATTTTGTCGCCCACGGATCGGCGGGTGATCATGATAGGCACGCCTTCATTGTGCACCTGGCCGCACGTCGCGCGCGTTTTCCCGACGCAGTATGGACCATTGAGGCGTTGACGGGCGTCGGGATGCACGTTGTGTGTTACTTGACAATGATTGCGCCGAACCTTGAGGATCAGGTCTGGGAGAGCGTCGTAGTTCGCTTTGATAACGACAGAATCGTCGAGTCGTGGAGCATCTGCCACCAGCTGTTGCGTCCGTCGTAGCACTACTTGTTATAAATGAAGTAATGCGTTGAACGCGGCCTCTCGCGCTTCGTCCACGCTGAGCGCAGCTCCCTCGTTCCGTGCGTGCAGCAGCGCGTCGTGGCTCAGGTTGGACTCGACTCTGGAGCGAAGGACCTCATCTTCGGTTTTGTAACGCACGGCGTGGAAGACGCCGAGTGTATTCCTTTGCGCATCGACCGCGGCAAACAGCACGGCGGCGCTTTCATGGTTGCCACTCTCCAACAGGAGTGTCGCAATCGTCTCGATGCAGTCGATGATGATAGGCGTCGCGCCGAATGTGGTTGCCTCTCGAAGCGCCTGTTGGAGGCTTTCCCCAGCCCGTATTGGATCCGCAAGTCGCGTGTATACGCTTCCCAGCAGCAGCCGAGCCTCAGCAACTCCGTGCAGCGCTCCGGTGCGGCTACGAACGTCGAGTGCCTCGATCAACCTTGAACGAGCGCTTTCGAGCGCATCTTCATCGTGCAGCATTCGGCCCAGCTCTGTAAGCGCGAAAGCGATCGGCCAGAGCCGACCCTCGTCCCACAACGGACGCAGGTATAAGCTCTCCACGGCTTTCGAGTGCGTTCCAGGAAGTCCGGCGGCGTGCCGTGCGGCCTCAAGCCTCACGAAACTGAGGCTTCGATAGGCGCGCTCTGCGACCGGCTCCAGCATCTCGATCGCTGCCTCGTGGAGCGCGATGGCTCGGCTATAATCGCGGCGCCGCGTGGCCAGGACCCCGACCCAGCCCAGAGCAAAGGCAACCGTCCGTGGATCGCCACGCAGGCGGTGGGCCTCGACAACTCTCGCAAAGTGCTCTTCTGCTCGCTGGTATTCGCCACGTTCCATCGCAATCCATGCGAGGTTATTCAGTGAGAGGCTCACACCCAGATCATCACCACGTGCCTCATGCATGCGCATGGCCGACCTGGACAGTTCCTCGCCTCGGGCGAGATCGCCGATGATCCATACTGTCCATCCAAGATTATTCAGCGTCGTAGCAATGCCGGGAAGGTCGTCAGCGCGTCGCTGCAACTCCAGGCTGCGTTCAAAAAGATCGCGCGCCTCGATAAAGACGCTGCGTGTATTTGCCAGTTGGGCAGATGCAGTCAGTAGTCTTGCGTGCAGCTTGAAGTCAAGCGCGGTTGTCGACGAATCCCGGCCGGCTGCGTCCGCAAGTGCGATTATGCGTCGCAGATACTCGACGCCTTCCAGTAGCGGACCGCGTGTCATCCAGAGGCGGTATAGTGCAAGCGCGAGACGCGCGGCGTCGGCCAGACCTGTACCGTATCCTGATGCGGCATCTGCAATCGCGCTGTCGAGCGCGATACGAAGATTTGCGTACTCCGTATCAAAGCGATCGAGCCACGCAGCCTGTGTCGGGCCGCGCAGCTGTGCCGCCCCGTTCTCAGCGAGTGCCAGATAATACGCGGTATGAGCTCGCCGCGCGGGCGGCTCGCCACCGGTCGCACGAAGTTGGTCGAGGCCGAACTCACGCACAGTCTCGAGCATCATGAAGCGAGGTTCGCCGTCTTCCTCCTCTTCCTGACGAAGCAGGCTCTTGTTGCACAGCGAGCCAAGCGTATCAAGGAGTGCGAACGCGGACGCCGCATCGCTCTGCTTGATCGGCGAAACCGCCCGGGCAGCCTCTACGGAGATACCGCCCGCGAAAACAGTGAGGCGATCGAAGAGCGTACGTTCCGATTCAGTGAGCAGCACATAGCTCCAATCGATCACATCGCGCATGGGTCCGTGTCGCGATGGTCGCTCGGCTGTCTCGCGACGGAGAAGATCGAACCGATGCTCGAGGCGCGACAGCATTGCACGGGGTGAGAGGAGCTTCGCGCGCGCCGCGGCGAGTTCGAGTGCGAGCGGCAGCCCGTCGAGCCGGCGACAGATTTCGGCTACCGTTGCGATTATTTCGTCGTTGAGGGCGAAATCCGGTCGAACTGCTCGCGCGCGCTGCACAAATAGCCGTACCGCCTCGCTTTCTCCAGCTGCGTCGTCGTCGGAGGCTGGAGTAACGAGCGGCGGAACCGGGAATTCCTGTTCTCCCTGAATCGACAGCGGCGTGCGGCTGGTCACCAGGATTGTCAATTCGGGGCACCCCGCAAGTAGCTCGGAGACGAATGGTGCGGCGCCCAGGACGTGCTCGAAATTGTCGAGCACCAGCAACGCGTGACGGCTGCGCAAAGCTGTGACAACACGACTGCTCAGCCTGCCGCCGCCCAGGTCGCGGAGCCCGAGTTCCTGCGCAGTGAGTGTGGGTACCAGATCCGCATCAGCGACTTCAGCCAGTGCGATAAACCAGATGCCATCAGGGAACTCGGAGCGCATGCTGTGCGCGAGCTGCGTTGCGAGGCGCGTCTTGCCGGTGCCGCCGGGACCGGTGAGCGTGAGCAACCGGTTGGCATGCAGCAACTGTCCGGCGATTTCGATTTCCCTTTCGCGCCCCACGAAGCTCGTTACGTCACTGGGCAACGCTCCGGCGGCAACATCCTCCCGGAGTCCGATTACAACACGATCGTCACCCGGTATCAGCCGGGCGAGGATATCTCCCACAATAATTGCATTCGCTGGCCGGTTTTCGGGACGTTTCGCGAGCAGTGAATCGACCAGGTCACGAACCCCCTGAGTGATCCGCGGGTCCCCGGGCAGGGAGACGGGATCGGACTCCAAAACGGCGTGCATCACGCTCGCAACGTGATCGCTTGAGAAGGGACGGCACCCGGCGAGCATCTCGTAAAGCACTACCCCCAGCGACCATAAATCGGTACGATGGTCGACGGAATCGCCGCGAATCTGCTCGGGTGACATGTACGCGATCGTTCCGACCGTAATACCGGGACTCGATACTTCATGATCGCCTGATAGTTTCGCGACACCAAAATCAGTAAGCTTCACCGTGCCTGGTGTGTCAAAGATCACGTTCGCCGGCTTGACATCGCGGTGCACGATGCCGGCGGCGTAGGCCGCGGCGAGCGCGCTCGCGATCTGGGCTGCCAGTCGAAGTGCGTCGGGCGGTTCAATCGGTCCGCGTAGAATACGATCACGCAGCGTTTCGCCGGAGCAGTAGCTCATAGCGATGAATAGCTGACCGTCCGGCATCTCCACGATGTCGTGTACGGCGGCGACGTTGGGATGGTCGAGACGCGCGGCTGCGCGAGCTTCGGTCATGAAACGCCGGATCGTTCTCGCATCGGGTGCGCCCGCAGTTTCCAGGAACTTGAGCGCGATGCGGCGATCCAGCTGTTGATCGTGCGCCTGATAAACGACCCCCATGGCTCCGCGGCCGATCTCTCGCTCGATCCGATACCGGCCAGCGATGACGCTATCTGGTTCGCGGACCGACCGAGCCAGGGGAGTAGGTACCGAAAGCACGCCAAGGAAATCGCCGGTGCGGTCTGCCGCGACGAGGAGCGATCGAACCTCAGCGGAAATTGCCGCAGGCAAGGTCAGTTCGCTGATGCGCGATTCGCGCGCGACGGATGGGAGCGCAATCAGTTCGTCGAACAGGCGCTGCACGTCTGTATTTAGCTCCTGCGACACGCCGGAATGATACCACCGCGTGCGAGGCTGGGACAGCGCGGCTGCGATTGCCTGAAATCAGGATGAAATCCGTGATCGCGACTTTCGCTTATAGGACATCGGCGGTTGAGACGAGCCGAACAATCCCCCCAAGTGCGGGCGCAGGCCCCTCGGAGTGAAAGATGAAAACGAAGCAGCTTCTACTGGCAGCCGCCGTTCTTGCTCTGGCAACGGGTGGTATCGCTGTTGCCTGTTCTGACACGTCCGGACCAGACGGAAAGGCGGGAACATTTTATGGCCCATCTGCCAGTTTCGCGCAGGGAACCGCGCGTGCGTGGGTAACCACGGATGCGACGGGTTCGCCGACAGCGCTCGGCATCGCCATGACCTCCGGAGCACTGCAGGGGCTTCCAACAACCGTCTCGGGGCCAAGTCCGACGGCCCTCATGGTTACTCTTTCGCTCCCGGATCAGGCCAAGGGGATCGGCTTCGACCACGCAGAATTGGGTTGGAACCCGAACGGGCACGAGCCGCCGCAACTCTATGGTGTTCCGCACTTTGATCTTCACTTCTACATGATCAGCGCGGCGGCTCAGGCAGCGATTTTGCCGAGCGATCCTCAGTACGGTGCGAAGGCTGCGAACTATCCGACTGCCGCGTTCGTCCCCAAGGGATACGTCCCGCCTCCCGGCGTCGCCGCGACGAATGCTGTGCCACAGATGGGCCTCCACTGGTCCAACGTGAAGTCGCCGGAGTTGAACGGACAACCATTCACCAACACGTTCATCTACGGATCGTGGGACGGTAGGTACATCTTCCTTGAGCCGATGATCACAAAGGCCTATCTGGAAAGCCTGCCGAACACCGAACAGGCAATCCCGCAGCCGGACACGTGGCCGACTGCGGGCCGGTTCCCGACAACGTATTCAGTCAATTACGATGCGACGGCGAAGGAATATCGGTTCACGCTCGGCGGGTTGACGCAGCACTAGGGTCATCCGCGACAAGGGAGCTCAACGCGCGCTCGCGCGCTCGCGCGCTCGCTGGGATCTCCCTGAAGTTGGAAATCGCCTCACAGCGCCGGATCGTCACTGACGATCCGGCGCTATTGCTGCTGTGGAAAGAGATCGCGGAGGCGCTTGCGGTCCTGTAATTGACTTATAAATTAACTAACTGGTTAATTAATGAGAGTCGACATCGGATGACACTTATAACCGGACGGGGCAAATGACCTCGGCGGGTCGCCCAAGAGCGAAGCGCGACAGCGGCACCGAGGCTCGAATTCTCGAGGCCGCGCGGGCCGTATTCGTCCGCAGCGGAACCGGTGGCGCACGCATGCAGGAGATCGCAGCAGAGGCTGGTGTGAACCAGGCTCTCCTTCATTACTACTTCCGGTCCAAGGACCAGCTTGCACAGGCAGTCTTCCGGGAACTGGGCACGCGCATCGTGCCGTCTATCCTCGGCGCGTTTGCCTCCGACGACAGCCTGGATCGGAAGATTGAACGGTTCGTGCACGCTTACATCGATGCGGTCAGGGAGAGTCCGTTCATTCCCGGCTACATACTGGCCGAACTGCATTTCAATCCCGAACGGCTCACTACACTCGCAGAACAGATTACCGGTTCCGACCCTGCGAACGCCATGCGTTCATTTGTCGAGCGGCTACGCGTAGATCTCAATCAACAGGCGGCAATTGGCGCGATGCGTTCCATTGCGCCTGAACAGTTCCTGGTCAATCTGATTGCGCTCTGCGTCTTCCCATTCGCCGCTCGGCCAGTGCTCAGGCTCTTACTTGGTCAGGATGACGATGCGTTCAGTCGATTCCTGGATGAGCGAAGAGCGGAACTACCGGATTTCATCCTCAACGCACTCAGACCATGATGCGACGATACCGTCCGCATTCCATTGCAGCCGTCGCCGCAGTTTTATGTACAGCCGCGATGTTCGGCGCGCCATTCATAGCGGCTGCACAATACACGGCGCCCCCGCCCGATACACTGCGGCTCGGAGAGCTGCAGTCCCGAGCTGTACAGCGCGATCCGAGAGCAAGACAAATAGAGATCCTCGCGGCTCAGTCTTCGTTGCGCGAACGCGATATCGATGCGACGCGGCTTCCGACCCTGGGTGCGAACGCACGGGCTCAGTATCAGTCGCAGGTCATATCCATTCCTCTTCAGTTGCCGAACGGGGGCTCACTTCCGGAACCGTCGCGTGACAGCTACGACGCGCAAATCACTGCGCAGCAGCCGATATACGATCCGTCGGTCGGTGCAAGACGAGGCGTCGAGCGCGCGCAGCTCGCTGCCTCACAGGCAGGTGTAAGGGCTTCGCTCTTCACGCTCCGGCAGAATGTGAACGACGCCTACTTCGCCGCTCTCATGAGCCAGATGCAGGTGGCCGATCAGGAGGCAGCGATTACAGATATTCAGGCGCATCGGCGCGTGGCGCTGCAACGTGTGCAACAGGGAGCGGCGCTGCCAAGCGAGCCAGACATGCTCGACGCGGAGCTGCTCAAAAGGAAGCAGACCGTCGGATCCCTCGATGCCAATCGCGCAGCGGCACTTGCAGTACTCGCGAACCTGACCGGAGGCCCGATAGATAATACCGAAGCGCTGGCGATTCCCGATCTTGCGGCACCCGTACAGTTGGCGCGCAGTTCGATGGATACCCTCGGTGCTCGGCCTGAATACGCTGAGTTTGCGCGAAATCGCGATGTAATCGCGGAGCAACAGGCGTCTCTTGGCGCAGCGGATCTGCCACGAGTGTCAGCGTTCGGAAGGGGCGGCTACGGTCGGCCCGGACTGAATCCGTTATCACAGAATTTTCAGGGCTACTGGCTTACGGGGGTCAAGGTTGACTGGACTCCCTGGAACTGGGGAACGACACGGCGCGACCGCGAGGCGCT
This sequence comes from Gemmatimonadaceae bacterium, assembly GCA_039924445.1. Classification (GTDB taxonomy): domain Bacteria; phylum Gemmatimonadota; class Gemmatimonadetes; order Gemmatimonadales; family Gemmatimonadaceae; genus Fen-1247. Next base: position 10,074 of record JBDTAW010000172.1, read on the forward strand.
GACACTGCAGAAACAAATCGTCGAGACGAACGAGGCTGCTTTCAGAAAGAGTGTGCAGCGCAGCGTGACTTCACAACTCGCAACTCTCGATCAACTTCAGCAGACGTTGGCAGACGACGATGCAATCATCACGCTGCGCGAGCGAGTACTGCGCGAGACCGAATTCCGCTACGACGAGGGCGTTATCACCTCGGCCGACTACATCGATCGCGAAACAGATCTGCTGAATGCCCGTTTGGCACGCTCGACTCATCTGGTTCAGTTGGCTCAGGCGCGTGCGAATTTCCTCACTTCTCTCGGACTGGAGGTCCACTGATGAGACCCCTGAACGACAGCACCAGAAACGCAGTAGTGGCCGTTTTGGCGGTTTTCATGACGACAGGGTGTCGCGCGACGTCGCGGCCCGACGCGTATGGCAACTTCGAGGCGACGGAGGTTGTTGTATCGGCGCAAGCGGCGGGTCAGATCGAGCAGTTCCTTCCGGTCGAGGGTGCCACGATCGCCAAGGGGACGCAGGTGGCGTTGATCGATACAACGCAGCTTGCGCTGCAACGTAGGCAGATTGAAGCACAGAATGCCGCTGCGACAGCACGCTCCACCCAGGCAACGCAACAACTCGCGGTGCTCAAGGTACAGAGTGACGTGTCGAAGCGCGCATTCGACCGCGCGCAACGGTTACATGCTGAAAAGGCGGGAACCGCCCAGCAACTGGATCAGGCGGAGCGCGACTACCGCGTCCTCATGGCACAGATCGCTGCTGCGGAATCGCAGAGTCAGAGCGTCAAGCTCGATGCTGCCGCGGCGAAGGCCAATGTGGCGCAGATTGACGAGCGGATCAGCAAAAGCCGCGTGTTGAATCCAACCAGCGGCACCGTGCTTACCACATATGCTCGCGCGGGCGAAGTTGTCCAGTCTGGCGCCCCTCTCTATCGCATCGCGAATCTGGATACAATGACGCTTCGTGCTTACGTGAGCGAGGCGCAGCTGACATCGTTTCGGGTGGGGCAGGGTGTAGCTGTACATGTGGATCAGCGAGGAGGGAAGCTGTTGACGTTGCCGGGAACCGTGAGTTGGGTGGCATCGACGTCGGAGTTCACGCCGACGCCGGTTCAGACACGTGATGAGCGGACCGAACTCGTGTATGCGATCAAGGTGCTCGTGAAGAATCCCGATGGCGCGCTGAAGATCGGGATGCCGGCGGACCTTTCGCTTGATAATTCGCAAGAGAAACCGACATCGCTCCCACCTGATTCGAGCCACGTCCGGTGAGCGACCAGCCGCTAGTAGTAAATGCTGTAACCAAACGCTTCGGTGCTACGATCGCACTGGACCAGGTCTCACTTGACATGCGGCCCGCCGAGCTGTTTGGGCTCGTAGGTCCGGACGGGGCGGGGAAGACGACGCTGTTCCGGATTTTGACGACGTTGCTTATCCCGGATTCCGGATCTGCGACAGTGCTTGGGCTGGATGTAGTGAAGGATCTGTGGGCAATTCGGGCTCGCGTTGGTTACATGCCAGGCCGATTTTCCTTGTATCCCGATCTTAGCGTAGACGAGAATCTCCGGTTCTTTGCCTCGGTATTCGGGACGAGTATCGATGAAGGACGAGCGATGATCGAGCCCATCTACAAGCAGCTGGAGCCTTTCAAGGATCGCCGAGCCGGCGCACTGTCTGGCGGAATGAAACAGAAGCTCGCGCTGTGCTGCGCGTTGGTGCACCGCCCTGATATTCTGTTCCTCGATGAGCCGACAACAGGAGTTGACGCGGTATCGCGCCGCGAATTCTGGGATCTCCTCGATACGTTCAAGGCATCCGGCCTCTCCATACTTGTTTCGACCGCTTACATGGATGAGGCAACGCGTTGCGATCGGGTCGCATTAATGCAGCAGGGTCGGGTCCTTGCCGTTGACAAGCCGTCAGTCATAGCGGCGCGCTATCCTCGCCCATTGCTTGCAGTACATGCTGCGGAGCGGCACGCGCTCCTCCAGATACTGCGCGCATACCCCCACGCGGCGTCGGTATATCCATTTGGAGACAATCTGCACTACAGCGACTCAAGAGCGGATCTGAGCGCCGAGACGATTGCGGCGGAGATCCGCACATTTCTGGCAACGCAGAGCGTTTCCGATGTTCGTGTCGCACCAATAGCGCCGAGTGTTGAAGACGCATTCATGGAGTTGATGGGGAGTCCGGCAGAACCTGTCGAGGTGGCGGCGTGACCGCTGCAATCGATGCGCATGAGCTCACGCGGCGGTTTGGCAACTTCACCGCGGTCGATGCGATCACGTTCGAGGTGCAAGCAGGCGAGGTGTTCGGCTTTCTGGGTGCAAATGGAGCGGGCAAGACAACCGCAATCAAGATGCTGATCGGGCTTCTTGCTCCAACATCCGGAACAGCACGCGTCGCGGAGTTTGACGTGACAACAGATGCTGAATCCGTACGGAGTCACATCGGTTACATGAGTCAGCGGTTTTCGCTGTATGACGATCTCACTGTCAGGGAGAACATAACACTGTATGGTGGCATCTACGGTCTCACCGACGCCGAGATCCGCGACCGTGGCGATGGATTGATAGGGAGGCTCCATCTGGAGGACGCTGCCGATGCTCGCGTGCAATCGTTGCCACTCGGATGGAAGCAGAAACTCGCCTTTTCGGTCGCCCTGTTGCACCGACCGGCAGTCGTCTTTCTCGACGAACCGACGGGCGGAGTCGATCCGATAACGCGACGTCAATTCTGGGACATGATCTATGATGCGGCCGAAGATGGGACGACGATACTGGTGACGACGCATTATCTGGATGAAGCGGAGTACTGCGACCGGATATCGATCATGGTGGACGGGCGAATTGCGGCAATGGGAACGCCGAGCGAGGTAAAGGGACGGTTCGGAGCTGCATCGCTGGACGAGGTGTTCCTCGAGCTGGTGCGACCACAATCGGTTTCGGCGGTCCAGCATGCGTGAAGCTCGTAGCGGCAGCGACCGTCGTTCAGCGCTTCGCGCGTTTGTAATCAAGGAGTTGCACCACATCGTCCGGGACCGACAGACCCTGACGATCCTGCTCCTGCTACCGCTCGCAATGGTCGTGTTATTTGGCTTTGCTTTGCGCAACGATATCAGCGAGGTAAGGATTGGGATCGTCGATGCGTCGCCAGACGCTGCGACGATCGCTCTGCGCAATCGGCTGAGCGGGAATCCGCGGCTCAGCATCGTTGCCGTCGCGCCAACTGCGGACATAGTTGAGCCTTTGTTTCGGCGCGGTGATGCGGATATTGCACTCGTGTTCCCTGTCGGTTTTGCCGAGAGCCTGTCGCGCGGCACAGCCGCTCGGCTGCTTCTGATCAGCGATGCATCGGATCCGAACACTGCAAGCATGATGGCGGCGTATGTAAACGCCGTGATTGCGAGTTATGCGGCTGATAGGGGAGTGAATCGTCAGTCAGTACAGATCGTGCCGCAGTTCCGGATGCGCTACAACCCCACGCTCAAGAGCGTAAATCTGTTCGTACCCGGGCTGATCGCACTTGTACTCACGCTGGTAACCGCGCTGATGACGGCGATCTCGCTGTCGCGCGAGAAGGAACGCGGGACGCTCGAGATATTGCTCGTGTCGCCGTTGAGGCCATGGCAGATCATTGTGGGCAAGGTGATGCCATATCTGCTGCTCGCATTTGGCAACGTGATCACCGCTCTACTGGCAGCGTGGCTGGTGTTCAACGTACCGTTCCGCGGCAGCCTTATGCTGCTGTTGGGGTCGAGTGTCCTGTTTGCGATGGTTGGATTGGCACTCGGAGTATTGATAGCTGCGCTCACCGCGTCGCAGCGTGCCGCGATGCTCGGCGCACTTGTCGTCACAATGCTACCCAACACACTTCTTTCGGGGTTGATATTCCCGATCGCGAGTCTGCCAGGATGGTTGCAGGCAATCACTTATTTCGTGCCGGCACGATGGTTTATCGTGATAGCTCGCGGGATAATGCTGAAGGGAGTCGGCATGTCCAATTTGTGGAAGGAGCACGTGATACTTGTCGTGATGCTCGTTGTGCTTTTCACGGCGGCAGTCAGGAGTTTCAAGGCGAGGCTCGCCTGAGAATGCGAGTATTGCGCTTTTTGCTTCGGAAGGAATTTCTGCAGATATTCCGGGATCGAACGATCCTTGGGATGCTGTTCATAATGCCCGTGGTGCAGTTGCTTGTACTGGCCAATGCGGTCACGTTCGACATCACGAGTGCGCGGATGTATGTGGTGGACAGGGACCACAGCTCGATCTCACGCGGAGTCGTGACCAGCCTTGCTGCGTCGGACCGATTTGTTCCGGTCGAGTCATCGCAGTCGCAAGCGCTGGCAGACAGCGCGATGCTTGAGGGAAGTGTGAACATGATTGTAGTCATCCCCGCGGGATTTGCGCGCGATCTGGAGACCATGCGACGCGCGCAGGTGCAGCTCGTGTTCAACGCGGAAGATGGGGCGGCCGCCGGGGTGATGCAGTCGTACGCAAGTGCGATTCTGGCTCAGTATTCCCTCGATGTCGGTGCACAGATATTTCCAGCGGAATTGATGCGGCTGACCTCGGCGGGCGATTTCACACCGGTCAGAGGTCGGTCGGTGCTTGAAGTGCGGCATCGTGACTGGTACAACCCGGCGCTGGACTACCGTCAGTATATGGTGCCGGGAATCCTCGTCATACTCGTGACGATAGTTGGCTCGCTGCTGACGGCGATGAACATCGTGCGAGAAAAGGAAGCAGGGACCCTGGATCAACTGAACGTGACGCCGATCACCCGGTCTACATTCATTGCAGCAAAGCTGATTCCGCTCTGGAGCATCGCGATGGTTGATCTCATGATCGGTCTCATCGTTGCTCGGCTGGTCTTCCACGTACCGATGCTGGGAAGCCTTTTGCTGATATTCGTGGCAGGAACGATATATCTGGTCGGGGCGCTCGGGATCGGATTGTGGATATCGACAGTTGTGGAGACACAGCAGCAGGCCATGTTCCTGACTTTCTCGTTGCTGATGGTCTATCTCCTCATGAGCGGTCTGTTCACGCCACTGCGGGGGATGCCGGTCTGGGCGCAGTGGGCTTCAAATCTCAATCCGATCGCGCACTTCGTGGCGCTCATGAGAGCGGTACTGCTAAAGGGTTCCGGCGTGCGAGACGTCGGCGGCCATCTTCTTGCTCTGATCGCAATTGGCGCTACTGTTTTCGGGGTCGCTGTCCGGCAATATCGCAAGAGCTCGACCTAGGTTTGGGCGAACCCGCCGCCGGGGTGGACACTCCAGCCGGTGGTATATTAGAAAAGTGTATCAACGGCAACGGAGGACGTTTCAATGGCTTCGCAGAAGTGTGCCCATCTTGATCACGTTCGCGACGTCAAACCGCGGACCCCGAATGGTTGTGAGGAGTGTCTCAAGATGCACAGCACGTGGGTGCACCTTCGATTGTGTCTGGAGTGCGGTCACGTAGGTTGCTGCGACAGTTCACCGAACAAGCACGCAACGAAGCACTTCCACCAGACCAGTCATCCAATCGTCCGTTCATTTGAGCCCGGCGAGGATTGGGGCTGGTGCTTTGTGGACGAGATGGTCTTTGAGCCCGCGCCACGAGCCTCCTGAGATCATGGCGCGCGGAGCACTGAGCATGTCGCAGGATTCCGAGGCGTGGCCGGCCCTGCCTATCACATCATGGGCGCCGACCTTTGCAACGCTGCATATGTTGACGCAGATAGTCGGCAAGACCCGGTTGGCACTGGCACCGATGGAGAATCACTGGTGGCAAGTGACGTTATACGTCACCCCGCGCGGCCTGACTACGTCGTCGATGCCCTACGGGCAAGGAATTGCAGCTGTGGATTTCGATTTTATCGACCATAGTGTGGTCATCCGCACCAGCACCGGCGCGTCGCAAGCGATACCGCTTGTCAGCCGCTCGGTTCGTGAGTTCTATGGTGAATACCTTGATGTGCTAAAGGCGCTGGACATCGGCGCGAAGTTAAGGGGAGTACCGGTCGAAATAGTTACGGCGATTCCATTTGCGGAAGACACAGAGCATCACACGTATGACGCTGAATGGGCGAATCGGTGGTGGCGCGTGATGTTTCAGGCAGACCGAGTAATCAAGGCGTTCCGTGGCCGGTTTGCTGGAAAGGCCAGCCCGGTACACTTTTTTTGGGGAAGCTTTGATCTTGCAGCGACCCGTTTCTCCGGTCGGGGTGCGCCGGAATTTTCGGGTGTTGTTCCCAACTGTCCGGATTACGTCATGAAGGAAGCGTACTCTGGAGAGTGCAGCAGTTGCGGCTTCTGGCCCGGCGGAGATGGGCAGGATGCTGCTTTTTATTCCTATGCTTACCCCGAACCTGAAGGATACAAGGGTTACAGGATCAGTTCAGAATCGGCGTACTACGACGAAACGTTGAGGGAGTTTGTGCTCCCGTACGAAACCGTGCGGCAATCTGCATCACCGGAAGAGACGTTGCTGACATTCCTTCAAACAACATACGAAGCAGCCGCGAACTGCGCGGCATGGGACCGCGCAGCGCTGGAGCGGACCGTAAATCGATGAGCGAAACCATGGATAAGGAAGCAGGTGAGACGACAAGTCACGCTGCAGGTGCGGAAGACAGCAGCGACAGCAGCGACGGCAGCGACGGCAGCGACAGCAGCGTGCGTGGAACAGCGGGTTTGCGCGTTGAGGTCCGCGATTTATCCAACGAAGAAGCGCTCGCTATCCTCGCGAGCCACCACCTCGGCCGAGTAGGGCTCAGCTTTCACGACCTGATAAAGGTCAAACTGTGCAATTATATCTACTCCGAGGGATGGATATACGCGCGGACCGAACTCGGCCCGGATCTCACAATCGCCATGCATCATCCGTGGGCAGCATTCGAAGTCGGCCGTGCCGAGAGCATCTACGACTGGCAATCTGTGGAGGTGTCGGGAGCGATCGAGTTCCTCCACTCGGACATGCATTCGCGCGAATGGTACGAATTCGAAAATGCGGTAAATCTTTTTCGGAAGGCAGTGCCGCAGATACTTACTGCAGAAGATCCGATGCCAAAGCGGGTGCAGCTGCTGCGGGTACACGTTGATACGATCAGTGGGCGAGAATCCAGAAGCGGATCGGCCCAGGCGCTTCCGCAGGCATGATCCTCTATTGATATGGATACAACGACTTCGGCGCCAATATTGACGGACCATGTTCCAGCCCGATCAAACGAGCATGTGCGATCGCGGTCTGCTCCTGCCGATGCCGGGTGGCTCATGGATCGCGCGGTATCGCGCGCCGCTGGAGCGTCAAACGTTGACGGTAACAGTGTAAGGCTTTTGCGCGACGCGGCCGAGAATTATCCGGCGTGGCTGGAGGCGATTGCTGCAGCGCAATCATTTGTGTACTTCGAAGCGTACATCATGCAGGACGACACGTCCGGCCGGCAATTCGCTGACGCATTGATCGAGCGGGCACATGCGGGTATCACCGTGCGCCTTCTGTACGATTGGCTGGGCGCTGTGGGCAAGACGCCGTCGAGGTTCTGGAAGTCGATGTCGGATGCCGGTATTGAAGTACGCTGCTTCAACCCATTCAATCTCGCCAGCCCGCTCGGTTGGGTGCATCGTGATCATCGGAAGAGTGTCGTTGTTGACGGCACAGTCGGTTTCATCACAGGACTTTGCGTTGGCGATGCCTGGGTTGGAGATCCCTCTCGCGGCATTGAACCCTGGCGCGACACTGGCGTGGAAATCCGTGGACCGGCCGTGGCGGATGTTGCCCGTGCGTTCGGTCGCGTGTGGGCCGCAACCGGTGCGCCGATACCCGCGGAGGAATTCCTGACTGCTGGTGACATAGCAGTGATGGGCGAGACGTCCGTTCGCGTGGTAGCCAGCGAACCGTGGCGCGCTCGTCTGTTGCGTATCGACGAAATGGTGGCTGGTGCTGCGCGCGAAACACTCTGGCTTACAGATGCGTACTATGCGGGGATGCCAACGCACGTTCAGGCGCTCAGAGCCGCTGCGAAGGACGGGGTCGATGTGCGGCTGCTCGTACCCGGCGGAACTGACATCCCACTTCTCAGGCCGCTTTCACAGGCGGGTTATCGACCGCTGCTCGAAGCTGGAGTGCGCGTGTTCGAGTGGAACGGGCCGATGATGCACGCCAAGACATCAGTTGCAGACGCACGACTTTCGCGGGTAGGATCCAGCAATCTGAATATCGCGAGCTGGCTCGGAAACTATGAATTAGACGCAGTTATCGAAGACGTCGAGTTCGCCGAGTGCATGGTGCAGTCTTATCTGAACGACTTGGAGAACGCCACCGAGGTAGTGCTGGATGCGCGCCGGCGGCGGCGCGCTGCGCGAAATGTGCCGCCTCGCGGAGAGACGTCAGTTACGTCGCACGACGACCAGCAGAAACTCCGCAAGCATCGACGTCATGATCGTCGTCATTCCGGAAGTACTGGTCGCGGTGTTGCTGGCGCGATAAGACTCGGGAATACGGTGTCAGCTGCGATGACGGAGCACCGTGTCCTGGCCGCCTCCGACTCGCGAGCGGTTGCCTTGGGAGGCGCGATTCTTGCAGTTATGGCGGTCGTGGCCCTGCTCTGGCCACACGCTGTCGCGCTCCCATTTGCAATCATCTGCATCTGGTTTGGGGGAGCGATGCTATGGCAAAGTCTGCGACTTCGCAGAAATACCGCAACGACTGCGATCGTGCGCGACGAAGTACATCGAGAACCACGAGTCGACACGACGCCGCCGGGTTAGGAGCAACCAGAAGAAACCCTTTTTGGCTTGCAGCCAGGCTCGAATGTCTGAAACAATTAGTGCTCCGGCAATTCCCCTGCCGGAATCCCGCTCACACGCTCACGAAGGACTCATGGCCGGTGCGCTCGGCGCAACGGTAGTGTGGGTCTGGCTACTCGCAAGCGATTGGCTTAACGGTAGCCCGTGGCACATACTTACAATGTTCGGTCGCGGCATACTTGATCTAGTCGGCGCTGGCAACAGTGCGTCGTGGGTTGCTGTGGCAATTTTTACAGTGGTTCATTTTGCATACTGGTGTTTGATTGCTGCCATAATTCTCAAGTTCGTCTATGCAGCGGCGAAGAATCCATCGGTGCTCGGACTTGCTGCGACGATTTTCATACTCTCGCAGTTCCTTTTTGCAGGGCTCACGGCGATTTTTTCCGATGCAGGTCTCGGGATTTTCGCGTGGCCGAGTATCTGGCTAGGCAACTTCGCCGGCTTCACGGCGGCGTGGTGGCTCATAGTGCAGCGACATCCGGAGCTTCGAGAGGAGGCCCGGCACATGAACGACGATATGTGACGCCACGGGAGACGCTTCGCGAGACACTTCGCGAGACACTTCGCGAGACACTTCGCTCGATCCAACACGTGATTGGGTCGAGCGCTTTGCGTCCATCCTCGTTCAGTGTGGTGTGGTTCCGTTTCGCGCGCTTCCCTCGACCTGCTGGCGCTCGCGGTCCAGATCCGATTGCATCAACTTCTGCAGCTGACCGCGCGCCCGCCCACGAATGTTCAATATTCCGCCCGGCAGGCTGTCGAATCGATACCGCCGAACACTGACAACATAAATTCCGGGCCCGCCGACAAGATCGGGCGCGTCGAACACCGCCGAGACCTCAAATGCAGCCTCGAAATAATGGTCGGCGAAGATCTGTTTCCGTGCGACGAGCGCGACCCCGGAAGGCGGAGTGTACACGATCATCTGGTTGATCGTGAAAGTCGAGCGAAGATGCGGAATCTTATCCGCGGCCCAGTACATGACGTCGGTCGCTCCATCGAGTTTATTCGACGGATAGTTGAGGAGATAGCCATACAGCCCAGGGGCGTATTGGCGTAGAAACTGGCTCTGAGACAGCAACGCGGCAAAGGCGTCACTGGCGCGTACGCCCCTGGTATCGTCGTATCGTGGCATTGCGGCGTCGCCGCGTGCGCGATACTCCGTGACGAGCGTCTGCATGTTGCTCAGCATGATCGAGTCGACTTGCGTCTTCGCGTTGTCATTGCCCCAATCAACGGACTGCGCGAACTGCTGCATGGCGGTGAGAGGAAGTTTGAACGAGCAGTCGTTGAAACTGCACGAC
>JBDTAW010000173.1:0-32173 GCA_039924445.1 Gemmatimonadaceae bacterium
GATCCGATGAAACAACGTCTCGATGCTGTGGTAGCCGCTTTCTTCTCTGGCAAGTACACGAAGCCAGAGATTCAGCTTTGCATGCGCTGGAATTGCGACGCGTTTCGTCACGGTGTGCTCAAGTTGCGTTCACGCGGAGTTGTGCTGCGACTGAAGATCCTTGAGATTCAGGTTCAGTCGTGCGGCGTACACGGCGCCGAAGATCGTAATCGGCAGGAACGAGAGTATGTGGAACCCGAGTGCCCAGCTCGTCGCGAGCGACGCGCTGACGGAGTAAATCGCAAGCCCCAGCACCGCGACTTTCTCGAAAATGCCAAAATATCCCGGCGCTGCCGGCACCGCGACGCCAAGTGCGACCATTGCCTGGAGCAGTAGCGCTGCGGAGAACGGAGCGTGTATGCCAACGGCGAGCATCGCGATCCACCATCCCAGCGCGTTCGTGAGCCAGTGAAGGATTGTCCAACCCATCACCGCCGCGAAGTGTTTCGGGCTCCGCAGCACACTCAATCCTTCACTGAACGTGATGAGCGCCGCACGGCCACGCTCTTCAAGCTTCGGGGAGAGTCGACGTGCGAACAATTCAAAGAGACGAATAAGTGGAGCTGGGAAGAACACCAGCGCGTAAAACACAACGACAGCAACAGCTATCAGAGAGGCGCCAGCGATTGCCCAACTCACGATCGACTCACCCGCGATGCGCACGTTCGAGGGAAAACGCGGATCGAGCACCGAGAGACATGCGAGCAGCAGGACTACGATAGCGTCGAATACGCGATCAACTGCGATCGACGCAATCGACGTTGAAAACGGCACAGGGGTTTCGCGTGTGAGCACGTACGCGCGCGCGACTTCACCAGCTCGCGCAGGTACCACGTTGTTCACCATCATTCCGATCGCCGTTGCGCGCCAGAGTGGCCCAAACGGAAGTTTGGGATAGATCGGATCAAGGATCGTGCGCCAGCGCCTGGCGCGAAGTGGGAAGATCAGCGTTGCGCAAACCGTGGCGATCCCGAACAGCCACGGATTCGCCTGCGACAACTCGTGCAGAACAGTCGCGAGGCTTACCTCGCGCAGCACCCACCACAACAAGACAGCACTTATCGCGATGCCGAGCAGCGCGCGAAAGTGTTTCTTCAACGAGATTCGTCCATTGCTTTTCGAATTTCGCTCACGGACGCGGCAAGTCCAATGAAGATGGCGCGGCTGATTATGGAATGTCCGATGTTGAGTTCCTCGATTTCTGGAATCGCAGCCACGGGTTTCAAATTGATCGCCGTGAGTCCATGGCCGGCGTGCACCGCCAGTCCGAGTTCCGCGGCGAAGCGCGACGCCTCGCGAAGCGCTGCGAGCGGCGCCGCGTCGCCCGGCTTGTTGGCGTACTCGCCCGTGTGCAACTCGATTGCTTCAGCGCCGACCTCATGCGAGACACGGATCGCGTCCCGGTCCGGTCCGATGAAAAGGCTAGTTCTGATCCCCTCGGCGCGTAGTGCGCTGACGGCTCGCTCGACCCTGCTGGCCTGAGCAACCACATCGAGGCCGCCTTCGGTCGTGACCTCTTCGCGCCGTTCCGGCACGAGCGTGACCTGGTCGGGGCGGATCGCGATGGCGATTCCGATCATTTCATCGGTGCAGGCAAGTTCCAGGTTGAAATAGCTGTGAATACCCGCACGCAGAGCCTCGACGTCGGAATCTTGGATGTGACGGCGATCTTCCCGGAGGTGCGCCGTGATTCCTTCCACGCCAACGGCCTCACAAACGCGTGCCGCTTCCACGGGGTCTGGCTCGTGCCCGCGCCTCGCCTGTCTCAGCGTGGCGACGTGATCGATGTTTACGTATAGGCGTTGATATCTTGCTCGCATATTCGGCCGGAGTATAACTTCATGACGATGAAGAAGTTACTGCTTGCATTTGTAGTAGCGGGAGCCGTCGCGTGCCACACCGCGCCTCCAGCTACGACGTCGGGGTTCGACAATACTCCCGGGGCTAAGTCCTCGATCGCCGCTGTCGATCGGTTCTTCGCGGCGGTTCACGCCCAGGACCTTCAGGCCATGTCGCTGGTCTGGGGCACGTCCAAGGGAGCGGCCCGGGACAATATGGACCGCGTGGAACTCGAGAAACGTGAAGTGATCCTGCAGTGCTACTTCAACTCCGACACGTTCCGGGTCACGGGCGAGAGTCCGACTTCCGAAGTCCGTCGCATGGTGCGAGTAGAGCTGCAGCGCGACGGCAAGACCAGGAGTCCAGTGGTCTATACAGTGATGGGGCCGGGAGGCCGATGGTATGTCGAAAACCTCGACATTGCCGCAGTCAAGGATTTCTGCGCGATGGCGCCCGTGTCGCCCGGGAATCTGTAGGCTTTAGCGACTGATCCCCCGCCGTAGCCTGATCAGCGGGGAGTCACTCGCTACGCGCGCGCTACTGCTCGGTTAGCTCCACCAGAATACCGCCCGTGGATTTAGGGTGCAGGAAGGCAATTCGTTTGCCCTCGGCACCCATCCTCGGCGTCTGATCAATCAGCTGGATGCCAGCGGCTCGGCAGTCTTCCATCGTTTCGTTGATATCAGACACCGCAACACAAATGTGATGTATCCCGGTCCCACGTTTCGCCAGGTATTTGCCGATCGGGGTGTCGGGGGCTGCAGGCTCAAGAAACTCGATCAGCGACTCTCCGCTCTGAACAGCCGCGATTCTCGCACCGTCCGAATCCGACATCGCCACTTCGGGCATCCCGAGAACGTCGCGGAAAAACGGGACGATAGCGGCAAGCGATTCGACCGCGATTCCGACATGGGCGATCCGAGGTAAGTCTTCCATGGAATTCGATCCGGTATTGTCAGGTGGCGTTGCCGAGGTCATTAGATTTCAGATTCAGTACGTGAACGTTTTTTGCCCTCAGTGGGACTCACGAAGAGCGGCTTGATCGCCGCGGAGAAAGATAAGATGTCGAATTCAGTGGAGCTTACGGACGCCACCTTCTCAAGCGAGATCGAGAAGCACGACGGCCTTGCAGTGGTGGACTTCTGGGCTCCGTGGTGTGGACCATGCCGCATGGTTGGTCCTCTCCTTGATGAGCTCGCTACGGAATACGCCGGTAAGGCCAAGGTAGCGAAGGTGGATGTGGATCAGAATCAGGGCTTGGCGCAGCGCTTCGGCGTTCGCTCCATTCCGCTCATTCTTTTCTTCAAGGACGGCAAGGTCGTGGACCAGGTCCTCGGCGCCGTTCCCAAGGCACAGTTGGCAGCGAAGTTTCAGCAGCACGCGGCGTAACAGGGTAGCAACGCGCTCGCGTTGCATGCGCTACAACTCGCGGTTGCAGTCAAACAGTATTTTGAGAGGCGTTTGTTCGGTCAGCCGTGGCATCACGGGGATTGAATGAACGCCTCTTCTTCGTCCGCTGACGCGATTCAGCAATCGGCGGAGTCCGGTGCACTTTACGTCGTGGCTACTCCGATCGGCAACCTCGGCGACGTGACGCTGCGCGCGATCGAGATCCTCAAGTCAGTAAGCGTTGTTGTCGCCGAAGATACACGTCACTCGCGGACGCTGCTCACGCATCTCGGAATTACGACACCGATGAGTGCGTATCACGAGCACAATGAGGCGCGTGAGTCGCCGCGTCTGGTTAAGCGCATGTTGGGTGGCGAATCGGTCGCGCTGATTTCCGACGCGGGTACCCCGCTCCTGTCCGATCCGGGCGCCAGGCTCGTTGCTGCTGCACTCGACGCCGACGTGCGGGTGATCCCAATCCCCGGCGCGTCCGCACTTTTGAGCGCACTTGTTGCGTCGGGGATATCCGCCGACCAGTTCACATTTCTGGGCTTCCTTCCTCGAAAAGGTGGCGAACGCGAGTCGATGCTACGCATGGTCGCGCGATCTCCTTTCACTGTCGTGTTGTACGAATCACCACAGCGAGTTTCCGCGACGCTTGCAGATCTGATCGAGGCAGGCTGTGGTGATCGAACGATGGCGCTCGCGCGCGAGCTCACGAAGCATTTCGAGGAAGTGCGCCGAGGAACGATCCAGTCGATTCACGATGGAACGATGGACGGACTGCGCGGAGAAATCGTCCTGGTGATCGAGGGTGCAGTGGAGCGTGCGCCAAGCGAGGTTGAGGCAAGGGAAACGGTTAGCAGGATGCGCTCGGAAGGTGCCTCGTCCAGAGATATCATCGAGCGTTTGACTGGGGAACTCGGAGTGCCGCGGAACGTAGCGTACAAGCTGGCGCACTCGCCCCCGGATTCGACACCAGCGAGTTAAGTTCCGAGGGTGTCGTCGAACCCGAAAAGAAGCCGATGATTGCCCCGCTCGATCTTGTAGCGGCAGCGACGAGGATGGTGCTCGACGAGTACGCCGATCCGGAGCTTCCTCAGGAGACGCAACCGCGTCGCGAAATCCAGCTCCTCGACCCGGATAGCACTGCCGCCGATCTCGGCCCTGACGGGCCAGTTGCGCGTGCAATGCAGCGCTTCGAGGACCGGCCTACGCAACGCGCCATGGCGCGAGCTGTAGTTGAGCTGTACAACCATGGCGGTGTCGGATTGCTCGAGGCAGGTACCGGTGTCGGCAAGTCGCTCGGTTATCTGATTCCCGCGCTCCGCTGGGCCGCAGCGAACGGAGAGCGTACCGTTGTCTCCACAAACACGATCAATCTGCAGGAGCAGCTGGTTCGCAAGGATCTTCCGTTCCTGCGCGATGCGCTTGAATCGGAACAGAATGTTCGGTTTGCGTTGCTCAAGGGTTGGCGCAACTACCTCTGCAAGTTGCGGTTGGAACAGGCGACGCTACTCGGTCCGACTCTGGTAGATGATGATGCCGCCGCGTCGCTTGAGGAGCTCCGCGCGTGGGCCGAGACCACGGAGGATGGATCGCTCAGCGATCTCGCAACGCCGCCGCGTGCGGAGGTTTGGGACGAAGTCGCTGCGGAATCTGATTTGTGTACGCGTAATGCGTGTCCGCATTTCCAGGACTGTTTTCTCTTTCGCGCTCGGCGCGAGGCAGCGCAGGCGGATGTTGTCGTAGTGAATCATCACCTCCTCATGTCCGATGTAGCGGTGCGGCGTGCGGCCGGAAACTGGGATGATGCGGCGGTGATCCCGCCATACACGCGGCTCGTGATCGATGAAGGGCACCACCTTGAAGACGCCGCATCGGCGCATCTTGGGGTCACTACTTCCCGACGCGCCTTGCAGCGCCTCTTCGGCCGGCTCGATCGCCGCGGACGGGGGCTGGTACACACGCTGATCGAACGATTGTCTGCGTCGCAGGATCTGCTTGGAGCGGCGAGTCTGGATGTGGTGAATCAGCGCATCGTTCCCGCGATTCGCGGTTCGCGCGAGAAGAGTGATCTGCTGTTCGATCTGTTGCTCGCTGTGCTGCACAGCAGTGGGACACCCGTCATGCGCATGGCTGAAGACTTCGCGCAACATCCAGTGTGGAAGGGTGGGCTGCATATCGCGCTGACCGATCTCTTGCGCGAGGTCCGCGTGCTCGGTGAGAGCCTCACCCTGGTGAGCGACAGATTGCAGAGTGCGGATCGTCGTGACGACACGTTGGTCATGCTCGTAAACGAATTGCGCGCAGTGGCGCGACGACTGGATGGCGCAGCCGAGGGCCTTACGCTCGCGCTGCGTCCGCCGGCGACAGTCGAGCCGATGGTGCGCTGGTTGGAAGTGAAGGGTCGGGAAGGCAACCTCGCTGTTACCGCGGTGCCGATTGACCTCGCGCCGATATTGCGCGAGGATCTCTTTACTCGGGTCAGGACAGCAGTGGTCACGAGTGCAACGCTCGGTACTGAGGGTGATTTCACATTCGTGGCGCGCCGATTCGGGCTTGATGGATCAGCGATTACCCCCGTGACTGCAGTATTTGCGTCGCCGTTCGACTATCCTTCGCAGGCATTGCTGGTTGTGCCGACAGATATCCCTGCTCCCAATGAAGATGCGCGAGAGCATTTTAAGCGCGTGCTTCAGATCATAGAAGGAACGGCCAGAGCCGCCGGCGGTGGCATGTTCGTGTTGTTTACCAGCCACCGCGACGTGCGCGCAGCGGCAGAATCCATGAGGCAGACCGGATTGGCTGATCAGTTCACGCTGCTCGTGCATGGCGAGGATGGCCGAGACGCATTGCTGGAGCGATTCAGGAGATCCGGCGACGCAATACTGCTGGGTACCTCATCGTATTGGGAAGGCGTGGACGTACCGGGTTCCGCGTTGCGCGCGTTGATAATCGCAAAGCTGCCGTTTCGTGTTCCTACCGAGCCCGTAACGGCGGCGCAGTGTGAGGCGATTACGGCACGCGGCGGCGACGCATTCGGCGAATACATGCTGCCCCATGCGTCGTTGCGCCTGAAGCAGGGATTCGGAAGGCTGATTCGCACCGCGAGCGATCGCGGTGCCATCATTATTGCAGACCCACGCGTAATCAGCAAGAGATACGGTCGCGAACTGCTTCGCGACCTTCCACCAGCTCGGCGCATGAGTGGCGCGTGGAGTGCGCTCGAGCGACAACTTCAACGGTTCTACGAAAGCGGACCGAAAAAATCAATCGAGAATGACTGATCGACCGGGAAAGATTGTCTGCGTTGGGCGGAATTATTCCGCGCATGCGAAGGAGCTCGGGAACGACGTCCCGAAAGAGCCGTTGCTGTTTCTGAAGCCGCCATCGAGCATCATCCGAGAAGGCCAGGCGATAAAGCTTCCGCCACAGTCCAGGCAGGTCGAGTTCGAGGGGGAAATCGGCATCGTGATCGGCGCCCTGGTCTCGCACGGCTCTGCCGCCGGGGCCCAGGCGGCGATCCGGGGAATCTGTGCCCTCAACGACATAACCGCTCGCGACCTTCAGAAGTCAGACGGGCAGTGGACCCGGGCAAAAGGCTTCGACACGTTCTGCGCGATTGGCCCCGAATCCGCCCCCCCGGCCGACCTGAAAACTCTGACGGTACTAACCAGAGTGAACGGTGTAGAACGTCAGCACGGGCTTGCCAGCGACATGGTGTTTTCGATTCCGGAGTTAATCTCCTATATATCTGGAATCATGACCCTGGAGCCTGGCGACATAGTGGCGACCGGGACCCCCGCTGGGGTAGGCGCCATCGCCGCTGGCGATGTGGTGGAAATAGAGATTCCCGGATACAGCAAAGTACGCAACCCTGTCACCAATAACGTCTAAGTGCCTCCATATCAGGAACGAATCGCAAAGCTTCCGCCTTATCCTCTCGCGGACATACCCGGCAAGAAGCGCGATCTGATCGCGCGTGGGGTCGATCTGATCGACCTCGGTGCAGGTGATGCGATACTCCCACCGCCGGAAGCGGCACTCGAACGAATGACGCGCGCCATTCGCGAGCCCGCGATGGGGCGGTATGGATTCGAGCTAGGCCTCATGGAGTATCGCGAGGCGATTGTCCGGTTCATGAAGAAGCGCTTCGGCGTAACATTCGATCCACTCACCGAAGTCGTACCGTTGATTGGCTCCAAGGAAGGACTGGCCCACGTTGCTCTGGCGTATGTCGATCGCGGCGATTACGCGATCATGCCTGAGCCTGGTTACAACGCGTACATGGGTGGGACGATTCTTTCGAACGGTACGCCGTACCGTTACGAGCTGCGGGCCGACAACAACTTCCTCGTCGATCTCGACGAAGTGCCTCGTGACGTTCTCGCGCACACCAAACTGTTGTACCTCAATTACCCCGGAAACCCGACCGCGGCGATCGCGCCGATGGATTACCTTGAGCGCGTCGTAAAGCAGTGCAAGGAGCACGACATCGTCCTGGTTTACGACAATGCGTATTCCGAAGTAGCGTACGACGGCTACGTACCGCCGAGCATTTTCGAAGTCGAGGGAGCGCGGGATGTTGCACTCGAGTTCCACTCGATGTCGAAAACGTTCAACATGACTGGCTGGCGTTGCGGATGGGCGTGTGGCAACCATGAACTCGTGCACGCCCTGGCGACGGTGAAATCGTTTATCGATACCGGCAGTTTCCTGGCGATCCAGGCGGCTGCGGCTGCTGCGCTGGATGTGCACGATGAATTCGTTCCGAAGAACATGGCCATTTTCACGGAACGGAGAGACGCAGCAGTTGAGGCATTCCGTGCGAACGGCTTCAGCTGCGAAGTGCCCAAGGCGGCGATGTATCTGTGGATTCCGTTGCCTGCGCACATACCGAGCAAGGTGTTCGCGGACAAGCTTATGGAAGCCGGTGTTGTCGTTCTGGCCGGTGCTGCATTCGGTCAGGGTGGAGAAGGGTTCTTCCGAATCTCGTTCATCACGTCGCCGGAGCGAATCCGCGAGGCGGCAAGGCGCGCGGGCCAAGTGCTTGCGTCCTTTGACGATTAGGACGTCGCACGGATGAAGATTCGCCGCCCGTCGGGAGCCTGGATAACATCGGTCGCCATCCACATTGTGGTGGCGCTGATATTTGTTCAGGCGATCCTCGCGCGGCATTCTTCATTCTTCTCGTCCGGGCCACCGACGCCGCCGCCAGTGGTGGAGCACGTCGGATTTCTCGTGCTTCCCCATCCGAAGAGCGTGGGTGCCGTTACAACCGGCCGCAGCGGAGGCGACGGAGTTGCGAAGAAGGCAACTGGGGTAGTGATGCCCGCCGCGCCGATTGCGGTGCCGACTGCGATTGCTCCACCTCCCAAAGGGCCGCCGACTGCTGAGATGACGCCATCGAGCGGACCGCTGATTGGCGGCGGTGGGGCCCTCCGCGGAATTCAGCCGCGATACGAAGATCCACGGATCTGGACGACACCGTCCCGTATTTCGAGCCCGCCGAAAACCGATGTGCAGCGGCTGGATAGTGTAATCGTCGCCGATATCGGTGCGTACAACGATTCGGTAAGCAGGGCGAACATGGGGAAGCGCGCGCCGGGTGACTGGACTTTCGAAAAGAATGGCCAGAAATATGGAATTGACAGCAAGTTCATTCGGCTGGGGCCAGTATCGATCCCCACTGCGATCCTGGCGCTGCTTCCGCTGAACGTCTCGGGGAATCCTACGACCTACGAGCGGAACAAGACGCTAAACTCGCGCCACGACGAAATTTTCGAGCAGGCGCAGCATGCGATCAACAATGCGGACTTCGACAAGGCTGTAAAGAGCATTCGCGAACGCAAGGAACGCGAGCGGCGCGAGGCAGCGGCAGCAAAGAAGAAAGCCGCCGAAGAGGCGGCTTCACAACCAGAGTAATCGTTCAGCCACGGAGCGCGATAAAATCGCGGATTCCTGACCGACAGCCAACGGTGTCGAGTCTTTCGGAAACTACGACACCATTCCTGAAGCCGCAACATGCTTGGAACTGGTCTCCAGCACGTTGAAAGGGCGAAACACGCCACATACAATCCCGAGCACGCTGAAGTCATCGCGCGCGCCCACGGTGATATCGCGATCCGCCGGATTTGCGGCTTTCAGAACTACCGTCGATCCTTCGTGCGCAAGCGTCTTGATGGTTGCGTCCTCGCCAAGCCGAGCAGCGATCATATCGCCGTCCTTCGCTGTTGCAGCGGGATCTATCATGACGAAATCGCCATTTTCGATGGCGCGACCAGTCATGCTATCTCCCTTGACCTTCAGGAAGAAGACGCGCTCGGACGGGAGGAATCGCCGATCCATCGTGATAAAGCCCTCCCGATGCTCTGGCAAAAGTGCTGGTTCGCCGGCGTGGATGCGCCCGTAATACGGTACCGGTGTCGACTGCGCGGTGCCGCTGAATCCAAGCAGCCGAACTCCTCGTGAACGCGATGGGTCGCGTTCGATGTAACCCTTTCGTGCGAGTGATTGCAGAAGATCAGAGACGGTCTTCGTCGATTTGATCTCGAACTGTTTACCGATGTCGCGAATGCTCGGCTGGTACGTATGCTCAGCCGTAAAATCCATCAGATACTGATAGACTGAGCTTTCAAGCCGTGTCAATTGCTCAGACATAAGCAGCTCCCTGTGGGTTCGTGGTGTACGCTGTAATACATAAGATGCATCTCGTCTTGCAGTCGGTCAACTGTCAGTTAGCTGGTAAAAGGTAGTTGATCGCCTGTTCGACGCGATAGATGGCGAGATCCCGGCCCTGCATTACGAGGACGTCAAAGATTCCGGGGCTCACGGTCAGCCCGGTGAGTGCGACTCTCAACGGCTGGAAGAGCTTTCCCCCACCAATACCAAGCTTCTCGGCTACTCCTCTTAATTCTGCCTCGAGAGTTGCAGCCTCCCAACTTGAGGCTGCCATCAATGCGTCACGCGTCGCGGTGAGAAGGTTTAGGCTCGCTGCGCGGTCCTTCCACTGTTTGGCCACCGCGTCCGGGTCGTACGCGATGTCTCTGGCCAGATAGGGGGCGGCCTGCCGAACGATATCATCAACGACCCGCGAGCGGACCCTCAGGAGATCAACGAGACGCAGGTACCAGTCCTGTTTTGCTTCGAGCACGTCGGCGGTTGCGAGGCCGGAGGCTACGATGGCGCGAGTCACCACTGGTTCAAGGTCGCTCAGTGACATCGTTGACATGTGCTGCCCGTTCATCCACTCGAGCTTTTTCGGGTCGAAAATGGCCGCCTTTCGCTGAAGACCTTCCGGGCTGAAGAGATCGGTCATTTCGGCAAGTGTCATCACTTCGCGATCGCCGCCGGGCGACCATCCCAGGAGGGCGAGGAAGTTCAGCATCGCCTGCGGAAGGAGACCTTCATGCTGATACTCGCCCACCGCCGTCGCGCCATGGCGCTTGCTCAGCTTCTTGCCGTCGAGCCCATGAATCATCGGCAGGTGTGCGAAGCGCGGGAGCGGTTTGCCGAGCGCATTGTAGAGCATGATCTGCTTCGGCGTATTGGATATATGATCGTCGCCGCGCATTACGAGCGTTACTCCCATTGCGATATCGTCTGAAACAACCGCAAGGTTGTAGATCGGTGTGCGGTCGGAGCGGAGGATCACGAAATCATCGACATCCTTGTTTGGGAATGCGATGCGCTCGTGGACCAGATCGTCCCACTCTGTGATGCCGGATTCATCGGGTACTCGAAAGCGTACGACGTACGGATCGCCGCGCTCAAGGCGTTGCTGTTCCTCGTGCAACGGTAACTCGGCCCACTCTCGCTTGTACTTGTAGATTTCGCCGCGCGCCTGCGCATCGGCGCGCCGCTCTTCAAGAGTTGCCTGTGGGGTAAAGTCGCGGTAGGCAAGGCCTGAATCGAGAAGCGATTTTACATCGGCACGATGCCGCTCAAGGTTGGCTCCCTGATACACAACGGGCTCGTCCCATCCAAGACCGAGCCATTCGAGGCCATCGAATATCGCGCGGGTACTTTCGTCGGTGGATCGCGCCTTGTCGGTATCCTCGACACGAAGGAGGAACTGACCGCCGAATCGACGTACATAGAGCCAGTTGAAGAGCGCAGTGCGCGCTCCACCGACGTGGAGGTAGCCGGTCGGTGAAGGTGCGAAGCGGACTCTGGCAGCTGGGTGGGTGCTCATATCACAAATATGATAGAAAAGCGAACGGGCCCGTCTCGAATGAACGGGCCCGCTTAGCGCGGAAAAAAACGGAGAGGGAGGGATTCGAACCCTCGATAGAGGTTGACCCCCTATGCCGGTTTAGCAAACCGGTGCCTTCAGCCTCTCGGCCACCCCTCCTGGAGCCGGTTTAAGTTACGCGCCAGAGAGGGGTTACTCAAGCGCTCTGGCGCAATCTTTTTGGACACCGTCAGCCGTACAGCCGACGGTTGCCGCGAAAGTCCTCGGGGACTAATGCGACTTGAGTTTGGCGGCGAGTTTCGTCGCTATGCGATTCCATTCCCCGCGCCGCAGCATCCCCACTGCATTGTGAATGCTGCCGTTTATCTCCTCCGCAGCCTCGATGTCGTAGCGGTCAACCCGTCGCTCAAGATGCCCCACCCAAGGATCGGTTACGCCATGCGCACGCGCGTATGAAACGATTGATTTCAGCTCAAGCGACATCGAGTAGCTCGTAATTCCGATATTCGCGATTAGTTGATGCACGTCCTGGTCGCCGTCGAAGCATGGCGGGTGATCAACTCCAACGGCGCGAAAGTTGAGAATCGTTCGCACGCACTTGTCGCACACTCCGCAGTTCCGGTACGTCTCGTCACCTTCCCAGCACACTTTGATTATTTCTGTTGCGGTGGCGTTTCGTGCAATCTCCTGGACCTTGTCGGTCCGCGAGTAGCCGGCACCGTCGTGCACAATGCTCATTTCCGCGCCCGACAGGAGATGATCTGTGACCGGGGTGGAACCCAGCGGAAAGATGAGCGTGTCATACGCCTTTCCGCTTGCGACGAGTGCGTATCGAAACTCGTGTGAATAATTGTGGAGGCAGCATGCAAGTTCCGTCACGAATGTGTCCTGCCAACGCTGAAGGTCGAGTTCCTTGATGTTGGTTCGGAGGATTCTGACCTGGAGATTCAATTCCCTTAGCAGGGGCGAGAACCGCTCATGGAGAGCGGACAGTTCCTCCGACTTCGACAGTGGCACGTCAAATCCATGCACCAGTAAAACGGATCGCTTCAGCGGATACGCCGCGAGTCCGAGTTGTCCGGTTGCGTGCCGGAGCACCGTAAAGGTGGAATCGACCCCGCCCGAATAGGCTGCTATCGCCTCGGAGTCGCCTTCCGGACGCGTTGCCGAGGTGGTGGTATCTGGCTCGACACGAATCTTGCGATACACATCCGGCTTCCACTTCGACCAGGCGTCCTGGAATTCGTAGCAGTTGCGGATTGCCTGGTGACTCATCGTCCCATGAACGCGGATATCCTGACCCAGACGCATCGCGTACAGGATTATGCCGAACACAAAGCCGTCGAGGAGAACTGGCGGGAGGACATCGTATTCATCGACCATATCGAAGAACACGGCAACACTGCGGTGCCTGGTATCGCGGAGTCCGTCGAGGTGCAGGGTGCGGCGCGTTCCTTCGTGCGTTGGCTCCTGTATCACGTGGAGCTGAATCGCGTCGTCCGGCATATGCACCAGCCCGTGGATTGGCGTGTCGTATATTTGCCTGTAACCGGGTCTAACTTAGTACGACTCGACGACGTCAACAAGCCGACCGGAAATGCGGCGAATGGAGTGTGATGGATGGAGCAGTTGCATGTATACCCCGTAGGCAGCCGTTCCAGGCGAGTGCTGGACTATCCGGCGACACGTCTGGTCGTCGCGGTCCTGTGGATCGCCGGGTTGTTATTCGCCCTGACCACTCTGCACATAAAGCCAGCGTCGGTCTTCGAGGTAGTCGGCGCGGTCGTGATCGCTGCTGCGTACATGATTTACGTACGTCTGGTAGAGCGACGTCCTGTCCGCGAACTCGCGTTGCGCGGGGCACCTGCGGAATTCGGCGCTGGGTTCCTGCTCGGCGCCGCATTATTCACGATTACGATCGGGATCATCTGGGCACTGGGTGACTACGAGATTGTTGGCGTCAATCATTGGACAGCGATTCTCTCACCGCTCGGCTTCGCGCTTGCGGCGGGAGTGTTGGAGGAGATTCTTTTCCGCGGCGTGATCTTCCGGATCACTGAAGAATGGCTCGGGAGTTGGGGAGCGCTCGCAGTGTCATCAATACTGTTCGGCGCTGCGCACCTCGCGAATCCTCACGCGACGCTGACGTCTGCACTCGCGATCGCGCTGGAGGCCGGCGTGCTGCTCGGCGCCGCTTTCATGCTCACGCGCCGGTTGTGGTTGCCGATCGGGCTGCACGCGGCCTGGAATTTCACGCAGTCAGGCATATTCGGCGCACCGGTCTCAGGCACGGTCCCACACGGACTATTTGTCTCGACACTATCCGGCCCCACCTGGGCGACTGGCGGAGGGTTTGGGCCTGAGGCATCGCTTCCGGCGGTGCTGGTAGCACTGTCGGGAGTCTGGCTTGTGGTTTACGTAGCCCGGACCGGTCGTCTGGTTCAACCGATCTGGCGGCGGCGGGGCCAGGCCAGTGAAATCACCGCGCTGTAAATTCCTCGCATGATCGACTTTTCACGGGCACGTGTACTCGTCACTGGCGGTGCGGGTTTCATCGGCAGCGCGCTGGTGTGGGAGCTGAACAGACGCGGCTGCGAGCGGATTGTCATCGCCGATTTCCTTGAGAGCAGCGAGAAGTGGCGCAACCTGGCGCCGCTCGCGTTCGAGGATTATCTCGAGGCCGATGACCTTCTGGAACGATTGGGATCCAAGACGCTCGGACGGTTCGATGTCGTCCTTCATATGGGCGCTTGCTCGTCTACGACCGAACGCAACGCTGCGTATCTGGCGCGCAACAACTTCCAGTTTACAAAGGATCTGGCCAGCGCAGCCCTGTCGTCCAACGCTCGATTCGTTTACGCGTCCTCGGCTGCAACGTATGGCGATGGCACGGCGGGGATGAAAGACAATCCTTCGCTATCCTACCTGCACACGTTACGACCGTTGAACATGTACGGCTACTCCAAGCAGATGTTCGATCTGTACGCAGCGCAGCGCGGGACTCTGGACAAGATTGCTGGCATAAAGTATTTCAACATCTTTGGCCCGAACGAGGGCCACAAGGGTGACATGCGCAGCCTCGTGAGCAAAGCGTATGAGCAGATTGCAGATACGGGCGAAATCCGACTGTTCAAGAGCTATCTCGCGGAATATGTGGACGGCGAGCAGAAGCGGGATTTCCTTTACGTGAAGGACGCAGTTGCGATGACACTGCATCTAGCGGCAACTGACGGTGCAAGCGGACTGTTCAACGTCGGCAGTGGCGAGGCGACTACATGGATTGATCTTGCCAACGCGGTATTCGCCGCACTCGGCAAGCAACCCAACATTCGCTTCATCGATATGCCGGAAGAGCTACGAGCCAAATACCAGTACTTCACGCAGGCTGATATTGGTCGAGTGCGCGCGAGCGGGTACACCGCGCCAATTACTCCGCTTGCAGATGCGGTTGCGGATTACGTGAAGAATTACATCGTTCCGCGGAAGCATCTCGGCGATGTCTAGAAAAGAGGACGCGGGCTGCCTGTGAGTCCAGCAACAGAGCCGCCCGCGTTCGCGCCGATGACAAAAAAGGAGGCGGTGGGATTCGAACCCACGGAACCTTTCGGTTCTTCAGTTTTCAAGACTGACCCATTAAACCGCTCTGGCACGCCTCCGGTAAAACCAGGTCCGGCGGGGATAAATCGCCGCCGGACGACAAATAAAATTACTGTGGCTGTGCCGCCAAAAGGTCCGCCAATCCGGTACCGGCTGCCACGCGCTGCGTCGCTGTCATGACCTTTTGTGCTTCAGCCTTGCGACCGTCCTGAAGGAGCCCTTCGGCCAACAATGCACCTGTTCGCACATAGACGTATGGAATGCCCACTGACGGTCGATCCACCCAGCCGTTCCTCCGCCCGAGCGACGCTGGTGCGTCGAATGTCCTGGTCCAGAGGGAATATGTCGTTGCAACATCGAACCAACCCTCGTTGGGCAACTTGATGATCGTCGCCGACGGCGTCGGCGGCGTTGCGACAAGCTTCCGCGCGAGCCCGGTCGTAATGAGATTGTTGCTAAAACCCAACTCGTCGGGGTAGGTGCCATCAGTACGGCTGAAATAGACCGGTGTGGATGGGAACGCATCCCGGATGATGTACAACACGAATAGATCGGCGCGCTCAAGCCCGTGGTATCCGCCGCCCAGGTCTCGCGGCTGCACGTTGAATGTATACCCACTGACTGTCTTGAGTTCCTGTGGTGCGTCGAGCGCGACCGCAGGTGGGACCGAATCAGATTGCGTATATGTCAGACTGATCGGCGCCTTGGTCGGCTGAACCCAGATGCGATCCGCGTAAGCTGGCGGTCCGTTTGCCTTGTCGTACGGACGAATCGGATTACGAATCAACTGACGGGTGTACCAGTCGGTGTTGAGCAACGACGTACACAGCACCGTTACATCCGGGCGAATACCCTCGACTTCCTGTGCATACCAGAGTGGGAAGGTGTCGTTGTCGCCTACCGTAACCAGAACTCCGTACGGTTCGACAGACTCCAGCAGGTCGTGCGCAAAATCCCGCGTGTCGGTCTGGCCATGACGCGAAGCTGTGCTCCAGTTGGCGAACAATGGTATGATCGCGAAAAGGAGTAGCGGTGACGCTGCCATCCAGCTCGACTTTCGCGGTACCTCGACCGTCTCGGCGCCCATCAGTACAGGATCGGATCCGAGCATCTGCGCGATGCGGTGCCATACATCAAATAGTCCGAGCGCTACCCATACACTCCAGGCGCTGAAGCTCCACAGGTAGAAATAATCCCGATCACGAACTTCGCGCGGTACCGCATCGCCTAATTCCGGTGCTTGCGAGTAGCCGTACTTGAAATTCATGTAGTAGATCAGCACCAGCGTCACCGTGAATATCAGCGGACCGAAGAACCAGAAACTTTTTCGATCCCGTTGCCAGTGCACCCAGCCGCCGAGCAATCCCAGTAACAGGAAGACCCATGCTAGAAGCGTCTGCGCAGCGGCGTGAGTACCGTTGGCGTCGCGCAGCCACTGCCACCGGAAGTACGTCCACCACATCCCGACCTGTGCGGTGAATGGGATCTGACGATCGGTGAGTGCAGGCTTGCCGTACTGAGTGCGGTTGAAGTTGTACATGAACCGATCGTACGTTAGCTTGCTGAACGTGCAATCGGCAGAGATTTTGGTGACGCAGCCGGTAGTCTCTCCCTCATTTATCCGGGGGAAGTAGGCAGATCGGATGGGTTGGGTCAGGAACGGTGTCATGCCGAGCACGATCGCGAGCAGTCCTGCGAGTACGAGCTTGTAGCGCAGGAACGTCTTCGGACGGATGACAAGAACTGCTACGAAGACCGCTGGTAGCGCAAGAAAGCCTGCCATGTGGTTCGCATAGCCGAGCCCACTCAGATACGCGATCAGGACGAGAATCCGGTCAGCCTTGGGGCCATCCGGATCGTCACACCAACGCACCGCGAGCCAGGCGACGATTGCCATGCCGACGAGTGAGACCGTGTAGACCTTCTCATTTACAACAGACTGTGCCCAGACCGTAAATGCAGTGGAACCGATGAGAGCCGCGAGCGCACCACCAAATCGGCGCTGCCACTTTCGGGGCAACCAGCCAGCCAGGACTCTTTCTGCTATCAGGAACCACATGCCCGCTGAAACTGCGCTGCACAGTGCGGCGAGTATGTTGATCCGCATCGCCACGTTCGGCGCAATTGGCAATATCGAGAAGAATCTGCCGAGTAGAACAAAGAGCGGATTGCCAGGCGGGTGGGGAAGGCCCAGCGTGAAAGCCGCAGCGATGTACTCGCTTGTATCCCACATCGCCGTTGACGGCGACAGGGTAAGGAGATACAGCACGAAGACGAGAGCAGCCGCGATAGCCGCTGCGCCGTAGGACGGGCGGTAGTCGATTTCCGCGAACTTGGTCGATGTGGTTGCAGACATGGTCAGAAAGATAGGCTAGTGGCGGAATTGACGTTGACCCGTAAATACCATCGCGATGTCATGCTCATTGGCCGCGTCGATGACTTCGGCGTCGCGAATCGAGCCACCGGGCTGAACGATGGCCGTCACGCCCGCCGCTGCCGCATGGTCCACGCCATCCCGGAACGGGAAGTAAGCATCCGAACCGAGCGATGCTCCGGCGGTTTCGTGGCCTGCGCCCTGCGCTTTGTGGACAGCGAGGAATGAAGCATCGACACGGGACATCTGGCCGGCGCCAATACCTATGGTTGCACCGGCCCGCACGAGCACGATCGCATTGGATTTGACGCTCGCGACCGCCTGCCACGCGAAGGCAAGGTCGTCGCGCTCGGTGTCGGTTGGCGTACGGTTGGTGACCACTTTCCAATGCGCGTATGGAATTGGTTCCGGTGCACGGTCCTGGACGAGCAGGCCGCCACGCACGCGCTTGTAGTCAGAGGAGCCTTTGGGCCATGCCGCCGTGCCTTCGAGCACGCGCAGATTCTTCTTTTTGCCGAGAGTTGCGAGCGCCTCCGCAGAGAACGACGGTGCTACGATGCACTCTACAAACAGGCTCGATAGTGCCTCGGCCGCGGCAGCATCAACCGGCACTGTGAAAGCGATGACAGAACCAAACGCCGACTGGGGATCGCACGCGAGAGCCTTCTGATAGGCTTCGAGCGGGGTGGCGCCAACGGCCAGCCCACACGGAGTAGTGTGCTTCACTATTGCGCAGCACGTCTGGCCTGCGAACCCATCTGCCGACAGAAGTGCCCCTTCAAGATCAAGAAGATTGTTGAAGCTCAGTTCCTTGCCACCATGCTGAACGAGCCCTGCAAGGCCAGCTCCCCTGGCCTCTGTATAGAAGGCGGCACGCTGTCCGGGATTCTCGCCGTATCTGAGCGTCTGCGATCGCTCCAGCGAGATCACCATCGATTCTGCGAAGCGATCTCCGCGCTCCTGCGCGAACCAGTTCGCAATTGCACCATCGTACGCAGCAGTATGCTCGAATACCTTTGCCGCGAGTCGTTTGCGTAGATCGAGATCATCATCCTGCGCGCGAAGTGCAGCGAGGACGCGTGGATAGTCGATCGGATCACAGATAACCGTAACGGCCTCGAAATTCTTCGCCGCGGACCGCAGCATTGCAGGGCCACCAATGTCGATCTGTTCGACGATTTCGTCCTTGCTGACATCACTCCGGGCGGCGGTTTCGCGGAATGGATAGAGATTCACCGCAACGAGATCGATCCACGGAATTGCATGGACACGGACCGTCTCTGCGTGCTCGGCGGAATCGCGCCGCGCAAGCAGTCCACCGTGGATCATCGGGTGCAGAGTCTTGACGCGGCCGTCGAGCATTTCGGGGAAATGCGTAACGTCGCTCACATCGCGGACGGCAAGACCAGCGGTGCGCAAGGCGCGCGCGGTTCCACCCGTCGAAACAAGATCCCATCCAAGCTCAACGAGCCCGCGGGCGAAATCGGTCAGACCTGATTTGTCGGAAACGGAAAGTAGTGCAAGAGGCATTAGTATTTGTATCGGTCAGTGTACGTCAGCGCGTTGCATGACTGTCGCAGCAAGCGCGTCGAGGATTCGCGGGAAGATCATGTGCTCAACACGAAGCACGCGCACCGCGAGGCTTGCTGCTGTGTCGTTCTCAAGCACCGGTACGGGCCACATTGCGAGCGGCGGCCCCTCATCGTAATGCTCGGTAACAAGGTGCACCGTAACGGCTGTCTCATGCAAGCCGGCTGCAAGTACAGCTTCGTGCACTCGGACTCCGTACATGCCGGGGCCGCCGAAGCGGCGAAGCGGGCCGGGATGAACGTTGACGATCCGGCCACGAAACTTTTCTATCATGCTTGGCGGTATCAACCGGAGATAGCCGGCAAGTGCTATCACCTGAATGTTTCGCCCGGTGATGATCCGTGCGAGATCGTCTTCCGACCGCGCGTCGAAAACCAGTGAGTCGATGCCCGCAGTTCGCGCGCGTTCAAGTGCGCCTGCGCTAACGCGATTCGACGCGACGACAACGACCTCGCCGGACGCAGCGTCGCCCAGAGCGGCGAAGTGATCAAGAATGGCCTGGAGATTTGAGCCATTGCCTGAGGCGAGCACCGCGATGCGCGCCTTCACCTGGAATTCACGCCTAGCAGGGCATCTACCGCAGCAGGAAGCGAATCGACGACGATTGCGCCGTCTCGCCGTGCTGTGTCTGCGTCGGCCGACGGCGTCGTACTTCCCTCAATCAAGACCGGGGTACCGCCGAGTTTGTGATACACTGCTATGTCGCGCCAGCGATCGCCGATGTACGCGGCGGATGCCATGTTCAATCCGTGTTCACGGATTGCGCGCTCGAACAGTGCGGCGCCCGGTTTCCGACAGTCGCACGGCCCGCTGAAGTCCGGGTGATCGGGGCAGTAGTATGTTGCGTCGATTCGTGCACCATCTGCCGCCAGCAGCGCGTCGAGCCGCGCTTGCGTCTGCAGGTAATCTTCGACAGCGAAAATCCCACGCGCAATCCCGGACTGGTTGGTAACCACTATCACCGGTACGTGGCGCTCATTCAACCGTGCAATCGCCCTCGCTGCGCCCGGCAGCAGCTCGACTTCGTCGGCGCTTGACAGGTAGCTTGCGTCTCGAATGATTGTACCGTCCCGATCCAGGAAGACCGTCGTCGGTGGCGCTATCATCCGCGCGAACGAATCGCGAATTGTAATGTCGTCAACCTGGCCGTCCGCCCCTTTGACTCGGGCGAGTAGAGGCGCTGGCAACGGGCTTTTTGATAGTCGTCGAATCGGGACGCGCTACT
This sequence comes from Gemmatimonadaceae bacterium, assembly GCA_039924445.1. Classification (GTDB taxonomy): domain Bacteria; phylum Gemmatimonadota; class Gemmatimonadetes; order Gemmatimonadales; family Gemmatimonadaceae; genus Fen-1247. The sequence continues at coordinate 20,251 of JBDTAW010000173.1, forward strand.
GGCTTCGGTAACTCAAACGTCTTGTCCGACGATAGCTTCTTGCCAGTCGGACCGGTCGCGTTCAACGCTGTCAGCCGATACGTGCCCCCCGCGCGCAATGGCGTCGCTATCACCAACACAATCTCACGAACAAGCAAAGGTCGCGTCGGTTTTGGCAAAATCATCGTCGTTCGTGTCGGTCTCCGCGACGGAATCGGGACCGCGGACTGACGCGCCGGCGCAGTGGCGGGCGTCGCAGTATCCGGGACAAACGCTTTCACGGCAAGGATTGCGATGCCTGTGGAGTCCGGGGCCGTCAAACGGAAGTCGGAAGTCGCGAGTGCCACGCGCGGATCCAGCGGCGTGTCAAAGGTGGCGTGCACGGTGATCGAATCACTTGCTCGGACGTTGCCCAGCTTCGGACCTGTCGAGTCGTGCGCGAATGCAAGCAACTCGAGATTGAGCGAATCCTTGAGATATACTCCAGTCGTGTCGTACGCCTCGCCCGGATCAAGAGCGCGATTGCGATTGGCATCGATGATCCCGCGCACAGAATACTGGGCGGGCGGCAAACCGCGCATGCTGTAGTGCCCAATCGAGTCGGATGCCGCAAGATAGACAGTCGTTGTATCGTTGACTGGATGCGCTTCGATTAGACCACTGCTGGACGGATTCCCTGTGAGCCAGTCGAATATTGTTCCGGATATGCTCGTCGCCGGGATCGACGGACCGGTCGAGAACGTCACGACTGTCGCAGTCTTCAGTACGTTGCCGCGGAGATCCGCAACTCCGGGCAACAGCGTCACGGTGTATGCCGTATTCGCTTTCCATCCCTTGCTGGGTCGGATGCTTATCGACGAGCGGTGCCAGTCGACGCGCGGTGCCCCGCTTCGCGGTGAGATCAGCACGAGGTCTGCCAGCGATGATGCGCTGGACGGATGCTCCGAGATTACTTCGTCGAACTTGATGACGAATTCACTCCCTCGCACACCTACACTATTGGTATCAGGCTGAATCTTTACGATAGCCGGCGGAACGTGTCGCTCGGGGCCACCAGGTGGTATTCCGGGCGATGCACACCCCGCAACGACGAGCAGCGTCATCGCATACACTGCTGCTTCGATCCGAATGATCACTATGAAGCCCCGGCGCCAAGCGAATGGATCTTCACGCGCAACGCGCTGACACGTGACGCCCAGTCGCGCTCCTTAGTGCGCTCTGCTTCAACAATGTTCGCCGGTGCTCGAGCCGTAAAAGTCTCGTTCGCGAGTCGGCCCTGCAGGGATGCAAGCTGCTTCTCAAGTTGCGCGAGTTCTGCGCTCAGCTTGCGCTCTTCCTGTTCAATATCGACCAACCCGCCGAGCGAAAGGACCAGGTCGCTGCTGTCAGGGAGCAACGCGTGCGTTGCCGGTCCGTCCACTCTCCCGCCAAGAGTCAAAGTCGCGCGCGCAAGCTGACCGATCAGCGCGGCCTCTTGCAGATAGAGATCCGGCGACGGCGAATTAACAAGAACCGCATGCACCATACGGCCCGGCGGAACGGCGTGTTCTGCACGCATTGCACGTAACGCGTCAACACATTCACGGACGCGTTCGAACTCATTGGATCCGGTCCTGTCTCGGGTCACCAGCGGCCATGCCGCGGTGCAGAGCAGGGCGGAATCTTTGCCCTGACGAGCTGGCAACCGCTGCCATAGTGCTTCGGTAATGAACGGAATTACCGGGTGCAACAAGCGCAGCGCTCCGTCGAACACGTGCACCAGCACTGCGCGCGCGACATCGCGATCAGGTCCACGGCTGGCTACGCGCGCCTTGACACTCTCGAGGTACCAATCCGCGATCTCGTTCCAGACGAAGCGGCGCGCAGATTCAGCGTATTCGTTCAGGCGCATCCCCGAATGGAGTTCGTCCGGTTTCCAGACTGGCGATTCGGGACGAGGCGGGCCAAACGATGCATCGCATTCCGCAATCGCAACGTTCAGGCGAGCCAGTATCCAGCGGTCGGCTCGTGCAAGTCGAGAGTCGTCGATCCCATCGACGGAAGCGACTGGTTCGTCTCCGACTTTTGTCAGCAGGAATCGCCCGATGTTCCAGAGCTTTGTGGCGAAATTGCGACCCGGTGCGAATGAGCGTTCGAGGTCGTGCGGATCCAGCACCAGGTCGGCGCCCATCCCCATTCCAGCTATGACGGTGTAGCGCAGCGCGTCAGCGCCGTAAAGTCGCACCACGTCCAGCGGATCAATTCCGTTCCCCAGTGACTTGGACATCTTCACGTGCTCGGTGTCGCGCACTGTTCCATGCAGATAGATCGTGTGGAACGGCGCATCGCCCATGAACGCGTAGCCAGCCATCACCATGCGCGCCACCCAGAAGAACAGAATCTCCGGTGCCGTCACAAGATCATCGGTCGAGTAGAATGCCTTCAGATCAACTGCCGACTTGTCCGGCCAGCCAAGTGTAGAGAACGGCCAGAGCCATGACGAGAACCAGGTATCGAGGACGTCCTCGTCCTGGTGCACCGCGCCACCGCACTTGGGACACGTGCTGATATCAGTGCGACTAACAGTGACGCAATCATTCGCTTCGCAGTACCAGACCGGAATCCGATGCCCCCACCAGAGCTGGCGCGAGATGTTCCAGTCGCGGATTCCTTCGAGCCAGTTGATGTACACCGCTTCCCATCGTTCGGGAAGAATTCTGATGCGCCCACTGCGAACGCCTTCGAGCGCTGGTGCGGCGAGCTCACGCATGCGCACGAACCACTGGTCAGAGAGTCGTGGTTCGACAACTGTACCGCAGCGATAGCAATGGCGCACGGCGTGTTTGTGCGCTTCGATCTTTTCAAGCTCGCCGCCCTCTTTCAGTGTGGCGACGATGCGCGCGCGCGCTTCGAAGCGATCCACGCCTCGCAACTCCGGAGGCACGCGTTCGCCAGCGCCGGAGCCGTTGTCGAGCGTTCCTTCCGCCGTCATGATGACGGGCATCGCGAGATTGTGGCGCTTGCCGACTTCATAGTCATTTGGATCGTGTGCCGGCGTAACCTTTACAACGCCAGTTCCGAACTCCGGATCGGCATACTCATCGGCAATGATCGGGATCTCGATCTCTGCAATCGGAAGCATGACGGTCTTGCCGATCAATGATGCGTATCGCGTATCTGCCGGATTTACCGCAACGGCGACGTCGCCCAGCATCGTTTCGGGACGTGTGGTCGCGACTGTCAGCCACCTGCCGGCTTCGCCGACAACCGGATAGCGGATGTGGTAAAGCGATCCCATCTCGTCGTCGTGCTCGGCTTCCTCATCGCTGAGCGACGTGAGACAGCGCGGGCACCAGTGAATGACGCGATGGCCGCGATAGATCAGTCCGCGCTCGTGCAACTGCACGAACGCCTCCCGCACCGCGACCGATAATTCCGGCGATAGCGTGTAGGCTGTGCGCGTCCAGTCACATGACGCACCAATCGAGCGGAGCTGTTCGAGTATCGTTCCACCAGTTTCGGTGACGAACTCCGTTGTGCGCGCGACAAACTTTTCGCGGCCGAGGTCGAACCTTGTCTGTCCTTCCCGGGCAAGCTGTTTCTCGACGATGTTCTGAGTCGCGATACCGGCGTGATCCGTGCCGGGCAGCCAGAGCGTCTCGTCCCCGCGCATCCTGCGCCAGCGTGTAATGACGTCCTGAACTGTGATGTTCAGACCGTGACCTACATGCAGCACCGCAGTGACGTTGGGCGGTGGCATGACGATCGTGAACGGATCGCGATCTCCGCCTGCGCGGTTTGATCGGGCGGAATCTGCCGTAAATGCATCGGCGGCGAGCCAGCGCTCATACCACTCGCGCTCGGTCGCCGCCGGATCGTACTGAGCTGGAATCTCAGCTGTCGGGGGCGTCGTCATTCAACGCCCAATTTAACGCCTGCGGGTACTGCCGCGCTCAATCGCTAACCACACCGACGCCAACTGCGCTGATTCCCTGCCGGTTCAGTCCGGCCGCCGAGCCTAAACGGACGGCTCGACGCCCCCGGTGTCACTGACATCATCCGAAATGTCGTCGGCGAAATCGTCCAGAGCCGGGTTTGTCCCAACTGAGCCGGACCCTCCTCGCTTGCGCTCGGATCTGGGTGGACGTTTGGTACCCATTCCGGCACCCTGACCTTCCCAGTGAGCTTCCGTCAGGCGATCCTCGCCCGCCTCGTAGCGCTCTGCGGAATCGGCAAGCTGGTCCTCTTCAGCGCGAACCGTCAACCGATTCAGCACCGTCTTCACGCCCGGCGTTCCGCGGGCGATCGTCGCTGCCAGCTCGGCTTCGCTCGCGGCATACACCCAGCCGGTCAGCTCGATGATTCCCTCATCGATCGCGCCGATATCGATCGCGCGTTCGCTCAGAATGGGATCATTGTGAAATGCATCCAGGACTAGCTCTTCCAGCTCTTCAAGGGGCGAGAGGCCGTCCTCTTCGTCCGATTCTTCGGCATCGTCGTCGTAATAGTCGTACTCGTCCGCTACGAATTCTTCGTCGTCGTCCTCTCCGCTCAGTCGCTCGCGCAACTTGGTGGCGAGGGCGGAGAAGCCGCCGTATTTCTGCGCGATTACGACGCCTGCGGCGATTCCCGCGACAGCGCCGATAGCCAGAAACACCAGGCCGGCGCTCATTTCGGGTCTTTCGTCGTTATCTCGGAGGCGCGGAAGGTCGCGCAACCTGTGGCGGAGGTTTTCCTCGAAGGATAGCTTACGCATACGCATGATTTTATGGGTGATTTTGATATCCATAGGCGGCAAGAAGAAGGCCACCGCCGAACTCTCAATCAGACGAACTCTTGTTAGAACTAACGCTTCCTGACGGTTCCGTAAGATCTGTCGCCGAAGGTACCCTCCCATCCGCCGTCGTCGGTTCCATCGGCGAGAGGCTGCTGCGCGCGGCAATCGCCGTCGAGGTCAACGGTGTCGTCCAGGATCTGGTGACGCCACTTCGCAGTGGGGGATCGTTCCGCGTCCTCACCGAGCGGGATCCGGAAGCTCTGTCTGTGCTTCGGCACTCTGCGGCGCACCTGCTCGCGACCGCGGTCCGCCGAGTGCGCCCCGATGCGCAGATTGGATTCGGGCCGTCGATCGACGATGGTTTCTACTACGATTTCGGGGTCGATCATCCGTTTACTCCGGAAGATCTGGAAGCTTTCGAGAAGCAGATGCGAAAGATTGCCACCGAGAAGTTGCCGTTCGTCCGAGCCGAGGTCGACCGTTCGGGCGCCGAACGAGTGTTCCACGGCGATCCACTGAAACTCGAACGATTGTCCGAATTGCTGGACAGCGAAGTGATTTCGACCTACACCGATGGTCCATTCACGGATTTATGCCGAGGACCGCACGTGCAGGACACATCGTACATCAAGCATTTCAAGTTGATGAGCACGGCCGGGGCTTACTGGCGCGGTGATGAAAAGCGCCAGATGCTGCAGCGGATCTACGGAACTGCCTGGTTCAGGAAGGAGGACCTCGATGCGTACCTGTACCGGATCGAGGAGGCCAAGCGGCGGGATCATAGGAGACTGGGCAAGGAGCTGGATCTCTTTCAGTTCCACCCGATCGCGCCCGGCGCCGCATTCTGGACCAATCGCGGGACGATCATCTACAACGGGCTGATCGACTTCATGCGCGAGAAGCTGCGCGTTGCAAACTACGACGAGGTCAAGACTCCGCTGCTTTACCACAAGACTCTGTGGGAGCAGTCCGGGCATTGGGGCAAGTACAAGGAGAACATGTTTCTTGTACTCGACAACGAGACTGGTGACCACGATTTCTCGCTCAAGCCGATGAACTGCCCGTCGCATCACGTTCTATATGCGAGCAGGAAGCACAGCTATCGCGAGCTGCCCGTGCGTTATGCGACGCAGGACGTTCTGCATCGCAACGAAGTATCTGGCGCATTGTCGGGGCTCACACGAGTACGTCAGTTTCAGCAGGACGACGCGCACATTTACCTCGCGGAATCACAAATCACTGACGAAGTCCGCGACCTCGTTGAGATGGTCAACGACTGTTACGGTGTATTCGGTCTCAGTTACACTGCGAAGTTTGCGACTCGGCCCGGCTCGGAGTTCCGAGTTGGTACCGACGAGATGTGGGATCGCGCCGAGGAGGCGCTTCGTGCCGCACTTGTCGCGACCGGATTGCCGTACGAGTTGAAGGAAGGCGACGGCGCGTTCTACGGACCGAAGATCGACTTCGATGTTACTGATTCGATTGGACGGCAGTGGCAACTCGGAACTATTCAGCTCGACTACGCGAATCCGGAGCGGTTCGACCTTACATATACTGGTGAAGACAACCAGTCGCACAGGCCGGTGATCATACATCGCGCGATTCTCGGTTCGTTCGAGCGATTCATAGCGATTCTTATCGAGCATTTTGCGGGCGCGTTTCCGTTGTGGCTTGCACCGGAACAGGTTCGCATCGTGCCGATTTCGGACGCGCAATTCGAGGCGGCCGGGAAAGTTCGCGATGCGCTCGTAAAGGTGGGAGTAAGGGCGCATCTGGATGATAGAAACCAGACGCTCAACTATCGGATTCGAGAGGCAGAGACACTCAAGATTCCTTACATGGCGGTTGTTGGCGGTCGTGAAGCGGAAGAGGGAACGGTCGCGATTCGGACCCGTGGTGCAGGAAGCAAGCAGGATGTGACGCCGCTTGCGGATTTTGTGGCGCGGGTTGAATCCGAGATCAAGTCGCGATCGCTGACGCCCTGAGGCCGTCGTTCTCTGAGACACTTCGTGAGAACGACTTTCGTACTTGCAGGTAGGCTACCAGCGTCGCTCGCTCGCAGTGGACCCGCGTAAGTCCGTCGTTCGGCGTGCGTATGATCAGGTCGTCGATTCGTGGGGCCAGGCTCGCCGTACCGCCGCCATCAGTACGCGTGAGAGCACGTGGGTCGAGCGCTTTCATTCGGCGTTGCCAAGCGGTGCTTCAGTACTTGACCTGGGCTGCGGAAGCGGCGCGCCGATTCTCATGGACATCCTTCGGCGCGGCCATCGAGTTGTCGGCGTCGACTTTTCGCGCGAGCAGTTGCTCGGTGCGCGCATGCGGTGCCCGCAAGCGCTGTTTGTGCAGGCGGACATCGGCGAAGTTGAGTTCGCCGTCAGATCCTTTGACGGCATCATCGCTTATGACTCGCTCTGGCATCTCCCGCGCGATGAGCACCCTCGGGTGTTTGACGGAATTCGCAGATGGCTGGTTGGCGGCGGCACAGCCTTGCTCACGTTGGCAGTCGGGAATGGGGAATTGTTCGCCGAGTTGATGGGCGCACCGGTGTTTTATGACGCGTGGCCGGAGGCGACGTCGCTTCGGATGCTTCGCGATGCTGGGTTGTCGATAGTCGGCCACCATTTTCAGCCTATTGAGGAAGGCGGGGCTGAGGGTCACCTGATAGTACTGGTTGCCAATAGGCAAATTGTCGCGCCGAACGCAACCGGAACCACCTGATTTCCGCTTGGCGCCCCCGGCGTGGTTCCACTCCGGACTCGTAGAATAGCCAAGTACTTTGTGGCGCAGAGTGCCACTTGAACGGCTAGGTGTCAAGAGAGTATCGTGCGCCGACCGCGACGAAAGCATCCGTGCGGTGACGCGAGTAGAGCGAGGCTCAGCCTCTATCATCATTTCTTTGATCGATTCGAGGCGTGCGTGCGATTGCTCCACAACTGCCCCCTTTGACACTTTTCACCGAACCCGGTGAGGGGCGGGTGTCAAAACGTGTGTTCAGCGAAACGGCGAAAACCGCAACGGTTCCGATTAGCTTTCGAGCATGTCAGATCTCTCACGCCAACCAGTAATCGTCTCGGCTGCCCGGACGCCCATTGGGCGTTTCCTCGGCGGCCTTGCTTCTCTATCGGCTCCCGAACTTGGTGCAATCGCCATCCGGGCTGCACTAAGTCGCGGTAAGGTTTCACCCGAAGATGTCGGCAACGTCATCATGGGGAACGTGCTTCAGGGGGGTGTCGGTCAGGCGCCGGCTCGTCAGTCCGCGCTCAAGGCCGGTCTTCCAGGGACCGTCTCCGCTGTCACCGTCAACAAGGTTTGCGGATCCGGGCTCGAGGCGGTCATGCTCGCGGCTTCTTCGATCAAGGCCGGCGATGAGCAGGTGGTGGTAGCCGGCGGCCAGGAGTCGATGTCGAACTCTCCTTACTACGTATACGGATACCGCGGCGGCGTAAAGTTCGGTGACCAGACCATGGTCGACGGCCTGATAAAGGACGGCTTGTGGTGCTCGTTCTGCGATGTGCACATGGGTGTACACGCCGACTATACGGCGCGAAAAGTGACGATCACTCGCGAGGAACAGGATGTCTTCGCGGCTCTGTCTCACTCCAAGGCAATCGCTGCAATCGACGCGGGAAAGTTCAAGGCCGAGATCGTTCCTGTTGAGATCGTTGGACGGAAAGGCACAACCATCGTGGATGCCGACGAGGGACCGCGCCGCGACACGACCGTTGGGACTCTGGCGAAACTGCGGCCCGCATTTGATGGCAAGGACAAGTCGGCTGATCGGACGGTGACGGCCGGAAACGCGTCGAGTCTGAACGACGGTGCCGCCGCAGTCGTCGTGGTCAGCGAACAGTTCGCAAATGACCACGGCCTCGAGATCATGGCACGCGTCACCGGCTACGCAACCGGCGGTGGTGAGCCGCAGGATCTCTTTTTCGCTCCAATTATCGCGGTGCAGAAGCTGATGGCGAAAACGGGCGCCACGATCGGTGACTACGATCTTATCGAAGCCAACGAGGCTTTCGCATCGCAATCGATCGCCGATGCGCGCGGGCTCGGGTGGGATACCGCAAGGGTAAATGTGAACGGTGGCGCCATCGCGTTGGGACATCCGATCGGCGCGAGCGGTGCTCGACTTCTCACTACGCTTCTCTATGCGCTCAAGGATCGCGGGAAACGCACTGGTCTCGTGACGCTATGTCTCGGCGGCGGAAACGCCGTCGCCATGAGCGTCGAGCGACCGAGCTGATTGTTGGACGCACGAGCTTTCCTATTCCTGTCTCCGTCGCAACAAAAGCTTCGCGCACCGTGGCGAATTCTCATCTTCGTACTCGTGTGGGTCGCGGTGACACTTGTCGCCGCGACTCTTGCACAGGGTTTACAGGGCGTTTCCGCTCTGGCCTGGGTTCGTCCAGTGCTGTACTACTGGGTGGATTTCATTGCGATTCTGATCGCGACGTCCGTTTCGCTGCGCTGGGTGGACGGTTTGGGGTGGGATTTCGTTCTGATGACGCGACGTTCGGCAGCGCCTTCTCTGCTCACGAGCGGGTTTCTGATGGGCATGATCGCGATCGGCGTCCCATGTCTCGCGCTGTTGCTCGCGCACGAGTTACGCGTTGTTCCCGCAGCGTCCGGGAATTGGTTTACGGCTGCGGCCGAGATGGCGCTCTTTCTGATTCCGGCCGCTGCATCGGAAGAGCTGCTGATGCGCGGTTACATCTTTTCGGTGCTCCGGGAATCGATCGGGTGGAAGACCACACTGATCGCGACAAGCATCGTCTTCGGACTATTGCATCTTCGCAATCCAGGGGCAGATCCCGAGACGATCACAGCAGTGATCATCGCGGGATTTTTTCTTGGTACGATACTGCTTGTCACCAAGAGTCTTTATGCGGCGTGGATGGCGCACTTCGCGTGGAACTGGACGATGGCAGCGGGAGTCCACACATCGGTCAGTGGACTGGCCGTCACGGCGCCGAATTATCATGTCGTGAACAACGGGCCAACGTGGCTCACTGGCGGCGCATGGGGCCCGGAGGGCGGTGTCGCCGCCGCGCTGGGAATGCTCGCATTTCTTTTCTATCTGCATGCACGTTATCGCGGCCGGCTGCAGAACGGTCTTTCCAGGAATGAATCACATGAGGCTTGACTAACATGGCGGACCGCATCGCCGTTGTCGGTGCAGGGCAGATGGGCAATGGAATAGCTCACGTATTTGCGCATGCATCGTTTCCGGTTACGATGATCGACGTATCCCAGGATGCGCTCAACCGTGGCAAGGCCACAATCGAGAAGAATCTGGATCGTCAGCTCAAGAAGGGGACGATAGATCAGGCGGCGAAGGACGCGACGCTATCCAACGTCACACTTGCAACAGAGCTGACTGCCGCGCGTGAAGCTTCGTTGATAATCGAAGCGGCCACGGAGAATGTCGCACTCAAATACAAGATCTTTGCTGATCTGGACAGGATCGCAAAACCGGACGCGCTTCTGGCGACGAACACGAGTTCGATTTCGATTACCGAGATTGCGGCGCAGACTGGCCGACCGGAGAAGGTCGTCGGGATGCACTTCATGAATCCGGTTCCGGTCATGCAGCTTGTGGAGATCATTCGCGGGCTTGCGACGTCGGACGAAACAACGGCAACCGTGGTCGCGCTTGCCGCCAAGCTCGGTAAGACTCCCGTCGAGGTGAACGATTATCCGGGCTTCGTCGCGAATCGAATTCTCATGCCGATGATCAACGAAGCGGTGTATTGCGTGATGGAGGGCGTCGGAACTCCGGAAGCGATCGACACGGTTATGAAACTCGGAATGAATCATCCGATGGGCCCGCTGACGCTCGCCGATTTTATCGGGCTCGATACCTGTGTCGCGATCCTCGAAGTGATGCACAAGGGGCTCGGCGATCCAAAATACCGGCCCTGTCCGCTACTCAGGAAATACGTCGCCGCGGGTTGGCTCGGACGCAAATCGGGAAGAGGATTCTACAAGTATGCTTGATCTCTTCCCGCTCACTGAAGAACAGCGCGAGATCGAGAAAGTAGCGCGTGATTTTGCAGCCGCTGAGATAGTGCCGTATGCCAGGCAATGGGACAGAGATTCTTATTTTGAACCGACGCTGGTCAAAAAGCTCGGCGATCTCGGCTTTCTTGGGATGTTGACTGCCGAAGAATACGATGGGTTGGGAGTTGATAGTGTGACGTACCTTGTCGCGCTCGAGGAGATTGCTGCAGCTGACGCATCGGTTGCTGTAATGATGAGCGTGCACAACTCGCTTCCAACGCAGATGCTCAGTGGATTTGGCAGCGAAGAGCAGAAGCAGAGGTTCCTCAAGCCGATGGCTCGCGGCGAATTACTGGGAGCGTTCGCGCTCTCGGAAGCAGAAGCGGGATCCGACGCGGCTGCGCTCACTACGCAGGCAGTGCGCGACGGTGATGCGTGGGTTCTGAACGGAACCAAGTCGTGGGTTACGAGCGGGCCATACGCGGGTGTGATAATGGTGCAGGCGCGCACCGATTCTCCAGCAGATCGAAGAGGAGCTCGCGGGATTGGGGCCTTCATCGTGACGCCCGACATGGCTGGGTTCAGTGTCGGAAAGAAGGAGGACAAGATGGGACTTCGAGCCTCGCCCACGGTGCAGCTCGTGCTCGAAGATGTTCGCGTGCCGGCCAGCAACCTCGTCGGCGATCCTTCTATGGGCTACGTTTACGCAATGCGTTCGCTCAACGCGGGTCGTCTGGGGATTGGTGCACAGGCGCTGGGAATTGCCCGTGCAGCGTTCGACGCAGCTGTCGCGTATGCGGGTGAACGCAAGCAATTCGGGGAACCAATCAAGAACTTTCAGGGAATCCAGTTCAAGTTGTCCGACATGGCGACGCGCATATCAGCTGCGCGCGCTTTGTTGCACGCGGCCGCTCGCGCGAAGGATGCGAACGCATCGAGCGCAAAACAGGCTGCATCAATGGCCAAGCTCTTCGCGAGCGAGACGGCCATGTGGGTAACCACCGAAGCCATACAGGTATTTGGCGGATACGGGTACATAAAAGACTATCCGGTGGAGAAGTTTTTCCGCGACGCGAAGATCACAGAGATCTACGAAGGGACGTCGGAAATTCAACGCATCGTCATTGCACGGGAGCTCTACGCATGAAGCTGTTCGACACAATCGCTGAAATGGGCCATGAGCAG
>JBDTAW010000174.1:0-19012 GCA_039924445.1 Gemmatimonadaceae bacterium
CGATGTCTCAAGATAGAAGGCAGGAAGAAGCGGCCCGAATATGTTGCGACCGTTACTCGCGGATATCGCGACTTCCTGACCCGCGTTGGCGAAGGTGACCGAACTCCTCCAGCCGTCGAGGAAGTACAGGATCTCGTCCAGATATTCAGTCGCGGCTTCACTCCAGGGATGTACCGCGGGCGCGCCGGTCGCGACTACGTAACACGAGACCAACCAGATAACCGTGGCGTCGTTCTTGGCAGCGTGATCAGTGTTGGTGATCGTGAGGTCATTGTAGAAGTCTCCTCTCGCATTGAACAGGGCGATGGTGTCGCCTTCGAAGGCACGCGTGGAGCCGAGACGGTGGGAGCAACGGTAACATCGGTTCGGACGCTGCACGAAGCGACAGGACATTTTCGGCAGGCGCTAAGCCTTCGTGCGAGACCGAGCGTCGGTGACGTGGTCGTACGAAGTTCCGACGCCGCGCTTCTGGCGAGAGCGCGGGGGAGCTTCGATGGTGTGGAGCTGGCTCCGAAACGTAAGAGTCCTGTGGACGTTGCTGCATTTGGAAGCGCTGGTTCACCATTGAAGCTTGTGTTCAAGTCCGTGCACGGTGATGTCGTAGTTCGAAGCGAGATGGCTCTTGCTCTGGCAACCAGGCGATCATTGGACGTCGCTCAACTTCGCGACCAGCTCGGACGTCTCGGCGAAACAGGCTTTGCGCTCCGCGATGTTGACACGAGTGGTCTGACGTCCGGGCTATTCCTTCCGGTAAGCGCGCTCAACCACATGCGACAAAGCGCGATCGCGGAGCTCGAACAGCGCGCGGAGTGGGACAGCAGCGCAAGACTCGGTGAAAGATCCGAGCGAATTGCCGGCGCGATCGCCGAACTGCCGATCGTACCGGTTGAGATTGCGGAACCGGCGACCTTGAGCGTGCAGGTTTACGACATTGCGGATGCACGCGTCGCTGCTGCGGCCGGAGCGACTGAGATCGTGCTGGATCTGTTTCTGCGTCATCCAACGCCACCGGTCTCACGTGTCCGCGCGCTTGCCGCGGATCTCGCGGTCGCCGGCATCGCATTCCGCATTCGCACGCCCAGCATCGTGCGACCTGAGGATCGCGCCGTCGTCGACAAGTGGCTCGCGCTTGACCTGCCCGTGGTCTCGGGCCACATCGGCCTTGTCGTTGAGTTGGCACGTCAGGGACGCGATGTAGTTGCAGACTACTCGGTCAATTGCTTCAACCAGCACACGGCGGCCAATCTTTTTTCGCATGGCGTGCGCCGGATAGTACCCTCCATCGAGCTGACGACTGACGAAATGGGGGCGTTGATGGAGCCGTTTCATGCACGCGGCTTCGACGTCATGATCTACGGCCGTCCGGAGGGGATGACGATTGAACACTGTGTACTTTCGGCGGCCTTCGATCGCGTTCCGACTACGTGCCGTGACCTTTGCGTGCAGAAGCATCCGAATGTTTCGATCACCGATCCAGCTGGATACACGTTTGCTGTAGCGACCGATAGCGCGTGTCGGAATCGGCTGCTGCATTCTCGTCCTATCGAGGCGTCGGAGTACATTCCTCGACTCTGGACGATGGGAGTGCGTTCGTTCACAGCCGTCTTCAATGTGCCAGGAGATCAGATCGCCGATATAGTTGGCGGCTATCGTGCCGCGATCGACGCGCTGGCGAGTGGCCACGTACCGGACCGGAGTGCTGTGCGATTGATTGTCGGCTCCGAGTTCACGCGCGGGCACTTTGCGCGAGCAGTCTGATCACCGATTCATGGCCGCGAGCGGATGATTGCATCCGTTCATGGATGATTGTCGTGGAGTCAGCGCGCACGTGAATCTTTGCATATGACAAAGCCGAACCTGGACGATGCAAGAGCGACGCTTAGCAGCGCGTTTGGTTATCCGGCATTCCGTGCGGGCCAGGAAGCGGCCGTCGAAGCGGTGCTTCAGGGTCGAGACACACTCGTTATTCTGCCGACCGGCGGCGGCAAGTCTCTCTGCTATCAGGTTCCGGCGCTTCTGCTATCCGGCCTCACCGTGGTCGTATCGCCGCTCATCTCTCTAATGAAGGACCAGGTTGACGCGCTGGAGGCCAAGGGTATTGCTGCCGCGTTCATCAACAGCACGCTTACCAACGGCCAGGTCTCCGACCGCATGGCACGCGCCGCGCGCGGCGATATCAGGATGCTGTACATGGCGCCCGAGCGATTCGACACTGGTACCACGGCGGAACAGCTTGCGCGGGGCGGCGTTTCGCTGCTCGCGATCGACGAAGCTCACTGCATAAGTCAGTGGGGTCACGATTTTCGCCCGAGCTACCTGCGCATGCGAGCCGTTCGTGAAGCGCTCGGCGACCCGCCCACCATCGCGCTGACCGCGACGGCGACTCCGGCGGTTCGTCGTGACATTGCACATCAACTCGGACTCCGCGATCCGAAAGTCGTAGTCACGGGTTTCGATCGTACGAACCTGAGCTATTCAGTGATTCCTGCGCGCAATGATGCCGCCAAGGATGATCTGCTCGTAGAACTATTGGGCAATCGAAAGGGGCTCACAGTCGTATATGCCGCAACTCGCCGATCGGTTGAGCGCATTTCGGCGATGCTTCAGAGCGAAGGCATTTCTGCCGCCGCGTACCACGCCGGGCTTGATGATTCCCAGCGGCACGACGTCCAGGAATCATTCATGACCGAACGCGTCAGAGTCATCGTCGCCACCAATGCATTCGGAATGGGGATCGACAAGGCCAATGTACGAGCCGTCGTTCATCATTCGATGCCGGGAACTCTCGAGGCATACTATCAGGAAGCCGGAAGAGCGGGCAGGGACGGGAAAGCATCCGATGCCATTCTTCTGCACGCATTTCAGGATCGATTCACGCACGAGTATTTCATCAGGGGTTCATACCCTGAGCGAGAGCTTGTAACTCGCGTGTACTCGACACTCCAGCGCAGAGCGGACGCGAGCGGCACCGTGTCCGATTCGCCCGAGGTGCTTGCCGGATTCGTCGCTGGGAAAGCAAATGCTCGCGACGTCGAGAGTGCACTTCGTGTCCTGGAGCAAGCGGGTGCGGTTGCCAAGGCGCACGAGTCGGCATCACTCGTAAGAGTCCGTCTGCTGGCAACATCGGACCGCATCAAGCGCGAACTTGCGGGTTCTGACGACGCGCTCGCACTCGGTGTGCTTCGCGCATTGTGGCGGGCAGCAGGAAAATTGCTGAATGCGGGCGCGATTATCGACGTGGCTTCGCTGCCAGCGGGCCTCGGTTCGGCGCCAGAGCTGCACGACACTCTGGAAAGCCTGGAGGCGCGGCAGTTCATCACCGCCGAGCGTATCGGCGGCGGAGTGACACTCGTTGATCCTTCACGCAACGTCGACAGCTTCAAGGTCGATTGGCGGTCACTTGATCAGCGCCGCGACGCAGAGCTCGAAAAGCTTGAGGCGGTACAGAAGTATGCATACACCAAGACTTGCCGTCGCGCGTTCGTATTACGGTACTTTGGCGATCCCGCCGCCGGCAATGCATGTTCGGGCTGCGACAACTGTGAGGGTACGACGGTTCAGCGGCCCGCCAAGGGCGACTCGGTGAAGCCGGGGCGGACGACTGCTACTCGATCACGCTCTGCCGCGGGCCATGCGCTCAAGGCGGCCCCGAAAAAGCAGAAACCGGACGCCACCGACGATCTTCCACCAGAGGCAAGGGAAGTATTCGACCGGCTCCGAAGCCTCAGGAGGGAGATCGCGCGCGAGCACGAAGTCCCTCCGTATATTGTCTTCGACGACAAGACTTTACGCCAGATTGCGGTGCACCGGCCGCGTACGCTCGCCGCATTCGGCGATCTACGAGGAATCGGACCCGTCAAGACTGAACGATTCGGCGCGCGATTCCTGGCAGTGCTCACAGACGACTAGCTGTAACAACACGACCCCATGGACGATTCGTTTTATTTCTCCGAACAGAACCTCGCAGTCCGCGACACAGTCCGCGCATTTGCCCGTGATCATGTCGCACCCGTCGCTGCAAAACTCGACGCCGAGGGAAAGTTCCTCTGGGAAAACGTGCGTCGAATGGGCGAGCTGGGATTCCTCGGCGTTCCATGGCCAGAGGAACTGGGTGGCGCAGGGCTCGACCTCACATCGTATATCATCGCCATTCACGAGATGGCGAAGGTGGACGCATCGCATGCCATAACGATTTCCGCGCACACCACGCTCGGAACGTCGCCAATCGTGAAGTTCGGGACCGATGAGCAGCGCAAGCGATACGTACCATTACTCGCGTCCGGGAAAGTTCTGGGCGGCTTTGGGCTCACGGAGCCATCAGCCGGCAGCGATGCTGGCGGAACGCGTACCCGCGCTGAGAAGCGCGGTGATCGGTACATCCTCAACGGTTCCAAGATCTTCATTACGCACGGCGGCGTCGGCGAGGTATTCGTCGTAACTGCCGTCACTGATCCGGCGCTGGGAACGAAGGGAATCAGTTCGTTCATTCTCACAAAGCCCACGGTAGATATCGACGCAGCGCGCGCGGTCGGAGTGGGGCACGACGACTCGCTGCCGGCGATGAAGGGATTCCGGTCAGGCAAGAAGGAAGACAAGCTTGGTTGGCGGTCATCTGACACGCGCGAACTGGTGTTCGAGGATGTCGAAGTGCCTGCGGAGAATCTGCTGGGCGCCGAGGGTCACGGTTTCACGAATTTCATGCAGACGCTCGACTCCGGGCGCGTTGGGATCGGCGCGCTTTCACTCGGCATTGCGGAGGGAGCGTACGAAGAGGCCCTCAACTACGCTGCCCAAAGGAAGCAATTCGGAAAACCGATTGCCGAATTCCAGGGGATCCAGTTTCAGCTGTCGGATATGGCGACTGAGATTGAAGCCGGCCGGCACCTCGTATTCCACGCCGCGTGGTTGGCGCAGAATGGGAAGCCATTTGGCAAGGAAGCGTCCATGGCAAAGCTCTTCTGCTCCGAGCTTGCGATGCGAGTGACGACCAAGGCCGTCCAGATTCACGGCGGATACGGTTACACCAAGGACTATCCGGTCGAGCGCATGATGCGCGACGCGAAGATTTGCGAGATCGGGGAGGGCACGTCCGAAATCCAGCGCCTCGTCATCGGGCGGCACATCCTCCGGGAACTCGGCTGGTGACGGGTTCGGAACTCGCAAAAACTGTTCGAATCCCGCTCGGTTTTCTGCTTGGAATTGCCTACGCGGCTTTCGCGCGCCCCACTCTCGGATCCCTGATCCTGGGCGGCGCAGTTGCCCTTCTGGGCGTTGTGGTTCGAGCCTGGGCATCAGGCCACATCATGAAAAACGACAGGCTCGCGACAAGCGGCCCGTACGCTCACACTCGAAATCCGCTGTACTTGGGGAGTTTCCTTATCGCTGCCGGCTTCGCGGGGGCTGCGCATTGGAGCCTGCTGATCGCCGTCGTGGCCTTCTTCCTCGTGATCTACTATCCCACGATGAATCGCGAAATCGCGAATATCGAGGGTCGGTTTCCCGAAGCATACGCACGATATGCGGCCAAGGTGCCGTTGTTTTTCCCGCGGCTATCGCCGTGGCGCGGGGATCCGGCTTCAACGAACCGGTTCGATCCCGGCCTGTATATGAAGCACGGGGAGTGGAAAGCTGGCCTAACTTATGTTCTGGCAATGATTTGGCTGGCGTTCCGGACCCTCCGGTCGTAGTTTTATACCTGTTGGCACGAGTTTTTTCAGTGCCCCAATTTATTTCTCTTTTGGACCGCGAAGTGGGGGGGACCCCGTAGTACGATCCCTAACCCGCGCGGGCTACAATGAAACGTGAAATCCTCATAAACGCGGCTGCGCGCGAAACGCGCATCGCGATTCTGGAGGACGACCGGCTCGTAGAGCTATTGGTCGACCGTCCAGACACACGCCGAATGATCGGCGACATCTATCTCGGCAAGGTCGAAGCAGTCCTTCCCGGCATTCAGGCAGCCTTCGTCAACATCGGGACGGAGAAGAGCGCCTTCCTCCATGCGTCGGACGTCCAGGAAGTTGACCTCGACGACGATTCAGATCCAGACGACCACGACCACGATGACGATGACGCCGAACCCGCTAACGGGAACGGCGGTAACGGCCATTCTGGCGGCGGCAATGGACGGCGGGGTGGCGGCAAGATCCCGCCGATTCAGGAATCGCTCAAGCGCGGACAGGACCTGCTCGTGCAGGTTACCAAGGAGCCCATTTCCACAAAGGGCCCGCGCGTAACTGCGCAGATATCACTGGCAGGTCGCTTTCTGGTTTACATCCCGGACGGCGGTACCAAGGTCGGAGTCAGCCGTAAGATTGGCGCTGGTGCCGAACGGCAACGGCTCAAGGAAATGGTCCGCGGCTTTTTGCCTGAAAAATGCGGTGGAGTCATCGTCCGGACAGTGAGCGAGGACGTGACGCCCGACATGCTCAAGCGCGAGTTGGAATCACTGATCTCGCAGTGGAAGCGGATCAAGAAGAAAACTCGGTTCGTACGTTCTCCAGCCGTGATACATCGCGAGACGGGTCTCACGCGTGGCCTTGTGCGGGACCTCTTCAGCGCCAAGGTGGACTCGCTTACCGTCGATTCCAAGCAGGTATTCAACGAGATCGTTGACTACCTCGAGGATATCGCGCCGGATCTGATTCCGCGCGTCAAGCTGCACTCCGAGGAACCGCCGCTCTTCGACAAGTTCGAGATCGAATCGGAGATTCGCGACATCTTCAAACGGCGTTGCGATCTACCATCGGGCGGTTATCTGATAATCGAGCCCACCGAAGCGCTCGTGTCCATCGACGTCAATTCAGGACGTTACACGGGTAAGAAGGACCCGGAGCAAACCGTTCTCCGTACCAATATGGAAGCGGCAGCCGAGGTCGCTCGACAGCTTCGGCTGCGTGACGTTGGCGGGATTATCGTCACGGATTTTATCGACATGGAAACCAAGTCGAACCGTGACAAAGTGCTCCAGGAGATTCGTAATCACCTCTCACGTGATCGCGCGCGGACCAAGGCCTTCGCTGTGAGCGATCTGGGATTGATCGAGATGACTCGCCAGCGAGTGCGGCAGAGCCATTATCAAAGCATGACCGAAGCCTGCCCGACCTGCAAGGGTAGCGGCCGCGTCTTCACGCCTGAGACGATTGTTCGCCGGATGGAGCGGTCCGTTCGACGGATGGTGCTCGAGGGCCGTCGGGACAACCTGCTGGTCAAGCTGCATCCCGAAGTCGCGATGTACGTCCTGGAGCAGGAGCGGGACCTCGTTCAGAAACTTCAGAAGTCGGCGTCGTTTTCGCTGGAAATGCGCGACGACCCGTTACTTAAGCCGGACGAGTTCAAGTTAGTTGTGAAGTCCCAGGGACGCGACGTCACTCAGCAGTACGCCCTGGCTTAGGGCGTCTGGAGCTAGTTCGGCGCGGCACTACCGTCAGGGTGCCGGCCTCGCTATAATTCAAGGCTGCACCAAAAACCATACGATTCCATGCCATACGCTATCATCCGAACCGGCGGCAAGCAGTTTCGCGTCGAGCCCGGCAAAACCTATCGAATTCCTACGCTTGTCGGCGATGCCGGAGCTAAAGTCACGTTCTCGGACGTGCTGCTCGGCAACGATGACACGAACACCCACGTCGGCGTGCCTGCGCTCAAGGGCGCATCAGTCGCCGCTGAGATCGTCAAGCACGGTCGCGGCGAGAAGATCATCGTCTTCAAGCAGAAGCGTCGTAAGAACTACGCCCGCAAGCAGGGACATCGGCAGGGCTTCACAGAGATCAAGATCGGCGACATCACGCTCGCCTGAGGCTTAGAAAAACATGGCACATAAAAAAGGCGCAGGTTCGACCAGTAACGGTCGCGACAGCAATCCACAGTACCGCGGCGTCAAGAAGTTTGGTGGCGAGCGCGTAGTCGCTGGCAACATCATCGTTCGCCAGTGCGGCACCAAGTGGCATCCCGGTCGCAACGTCGGCCTTGGTTCCGATTTCACGATCTACTCTTTGATCGACGGCGTCGTGAAATTCGAGCACAAGAGCAAGACGCGCTACAAGATCAGCGTGTATCCGCAGGTAACAGCAGAAACCGCGTCCGCTTAACCACACCGGTCAGCTATTGAGAAGGAGCCTTCAGTCGGGGCTCCTTTTTGTTTGCCTGTCCGACGGCTCAGTCAGCGCCAATCCACAGAGCCAAGGCGCCCAATGAGTTGGGTGTATGTCTCTATCCCGTTCCACAAATTCTGCAGCCGCAGGTTCTCGTTCGCGGCGTGCTGATTGTCGTCGTAATTGGCGATCGGCAGGATGATGACCGGGACGTGCAGGACCTGCGTGAACATGTAGCTGGGAGCGCTTCCCCCCATCGTCGGCAGCACGATCGGTGGGTTGCCCGCGCTGTCCCTGACGACGCTGATGACGGCACGGGCGACGGGAGAAGCCATCGACGTCCGGTTCGCCGGATAACCACCGCTGGCCCACTCTACACGCGCAACGCGCGCATGAGCGAGACGCATGTCGGTCGTCACGCTATCGCTTGTGACGAAGTAACCCTGGCGACGTATATGTTCGTCGACCAGATCGCGAATATGCTCCGGGGTCTCGTTGGGAACGAGACGAAAGTCAAACGACGCGTGCGCCTCGGTAGCTATGACGTTAGCGGCGTGGTCACCAACGCCTCCAAAACTCAGTCCGCGCAGATTCAGTGCGGGCGCCATGAGGCGCTCCGCCAACGGCGCGTTGTTGGCCTCCGTGCGCTTCAGACCGAGCGAGTGACGCAGCGCAGAATCAACAGGTGGCACCGCCCGGATCGCCGCGCGCTCAGCGCTGGAGATGGGAGCCACATCATCATAGAAGCCGGCGATCTTGATGTGTCCGTCATCGTCCCGCATGCTTGCGATGAGGTTCGTGAGCATCACACCGGAGTTTGGAGCCCAGTTGCCATAATGGCCGCTGTGAAGCGCGCTGGTCGCGCCAAACACCGTGAGTTCCAGGCCCGTCACACCGCGGACGCCGAACAGCAACTGCTGCTGCCCACTCTGATGTTCCGGACCGTCGCACAGAAGTAGCACGTCCGCAGAGAACAGACTCTTGTATCGCTCCAGAATCTGAAGCAGGTGAGGGGATCCCGCTTCCTCCTCGCCGTCGAACAGGAACTTGATGTTGATGGACGGAGTGCGGCCGGACGCGTGAAGTGCGTCGAGCGCCAGGAGCATCGCCATGATGCTCGCCTTGTCATCGCCCGCTGAACGCGCATACAGTCTCGCTTCGCCACTCACGCGGTCAGCCGTGTTCGTGGGGAATTGGATCGCTGTACCGCCCGCTTCCAAAGATTTGCTGCGCAGGGTGGGCGACCACGGTGCGGTCACCCACTGGGACGCGGTCACCGGTTGTCCGTCGTAGTGGGCGTAGAGAATCACGGTGCGAGTCGCGCCGGGAACGATGATGTCGCCATACACGGCTGGAGGTGCATCACCCAGCTCCAGTAGGCGCGCGTCAACACCCCGACTCCGCATCATGGTGATCAGCAGATCCGCGTTACGACGGATGTTGGCTCGATCTGCGGCGACGTTTGGTATCGCAAGCAGGTCGGCAAACTCTCGCAGGATCTTCGGCTCGTGAGACGTGCGGAACTGCCGAGCAGCGGCACGAAGCGACTCTGCGTCACGAACACCCGTCACGCCTCGCTGTGCCGCGCACGGGGCCGCGATGCAAAGCGCCGCGACGAGAAGATACTTTCTGGTCATTTTTCACCATTCCAGGTATGAAGAAAGCCGCCCTCAATGTGAAGACGGCTTCCTGTTCAATGGCACGGGCACTGCACGTGTCTTACGGCTGCGAGTACTTGGGCGGCAGTGTCATGTACCGCTTTGTCAGCATATCCTGCCGGCTCGGCGACATCGACTCCTTTCCGTGAATCAGCACATGTTCGACACGGGTCGAGAATTCGAATGGATCGCCACTCCAGACGACCACGTTTGCGTCGCGGCCGACCTGAAGTGAACCAACATGATCAGCCACGCCGAACATCTCCGCCGGCGCCAGGGTCACAGCACGCAGCGCGGCGTCGTGCGACATGCCGTATGCAACCGCATTTCCGGCCTCGTACTTGACGTTGCGAACGTTGAAGGACTCCTCGTCGCCGTCGCCATTGTTCCCGATGATCGCAACCGGTACACCGGCCTTGTTGAGTATCCCGACGTTCTCCTGCCGCTGATTGAGCGTCTCGAAGCTCGACGGAATGTTGTTCATTGCGCCGGCGATCACTGGCACGTGCGCTGCGGCCAATTCATCCGCGGCGAGCCATGCTTCGGCACCACCGGCGATCATGATCTTGAGATTGAACTCCTTGGCCAGCCGGAGGGCACCGCGGATGTCATCGACGCGATCCGCATCAATGACAAGCGGGAGTTTGCCCTCAACGACTGGTATCATCGCCTCGAGATCGGCGCGTGGCGCAGACAGACTGCGTGACGCCGCGCGATCGTAATCGGTGCGATGAGCCTGGTAGAACTTTACGTCCTCGATCAACGTGCGAAGCTTGCCGAGCAACTCACCGCGAGCACCTGTGCCAGCGCCGCGCGGATCATTCACCTGAGCGACCATCGCGACTGGTGCACGACGAATCATCTGTGTCGTGGTCCCATCAACAAGATCGACCACCGAGGCCTGACCGCCTATCAGCCCGCCGCTGGGAGCGACGACCACGGACGTCACGCCCTCGTTCCTGGCGGGGGCCCAGTTCACTGATTCGGAATTGAGGCCGTCCCACGACCGGAACGCGGCAGCAACCGCATCCGTGCCGCGCGCATTCTGATCGCGCGTCGACGGTTCAGCACTTATCTCGACAAGTCCGAGCTGTGTGGACGCGTCGATGAGCCCTGGAGTGACGATCTTGCCGGTGGCATCGATGCGCTGTGCATCAGCTGGGACAGTTACACTTGAGCCAACCGCGACGATTTTCCCGTCGCGAATGAGAACCGTTCCGTTCTGAATGGGTGCGCCACTAACAGTGTAGACCGTACCGCCTGTAATTGCCACCGTCTGTGCCTGAGCGGCTACCGCGGTGAACAGCGTAGCGCAGATCGCGCCATATAGTTGAGTTTTCATTACAGGCTCCCTCCTTTAACGAAGCCAAGATCAAAGTCGGTGCGCCAGTTATTCGAAGGGTCATCACGATCGTACATCTTGGCTCCATCGATCCAGACTTTTTCTGCCTTGGTGTAGATGCTGAACGGATCACCGCTCCAGAGCACGACGTCGGCGTTCTTGCCGGCGACGAGTGAGCCGATTTTGTCATCGAGCTCAAGCGCCCATGCCGGATTTATGGTCATCCACTTGATCGCTTCGTCCTCAGTAACGTTGACCCCTGCAGCACGCCCGGCGTACATCGCCTTGGCAACTTCCTGATTGAGTCGCTGCGAACCGGATGGATCGTCGGAATGAATCATGGCTTTGACGCCAGCCGCACTCACGAGTGCGAGATTGGCGCGAATGCCGTCCATCGCTTCTTCCTTGAAACCACCCCAGTCTGCCCACATCGCCGCACCAGTGCCATTCTCACGAAGCAGATCGGCGACTTTGTACGCCTCGACTGCGTGATGGAATGCGCGAATCTTGAATCCAAATTCCTTTGCGACGTCCATCATCTGCGCCATTTCATCGGCGCGGTAGCAGTGCATCTGCGGCAGGATGTCACCACGGAGAACCTCTGCAAGCGTCTCCATAGCGAGATCGCGGGTTGGTGGCGGGCCCTTGTGATTGGCATTCCACTCGTCCCACTTGCGACGATATTCTGCCGCCTGGATATACGCTGCGCGATATCCGGCGACGTTGCCCATGCGGGTCGAAGGGCCACGACTTGCGTAAACGCGCTTCGGATTTTCACCGCACGCCATCTTGAGACCGTACTTGGCACCCGGGAACTTCATTCCCTGCACAGTGCGCGAAGGCACCACCTTCAGAATTGCGCTGCGGCCGCCGAAGAGATTCGCCGAGCCCGGGAGAATTTGAACAGTAGTGACACCGCCGGCGAGGATCCGCGGAAATTGCGGGTCCTGCGGCCAGACGGAGTGTTCCGCCCAGACATTGGCAGTGTTCGGATTGGTAGCTTCGTTGCCGTCGTTCAGACCGCCGCCACCGGGTGCAGCGTAAACACCGAGGTGAGAGTGGACGTCGATGATCCCAGGCGTTACGTACTTGCCGGTTCCGTCGATTATCACTGCATCCGATGGCGCCGTAACCGAGGTGCCGACCGAAACGATCTTCCCATCACGCAGCAGGATCGATGCGTTCTGCATCGTCGGGCCTGCCGCCGTCATGATCGTCGCATTCCGTATGAGCGTCGTCCTGGACGGGAACGGCTTGTAGGTGCTCGGGAACGGGTTGGCGAACGGGATGGAGAGCGCACCCGGGCCCGGCTTGCCAAGCGAATCCGGTGACGAAGAAGCTACGGGTTTTGCAGCGGCCGTAGTCGGTGATGCTGTGGTCGTGGGAGCCGTTGAGGGCGACGGATTCTGCGCGCACGCCACACTGGCGGCACAGAGGAGGAGAAGGCTAGGTATTCGCATCCAGAGAAGGGCCTCGCGGGTGAGAGCTTTGAACCGACGCCAATGTTGGGCTTATGGGAAGATCCGTACAGATTCCAGCGACTCCAAGATCAGCCAGAACGCGCCACTCCGAGGGTGTATTGACGGTCCAGGCGATCACACTTCCGCCCGCCTTACCGACCTCTTCAACAAGAGCGCGATCCACGAACTCGTGCCACTGCCACAGATCTGTCGCCTCTGCCGCCTTGAGTGCGTGCACGCTATCGACGAGCCGACTTGTCTGTAGAATCCCGGTACGAAGTTGGGGTAGAAAGCGCTTCATTCGCAAGACCACTTCGTGATCGAATGAATGAACCGACGCCTCGGCAGGGCTAGCGCCAAGCACATTGGCGAGTTCCCGTTCGACGTCGCGGCTTTTCAATTCCACGTGAACGTGCGCCTTTCCAGCAACAAGTTCCAGTACCTCGTCGAGGCGCGGCAGAAGCGGTGCCGCCGCGTGGAGGGTGTCGAAGTAGGTTCCGCGGATGGAAAGAGCGACCTTGGGTGTAATTACCGACTCGTCATGATGCACTACGCAAACGCCATCGGCGGTTACGTGTACATCGAGTTCAATCGCGTGGAATCCCAGGTCAATTGCGCGCTGGAAGGCGTCCAGCGTGTTTTCCGTGAAAACATCGTGGACGCCGCGATGCGCTATGTACTGTGTCACTGCCGAGCTGCTGCTGCACCGCCCGTGAAACCACGAACAAAAAGGTCGTAAATAAGGCGGGCGGCCATCCCGACGTTCAACTCGGTATCCGAGACGCCCCACTGCCGCGGACCGCTCATCATGGCGAACAGCATGTCACTAGCGAACGGCGTTGGCACCGGTGCCGACGACTCATGGCGGACACGATCAAGAATGTCCCGGAGCACCTTTACGTATTCACTCCGCTTGAGCTCCACCGCTTCGCGACGTTCGTCCGTGCCGTCCGGCGCTGTTTCGTGCGAAAGTACGCGTACGAAGGCTGGGTGATCATTCGAATACGAGACGTGGTTCTCTACGAACTGCAGCAGTTGATCCAGCGGCCTTGTGACAGTCGAGAGAGCCTGCGCCGCTGACGCCAGCAACGCGTCAATTGTCCGGGACTGGATCTCATACAGTAACGACGACTTGCCGCGGGTGTAATAGTAGATACCCGAAAGTGAGATCCCCGAGTCATGGGCGATATCGCGCATGCTCGTCCCACTGTAGCCACGGGTTGCGAAGGTGGTCGCCGCGGCCGCCAGAAGTGTTTCGAGCTTCGGAGCGCGCTGGCTTTCTGACGGCGCTCCGGAAACTGAACCGGATTCGGCAGGGGGCGTGAGGGGTGTGGATTCGTCGGACATGTTAAGTACCTCATGGGACATGCTGGTTCCGTACCATCGAACGCTTGTTCTAAAGGTATCCACGGGGCGTAAATCCGTCAACCGCTGCCACTTAACAATTACGTCCTGAAGGCGTCTATTTAGCGTGTGGAAGTCACAGCCAAGCCCGCGACCAATGAGCCGACCGACACGGATCTTATCTACCAATGGCGCAAAGGAGACGGTAGGGCAGCCACAAAGCTTGTCGAGCGCCACGCGGCGGGACTTGCCCGTTTTGTGTCTGGTGAAGGTGAGCGGGACAGTGTCGAGGAAGTGGTCCAGGATACTTTCGTTCGCGCGTTTGGCGCGATTGACAGCTTCCGTGGTGACAGTGCCTTTCGCACGTGGCTTTTTACTATCGCAAGACGGTTGATACTGGATCGACGACGATCGGAGCGGCGGAGCAGGATTGTGTCAACGGTAGAAGAGGGTGATGCGGTTACTACATTCGATGCGCTCGACACAATGGTGGCGGACGAGTCGATGTTGCGGGTCCGGCAAGCGGTAGCACAGCTTTCGCCGAAGCAGAAAGAGGTTTTCACACTTCGATTGGAACAGGGACTTTCGTACAAGGAAATCGCGGATCTGGTTGGAAGTACAGAGGGCGCAGCGCGCGTCCACTACCACAACGCGATGCGCGCGGTCAAGGAGTTTCTCGATGATGAATGATTGCCAGAACGTAGCGGTTCGCGAGGTGCTGCCGGAGTTGGCTCACGGCGCGCTTTCCGACGTTGAGCGGGAGCGGGTCCAGGAGCATCTGGACGCGTGCGCCGACTGCGCCGCTGAACTTGCGATCATTCGATCGGTGCTCCGGACTGCTCCGCTGGTATCAGTCAATGTTGCCAGCATCGCAGCGGCGATTCCACCGTACCGGCGCAAGTCGAGTGGAATGAAGCGTGTGTACATGGAGCTTGCAGCAGCTTGTCTCATCGGCGCCGTCGGGCTCTCGGCGTTCGCAATTCACAATTCACGTTCTGAAGGTCCGGCGACTGCACCTGCTGCGACCAATGCGGGCGGGCTCGCGATCGTGAACACAAGCGACCTTTCCGACGACGGGCTCGCACAACTCACGCAGGATCTCGACAATCTTCAGGCGATGCCCTCGGCCGACCCTGAATCCGTCACTCCTGCAGTTCTGGAACAGCTTGTACCGCTTGGAGTCGTTGGGGATACACAATGAAGATCTTTTCGATAACCACCGCGTTGCTGCTCTGTGCGAGCGCTGCCGGCGCCCAGGGTCGCGGCCGCGCGCCGAGGCCAAGAGCGGAGCGGCCTCCTGCGCAGCAGTCGCCCCGGAGGGACGCGCTTGAGCAGCGCTTCCGCCAGCGGAGCGAGCAGATAGTAAAGCAGCGGCTCAACCTGAGCGACGATCAGGTTACGCGATTGCGTGGGGTCAACACAGACATCGCTGGCAAGCGTAACGCACTTCTGGATCAGGAGCGTTCTGTGCGGTCCGGGCTCAGAGACGAGATGGCCAAGGGCAGCGGTGCCGACCAGAACAAGGTCGCGCAACTGATGGCGCAAGCGCATGATCTTCAATCCAGGCGTTTCGCCCTGCAGCAGGACGAGCAGCAACAGCTGGCTGGTTTCATGTCGCCGGTGCAGGTCGCACAGTACGTGGGCCTCCAGGCTCAGATTCGTGAGCGGATCCGCGAAATGCAGAAAGGACAGCCGGACGTCCAACCGAACCCTTAGTTAAAGAAAGCGACAATATCCCCAAATGGGTGCTTGCCGCGCGGAGGCGGATGCTCGTATGTTTTATTCGGCGGGCTCCCTTGGAAACGTCCAGGGACGACATCTGACTCCTAACGCGAATGCGCGCAGTTCTGAACGGGGTAATTGGAGCGTTGGCAATGGTGTCCGTCGGCACCGCGCGCGCACAGGATGTGTCTCCAAGTCAACCAGTTGTCCATGCGATGTTATTCGGGGACGCATCGTATCTCGCGACTGACCGGAAAATCCCCTCCGGCTTTGAATTGGGTCAACTTGTTGGGCATCTGATCGTTGGTTTCACGGACAGGCTCAACTACTTTGGCGAGTTCAGCGCGACGGCCCAGCCTACAGGATACGCATTCGAGGTCGAGCGGTCGATCCTGCGTTACGACTTCGACGACGCACTCAAAATTTCCGTCGGGCGTTACCATACGCCGATTGGATACTGGAACACGGCATTTCACCATGGCACCTGGCTGCAGACCAGCATATCGCGACCCGAAATGATCAAGTTCGGGAGTCAGCTGATTCCGACGCATTTCGTCGGAGCGTTCGCCGAGGGCAACCTGGGACTGCAGGACTTCGGCCTTCAGTATATGCTGGGCGTGGGCAACGGTCGCGGAAGCACAATTTCTCGCGCCGGAGACGCCGGCGATGTCAATGGGAGCCGCGCGTGGACGGCGTCGCTTTCTGCGCGACCGACTGCTCTGTTCGGTATGAAGTTTGGAGTCGGGTACTATCGCGATCGTGTTTCGCCTCCGAGCGGAGTAACTGCGATGGAAGGGATTTCGTCTGCATTCGTTGCCTGGCAGCGGGAGCAGCCCGAATTCATAGCGGAGTACGTCCACATCGATCACTCGCCAACGTCGGGCGGTCCGACCACCGGAAGCGATGCCTACTACGCCCAGCTTGCCTATCGCCTTTCCGGCAAGGCCAATGACTGGAAGCCGTATATCCGCGCGGAGCGTACAACGGTGGCACCGACCGACGTAATCTTCGCTCCGCTGGATCTTGGCTACGAAGGCGGCATTGGCGGAGTCAGATACGACTTCACTTCGTTCGCGGCTCTGAAGGCGGAGTACAGGCGGGAGCGCTTTCAGACAGCCGACTGGACGAACAGTGCCTACCTGCAAGTAAGCTTCACTGTTCCAGATCTCGGTGGTGCTGCCGGACAGCAGGCGCAGGTGCAACCGTGAGATCGGCGACCGGATCGAACGGGTTTGCAGGACGCAGCGTGCTGGGGGTTATCGTCTGCGCCCTCGTTATCTGTCTGCCTGTGCGTCTCGTGCACGCACAGAACAGCAGCCGTCAGGCAATCGCGATCGTGGTAAATCCCAAATCGGCTGTGACGGATATCTCCTTCGCGGAGCTGAGGAGGATATTCCTGGGCGAGCAACAGTTCTGGCCAGACCGTTCCAAAATTACGCTGCTCGTCCGAGCGCCCGTTGCGCCTGAACGCGAAGTTGTGCTGAACGAGATCTACCGGATGAACGAAGATCAATTCCGTCAGTACTGGATTGGCAAGATGTTTCGCGCCGAAGTGGCCGGGGGTCCGAAAATCGTGTACAGCTCCGACATGGCAATAAATCTCGTTGCCGTAATCCCGGGATCGATCACCTTCGTTCTCGCTTCGGAGGTCACACCGAACGCGAGAGTCTTGCGAATCGATGGGAAGCTTCCATCGGACCCAGGCTATCCGCTGAAGTAACGCGTTGATTCATCAGCCAGGCGACATCGATGCGTAAACCCGCGTGGCTTGCCGAAGTGATCGTCCAATCGATCGCGGTTACTGTGAGCATCCTGCTGGCATTGTGGGTTGACCAGTGGAAGCAGCGTCGTGCGTCCGAAAGTCTCGCGACGGAGTCGATGATCAGTTTCACGAAGGAGATTCGCCAGAACGAAGCGAGGTTGGATGACATCCTGCCGTTTCACGAAGGGTTGCGCTCCATGCTCGAACACCAGGACTCATTACATACAATCCGGACTCAGGCTCAGTTTCAGAGCGCAATAGGTATCGACGGATTGCGGCCGCCTTCACTGCTACAGACGGCGTGGCAGACGGCGGTAGCGACGGGTGCACTCACTCATCTGGATTACGAGACCGTTTCTGCATTGTCACTCACGTACACGTTGCAGGACCGATTTCGAGAGGACAGCCGCGCGGGCTTCCAGGCGATGATGCAGGCGAGCGACTTCAAATCGGGCGAGGCTGAGATGGCGTTGCACACCGCAGACAATTATTTGCGCGAGACAGTGACCTCTGAAAATGATCTTCGCGCAACATACGAGCAGGCCGAAGCAATTCTGAAAAAAAGGCTCGTCGCAGTCGGCGCCATCGCGACCGGCGACTCGCTTCAGACAGGTAAGAGCTCTCACCCCGGCGCCGGCCAATGATCCGCTATCGCGATTTTGCGCCGCATCTGATCAAGCGCGGGCTGTTGCACACCGACGACTATGAAACTTTCGACGCGGCTGTATCCGCTGCGAACGAGTGGTTGGCTTCGACGGAAATCGAAATCATCAACATCGAAACCGTTGTCCTTCCAAACATCACCCCTGACAGGAGCGAGGGGACGGTGGACGGACGCGTCGAGACCGAGGAAGCCATGACCTCGATCAACGAATGGTACCAATTCGTGCGAGTCTGGTATCACGAGTGATGGCGGATCTTCGCGAGTCTCTGGCGCGCGCTCTGGGCGAGGCGTATCTGCTCGGGGAGGAGCTTGGCGGTGGCGGTATGTCGCGCGTGTTTCTCGCAGAGGAGACTGGCTTGGAGCGCAAGGTAGTAATCAAGGCGCTGCTACCGGAGTTGGCATCGACTGTCTCCGTACAGCGGTTTGCGCGGGAAGTTCACGCGGCCGCGACGCTGCAGAGCCCACACATTGTCCCCGTGCTGGCTGCCGGACACACGAGCGAGGAGATACCGTATTACATCATGCCGTTCATTCGCGGCGAGACGTTGCGGGCACGACTTGCGCGCGGCCGAGTTCCGTACGCCGAGACCATTCAGCTCATGGGAGATGTTGCGAAGGCGTTGGCGGCAGCGCACGAGGCTGACATGGTGCATCGCGACATCAAACCCGATAACATTCTGCTGACTGGCGGGGCAGCCGCGGTCACGGATTTTGGCATCGCGTACGCGATTCATGCTGCGCGCGCGGAAACACTTGACCCGCTGCTCACGAGCACGGGCACATCGCTTGGCACACCGGCTTACATGGCGCCCGAGCAGGCTTGCGGTGACGCAATCGACGCGCGTACCGATGTGTACTCGTGGGGTGTGGTTACGTACGAAATGCTCGCCGGCCATCACCCTTTCCCGACGGCGCACACGGCGCAACGGCTGATAGCCGCTCAAATATCAGAGCGTCCTGTCCCGCT
>JBDTAW010000175.1:0-11289 GCA_039924445.1 Gemmatimonadaceae bacterium
CCCGGCGTGCCCCGCACGACTATTCGATAGAAGAGCAGGAAAACACCGAGCGTGAGAAGGATATGCGCCCAGCCCGGGGCGTTCAGTGCGAACGTCCAGACGCCCCAAATTGCGAGCATCACTACAGCTATTATTATGCCCAGGTCCATGCTATGGAAGTCCGTTGACCAGATGAGGAACCATCTGTAGGTTACACCACTATAAGTTACGCGGTTTCTATCGGAGCGGAGAGCTCAGTTTTTGAGCCGATAAGTCCTTCACGTGGGATCAACAAACTGTGCCGACGTCAGGCCCCAGTGCGGGGAAGGCGGAAAGCATGGGTGAGAACCTCATTATTTAGACAGGGCTTCAAAAATCCTCTTCGCTCCGAACTCCGTCGTGGCTCAATGCCACGACGGAGTTTTTTCGTCCGGAGGTTCCAATGCCAACGGTTACAGTTACGCGGCGACTCAAATTCAACGCCGCCCATCGCGTGCACAATCCCGCTCTATCCGACGAGGAGAACAGCCGGATCTTCGGGAAGTGCAATAACCCCTACGGACACGGTCACAACTACACGCTCGATGTGTCAGTTGCTGGCGAGGTCGATCCGGACACCGGGTACGTATTCGACCTGAGCGGCCTCAAGGAACTTGTTACACGCGAGGTTGTGGATGTTGTTGACCACCACAATTTGAACATCGACGTTCCTTTCATGCGCGACGTGATTCCGACTGCCGAGAACATGATTGTGCAGTTCTGGCGGATTCTGGAGAGTCGAATCGACCACGGGAGACTCGTGCGATTGGTGCTGTGGGAGACGGATAACAACTATGTGGAGTATGATGGGCGCTAAACTCGCATCCGAGCTGCAGTCCGATGACCCGATTCCTTCGGACGTATCGGAGGCGACGCTCGCGGCGTATGAGGCGGCTGTACGGAGCCAGCTGGAGCTGATTGGCGAGAGTCCTGAGCGCGAAGGCTTGCTCAAGACCCCGGGACGCGTTGCGCGCTCGATGGCCTTCCTGACGCAAGGCTACGCGCAGGATGCTAGAACTGTGATCGGTGATGCGATGTTTTCCGCGGAACAGTCCAACATGATTCTGGTACGCGACATCGAACTTTACTCGATGTGCGAACATCACATGCTGCCGTTTTTTGGAAAGGCGCACATCGCTTACATACCTGACGGCAAGATCGTGGGGTTATCGAAGCTGGCGCGAGTTGTAGATATCTTTTCGCGGCGACTCCAGGTGCAGGAGAGACTGACTGTCGAGATCGCGCAGGCACTGACTGACGTTCTAAAACCGCAGGGTGTCGGTGTCGTGATCGAAGCCGCACATCTCTGCATGATGATGCGTGGAGTACAGAAGCAGAACTCGACCACAGTGACATCAGCTGTGCTCGGCTCGTTCCGGGACGATCCCAAGACAAGGGACGAATTCCTGAGGCTTATTCAGAACGGGTCGTCGCTCTGAGCAATGATCTGTACGGTCGTAGCGCTCTCGTTACGGGCGCGTCTCGCGGGATAGGTGCAGCAATTGCGCAGGCGCTTTCCTTGCAAGGCGTGCGGGTCGCCCTCGTCGCTCGCGGTGCGGATGCATTGTCCGGTGTGGCCGATCAACTCGGCAATGGTGCATTCGCGCTACCGTGTGACGTGACGGACGCGGATGCAGTAGAACGGCTGGCCAGTCAGGTGGAGGTCATGCTGGGTGACGCGCCGGACATCGTCATCAATAATGCGGGCGTGTTCCGGGTATCGCGGCTTGACATGATGCCGACGACGGTGTTTGACGAGGTCGTGCGAACGAATCTATTTGGACCATATCACATCGTCAGCGCATTTATTGGTCAACTGCGTGCGCGGGGGACCGGGCACTTTGTGAGCATAGGATCCATCGCTGATCGCGCGATATTTCCCGAAAATGGTGCCTACGCCCCTGCAAAGTACGCGCTGCGCGCGCTGCATGAAGTTCTCCGTGAGGAGTTGAGGGGATCAGGGGTTCGCGCGACGCTCATCTCGCCGGGTTCGGTGGACACGACGATGTGGGACGGGATTACCTTCGGTGGACTTGCGCGTGCAGTGCCAGATCCGACGGTGAGACTTGCCGCTGAAGACGTGGCCCGTGCGGTTGTTTACGCGGTCAGCCAGCCTGCGACGGTCAACATCGATGAGCTGCGCCTCTCACGCTCGTGATCAACCCGATTTGCTGACCGATGTTCATTGAGCTTATCGACGGGCTGCGCTGTACCGCAGACCATCGATCGATCTGTCTGGTTGCCGCGATACAGGAGAGAGAGGACCGGCAGGTAATCGAAGGGACGCTGGGATGTCCGACATGCCGGCTCGAGTATCCGATTCATGGTGGCATTGTGTCGTTTGGTGCTGGACTCAAGACGGACCCGACGACTGCATCGGATGATTCACCGGATCCCGAAGGTGCGCTCCGGGTCGGGGCATTTCTGGCGGTTACGGAGGGAATCACGATCGCTCTCGTTGGAGAGTGGGCGCGCTACGCGTCTGCGGTATCGGATTTGGTCGGTCTGCGAGTGTTCGCGATCAATCCGTCTGCGGTGGTGACTGAGTCCGAACGCGTCGGCGTGCTGCAATCGGACAATCGCCTGCCGTTCAAGGCAGGTTCGCTCCGCGGCGTTGCTATTGATGCGTCCGGGTGGTCGGATGCCGACGTCGCGCGGTCAACTCACGCCCTTGCCGCCGGCGGGCGACTGGTAGCTCCCGGGTCCACGGCGGTGCCGGACGACATCGAGGAGATCGCTCGTGACGACGCTTATTGGGTAGGCGAAAAGCGCGGTGCGTTAGTGACTCTTCGCCGGCGCTGAGGCGGCCCCTTCGCTGGCCAGGTATACGGCGTCGATGACGTCCTTGTAGTTCTTGTCGATTATGCGACGCTTTACCTTGAGTGTCGGAGTAAGCTCACCTCGATCGACGGAGAAGTCTTCTGGTAGCAGTGCGATCTTCTTTGGCGTTTCGAAACTTGCAAGATCCGTGAGACCCGCAAGCGTTTCGCGCTCCATTTTCGCCTTGACATCAGGCAGCGCTACAAGCGATGCATGGTCAGTGAATGAAAGCGATTTGTATCGCGCCCATTTCTCCAGTTGACCAAAGTCCGGAACAACAAGCGCCATTGGGAACTTGCGCTTATCGCCAATCAGTACGGCTTCTGCGATGAATTTGCTACGTTTCATCCTGGCTTCGATCGGCTGCGGCGCGATGTTCTTGCCGCCGGCCGTGACAAGAATGTCCTTCTTGCGGTCCGTTATGCTGAGGAACCCGTCCTGCAGCAAGCCTATGTCACCTGTGTGAAGCCATCCATCCGAATCGATTGCTTCTTTCGTCAGTTCCGGCTTGTTGTAGTACCCAGCCATGACGTTGGGACCGCGAGTGAGGATCTCGCCGTCCTCAGCGATCGCAATCGATACGCCGGGAATCGCCATGCCGACCGTGCCGATCCTGAAAGCTCCGGGCGTGTTGACCGCAATGACTGGAGAGGTTTCGGTCAGGCCGTAGCCTTCGAGGATGGTGAGGCCTGCCGCGTAGAAGAATTTGTTGATTTCCGGTGCCAGTGGTGCACCGCCGGAGACGAAATAGCGCAGTCTGCCGCCAGTTCTCTCCTTCAATTTCGAGAACACCAGTCGATCTGCTACTGAGTACTTCATTGCGAGAAGTCCGCGCGGAGTTTCGCCAGCCAGTTTCACGTCCGCCCACGCATCGGCGGTATCACGAGCCCACGAGAATATCCGCTTCTTGATACTTCCTCCAGCAGACGCTGCCTCAACTACGCGGGCGTACATCTTCTCGTACAGTCGTGGTACCGACACCATCAATGTTGGTCTGACTTCCGCCATATTGTCCGCGACTGCATCGATGGATTCGGCGTATGCTATTGAAGTCCCGGTGGCGAACATCAGGTAGTGTCCAGCCATTCGTTCGAGAATATGCGACAGCGGGAGGAAGCTGAGGGCGACGTCATCGCCAGAAAATGGGATCGCTTCCCGCGACGCAGCAACATTCGAATGGATGTTGTCATGTGTCAGCATCACGCCTTTCGGTTCTCCGGTGGTGCCCGAAGTGTAGAGCAGCGTTGCGACGTCACTCGGTGTGACCTCCAGCGCCCGAGTACGATGTGCGACTGCCGCATCTGGTGGCTCCGCGAGGGCCCCTTGCTGCTCGAAGTCAGCCATCGAAATGTCAGCGAGGTGGGATCCGACTGCGTCGAAGCTTATGACGGACTTGAGCGCGGGGAGCCTGGAGCGGATCGACGCTATCTTCTCCGCCTGATCTACAGTGGACACGAACGCTGTGATTGCGCCGGAATCCCGCAGGATGTACTCGATTTGCGACGCTGGCAGGGTCGGATAAACGGACACATCGGTGAGTCCGGATGTCAGACATGCAAAATCAGCAATGGCCCATTCCGGCCTGTTCTCGGACACTATCGCCACCCGGTCGCCGGGATTCGCGCCGATATGCTGGAGGGCGTACGATACATGCCGCACTTTTTCGAGGAGGACGCGATGTGAAATCGGCTCGTAACGACCGCCGATCTTCACCTGCAACGCGTCGGGTTTGTCGTATCCTTCAACCGCCCGAAAAAAGAGCTGATTGAGCGTACCTGGCTCAGGACGGGGACCACCGTCTGCGACCACCATACGAGCCTCCAGGCTACTGTTGTGGCTTCACTAACAGAACAAAGCGGATGGGCGCGCCGGGAACTGGCATCCCCAGGTAACGTACCATCGCGACCACTACGACGGAATCACTTGCACTTGTAAGGCTGAGGGTGCGAAGTCTGATCCGGCGTGCCGAAGTCCCTGTGGCATCAGTCGTATCGATCGACGAACGTCGGGATCCGTCACGCGTTACGAGCTTCGCGAGTACTGTATCGGAGGGATACGTTATCGCGTAGCTCACGATGTAGGAGCGAACAGGGAGTGTACCGCCGCCCACGTTCAGGTGCTGCAGTTGAAGTTGCAGCGGGTTTGACACCACGGACGCAGTGTCTGTGAGCGAGTACAGCAGCGAATCTCTGGCATTGACCGCAACCACAGTATCCGGCTTTGGTACGATGTATACGGTGTCTGGCGCCGCCTGCAACGATCCTGCAGCGGCAAAGAGCCGGATGCCGCTGGCGCGAGCAGTGTCAGCGACGACGTAGCCGAGCACGCTGTCAACTGTCAGGCCGGAATCGGGAGTGCGAAAGCGAATCGGGATCGAAGCGAGTGGTGTGCCCTGGATATTGTAAATCGTCGCGTGCATCGGTCGTGCGATGCCCAGGGTATCGCGAAGCGAGTCATTCGCTACAATCGATGGCGACACGAGCGAATCAATCGCGATGGAGGCCACCACTTGCGGATCCGTGCTGATCTCGGCGCAAGCGACGGCGATAAGTGTCGCAGAAGCGAAGATGCCCGCAACGAATGTCGCTTGCAATCGGCCGGTTGCACGCACGAGACTGAAGTCAGACATCCATTCGCTCGACGAGCGACGTGGCGATGTTCACAAATGCCTGAGCGGCAGGATCTGAGGGGTTCCGTGTCACCACCGGCTGGCCGGCGGCGAATGCATCGGCCGCTGCGATCGTACGCGGAACCACCTGCTGGAAGACAATGTTCGCCGGAAGGTGTTGGCGCACGTACTCCACAACGCGCTCGCTGGCTGGATTTCCAGGTTCGAACATTGTGAGGATGATGCCGTCAAGAATGAGTTGCTCATTCAGCTCGACGACGCTCTGGATTCCGCGAAGGATCTGCGGTGTCGTCTGCAGGGCAAGCGGCTCGCACTGCAACGGCACGACGACATGCTGGCTGGCGAGCAGAACCTTGTGCGTGATTGGTCCGAGTCCAGGCGGTGTATCAACAACAACTATATGGCAACGCTGCCGAGCGGTCTCGAGCAGTTCCGGCAACAAATCTGATTCCGCGACGAGACTCTGATATGCGATGTGGTCCGCCTCGTCGCTCACGGTGCCCGCCAGTATGACGCGTAGCCATGGGAGAGCCGTCGGAAGGATAACCTCGCGCAGCGCGCACGCTCCGCTCAGATAATCGGCGAATCCATAGATCGAGTGATCGCGCCGCAAACCGACGCCGTAGCGGACCGCTCCTTGAGGGTCGACGTCGACAATCAGCGTCTTGAGACCGCGGCGGGCGAACGCTGCAGCCAGATTGACTGCGGTCGTCGTCTTTCCGACGCCGCCCTTCTGGCTGACAACCGCGAGCACTGATCCCACTTATTGCGCTTCCTCTGGCGGTGACTCCATCGTGATGTCGGCATCGTCGAGGTTATTGTCAGCGAGACCGTCTCCGGAAAGTTCTACCGCCGAATCTCCGGTAGTGCGAAGCGCATCCAGCGCCTCACGCGCGTGCGTGACCCATCGAGTCGCCTCGGGACTTTTCGGCGCATCCAGCAGAAAGGCGTCCAGATGGTAAGCAGCGTCCGCGACATCACCCCGCTTGAGCAGCAGAAACGCCAGGCCATAATGAGCACCGGCGAGTCTTGGCTCGATGTGGAGCGCTCCGCGATAGCAACGAATTGCCTGTTCGGGCTGGCCGATCTTGGTGTAAGCGATGGCCATGTTCTGAAGGACTTTGAAATTGCTCGGCTGATCGCGCATCGCCAAGCGATACGAGGTCAGCGCGGCATCGTAGTCGCCCTGCCGCTCAAGAGCGAGGGCCTCGCTCAGATAGTCGAGCTTTTGCGGTTTTTGTGAGGCGGGCTTGCCTGTGAGGCGGCTCCAGAACGACATAGGGGGAAGCTATCGAGGGCGCGGCCTTCGGGCTAGCTTGCAAGCATGCCCCGACGCACATCAATCGATCCGGCACGCGGGGTCCTCGTCGTCGAGTGGCCCCTTTTCGGCGAGCTTTCGCGCGGACTCGCCCTCAAAGTGGCTCGAGCCTATCTGCCTGATATCGTGGTAGGGGTCGCAACTGCAGGGGTGGTCCCTGGCGCGGTTGTCGCTGCCATGCTTGGCTGCGATTTCCACTCGATCCTGGTGAGCCGGCGGTACCATGCTGCGACGGTGCGTGACACGCCTGCCGTATTCGGCGAGGCTCCGCCGCAGGCGTTGAATCGGAGGGTCCTGATAGTCGATGAGACGTGCGATGGCGGCGATACTCTTCGTCTGGCTATCTCAGCGTTGCAGCACGTGGGCGCGATCGAGATTAGAACAGCCGTTTGCTTCCGAACCGGCAGCTACGTGCCCGATTTCCATTCCCTTGCGACCGAGAGCGCAGTTGTTCTTCCGTGGGACCGCGAGATCATCAAGGACGGCGCGCTCGTCCCAAATCCCGTCTACAAAGCCTTACTCGAGGGTTAGCTGTCGCGTACCGACGGGCTTATGAATGCGCGGCATAATGCGCCGCGATCATTGCCATGGAGCCCGCGAGGAAACGGCATCGATCACTATCGGTAGCCGGCCCTTCGACCTCGAGGACGGCAACCGGATAATCGGCGAACTTTCCGAGGAAAGCACCGATAATGCCGACTGTCAGGTGGCAGCCGCGCGGATCGGGCTGATGATCCAGATCCGCTTCCCAACAGCCGTCGATTTCCACAGCGCAGAAGGCGTCGTCGGCCTCGGAAAACGTCGTTGTACCCCAACCGGATTGGGTCCAGAAATCGCCCGCCCGCCTGAAAAAGTGCTGAACGTCCAGCTCCTGGGGGTCAACCGAGTCTCTGGTTGCGACGTAGTCCTTGAAGGCATCGTACATCGCATCGCCACCGGCGTACGCGGCGTCGCGCAAAGAGAGAACGGTGTCCAAATCCGGACGAGTCAGAAGCGCCTTGCGGAGAGCCAGAAGCGCCTGCGGCGGGACCGACAGGAGTTGCGGTGTGCTGGTAGTCATGGTCTCGTTCACTCTATTGCCCGATCCGGTTGAGTAGCTCGCTCTCGTTTATTATCGGAACGCCAAGCGCAGTAGCCTTCTCTAATTTGCTTCCCGGATCTGTACCTGCAAGCACGAAAGTAGTCGCTTTGGAAACAGAGCTGGTGACTCGACCGCCGTTTGCTTCTATCAAGGCAGACGCCTGCGAGCGCGAAAGCGTGGGCAAAACGCCGGTTATTACGACCGTCTGACCCGACAGAACGCCGGAAGCCGTGGCCACGGTGGGTTCTTCGAGATTAACTCCGACCCTCCGGAGCTTTTCCACGAGCAGCTTTGACGATTGGTCGTGAAAATAGGCTGCGACGGACTCCGCGATAACCCCGCCCATCCCGCGGATTGCTTCGACCTGATCCATGCTGGCGCTCGCCAGTGCGTCCATCGAGCCGAAGTGACGTGCGAGAAGGCGCGCCGCGATCTCGCCAACGTGCGGAATTCCAAGCGCAGTCAGGAGGCGGGAAAGCGGTTGAGTGCGCGAAGCATCTATCGCTGCGATGAGTGAAGCAGCGCTCTTCTTCTGAAAACCCTCGAGTGTAAGGACATCGTCGACGGTGAGCGCATAAAGGTCCGCAACGTCGGCAACGAGTCCCGCCTGAAGAAGCAGCTCGATGCGCGCGTACGACAAGCCTCGAATGTCCATTGCGCCGCGTGACGCGAAATAGACCATCGCCTCGAGCTGACGGCCGGGACATGCAACGTTCGGACAGTAGATGGCTGCGAGATCAGCATCGCGTTCAACTGGCGTATTGCAGACCGGGCAGCGTGTCGGCATGCTCCACGCGCGTTCGGTTCCGCTTCGACGCTCTGGAACTGGCCCGATCACTTGCGGGATCACATCTCCCGCTCGCTTGACGAGGACTATGTCGCCGACCCGCAGATCCTTGTCGCGTATCAGTTGTTCATTGTGAAGTGTCGCGAGTCGTACCGTGGTTCCTCCGATCTCTACCGGATCGAGGACTGCATACGGGTTCAACTGACCCGTGCGGCCGACGTTCACTTCAATTGCCGTGAGACGTGTTTCCGCAATGTCTGGAGCGAACTTGCGCGCGATT
This sequence comes from Gemmatimonadaceae bacterium, assembly GCA_039924445.1. Taxonomy (GTDB): domain Bacteria; phylum Gemmatimonadota; class Gemmatimonadetes; order Gemmatimonadales; family Gemmatimonadaceae; genus Fen-1247. The sequence continues at coordinate 8,934 of JBDTAW010000175.1, forward strand.
GCCCACCGCGGTTCGCGACCGCCCACGACGCCGAGATCATCCTGGAGTCGAAGCGAATCGACCTTGACTACGCCGCCATCAATTGCAAAGTTGAGCTTTGCTCGCACCTCGGTTTCAACTTCGTGACACCACGCAATGACCTCATCAAGAGTGTCACAACGCAGAGCATGGGGAGCTACCGGGATGCCCCACGCGCGGAGTGACTTCAGCAATTCCGACTGTGTGCGGAAAGGCAGCGACGACGGATCGTCGGAGGCTACCGCGTAGCCATAGAAACGCAACGGGCGCGATGCCGAAATGGACGGGTCGAGTTGCCGCAGACTTCCAGCAGACGCATTGCGTGGATTTGCGAACACGGGATCACCGGCCGCGACGCGCTCCTCGTTCATGCGCTCGAACTGGTCGAACGGAAAGTAGATCTCACCGCGGATCTCAACGCGTCCTGGAGGCGCATCAATGAGTCATAGCGGAACATCGCGGACCGTCCGGATGTTGGCAGTGACGTCTTCACCGATCGTTCCGTTACCGCGGGTTGCACCGACGATGAGGACTCCATCTTCGTAGGTGAGGCTGACGGCGGCGCCGTCGATTTTGAGCTCCGCTGAGTAGCCCGCGTGCACGATGTCGGCGCCTGCTACGCGGATCAGGCGCTCTTCCCATGCACGCAGCTCGTCATCGTCAAAGGCGTTTGCCAGCGAAAGCATGGGAACGGAGTGCGAATGCTTCGCGAGGGCGCTTTGCGGTTCTGCGCCGATCCTGTGCGTGGGCGAGTCGGCGGCGAGAAGATCCGGGTACTCGGTTTCAAGCTGCTGAAGTTCACGAAAAAACGAATCGTACTCCGCGTCGCTCAGGACAGGCCGATCGAGCACATAGTATTCGTGAGAAGCGCGGTTCAGCCGCTCGCGCAGCGTGGCTGCACGATCTGCGGGTGATCCTGCAGTGTCGTGATCAGACTGCGTCTGCTGCCTCTGTCTGCGCGGTGTGTTCATTGAATTCGCGACCGTCGAATCTGATTACCCTGTTCCTGCCAGTCTCCTTGGCAGCGTAAAGCGCGTCATCCGCGGCCTTGATCAGCGCCTCCGGATCATTCACCAGCGGATGCGGCCATGCTGCGACCCCGCAGCTCATCGTTTTCTGGAGGGTTTGCCCGTCACCATATCTGAATTCGGCACGCTCAACGCTTTCGCGAATTCGTTCGGCGAATGTTACTGCCGCATCGAGTACGGTGCCAGGGAGGAGAAGGACGAACTCCTCGCCTCCGTAGCGGCCTACCCGGTCGATCTCGCGCGCTTCGGCCTGCAGCAGTTTTGCAAACTGCTGCAGCACTGCGTCTCCGGCCTGGTGGCCAAAGTCGTCGTTCACACGCTTGAAGTGATCGATATCGCACATGACCACCGATAAAGGCTCATGTAACCGGATCGAGTGTTCCCACATTTCGTGCAGCCGCTCTTCGAGCGATCTGCGGTTCGCAACACCAGTGAGAACGTCCGTGCTGGACATGATTCGCAGCTGCGCGTTTGCGACGGATAGTTCGCGCTCGCGTTGTGCCAGTGCGGACTGGAGTCCCTTGATGCGCAGTAGTGATTTTACTCTTGCGTCAAGCTCGCGAAAGTTGACCGGTTTCGAGACGTAATCGTCTGCACCCGCATCGAGTCCCTGAACCATGCTCTCGGTCGAGTCGAGGGCCGTCTGCATGATGACGGGAATAAATGGGAGTGTTTCGTCACTCTTGATGCGACGCACCACTTCGAAGCCATCGATTTTCGGCATCATCACGTCGAGCAGAATGAGATCGGGTGGCGGGTTGGTGAAGACCCGCTCGAGCGCGACCTCCCCGTCCGGGGCTTCTTCGACGATATACCCGCGAGCTTCGAGCCGAGCGCGGAGCAGCTGAATGTTGTCCGCGTTGTCGTCCACTACGAGTATGCGCTTTGGTGCCTCATCCGGCATTGGGCCGACCAAGAAACCGCTGTACCTCGGCGACAACTGCGCGGGGCTCACACGGTTTGGCCAGGTATCCGTCACATCCCACTTCCATGGCCTTCTCTCTGTCGGACGCCAGGGCATGCGCTGTCAGCGCGATGATTGGAATATGCTTGGTTGCAGGGTCGTGTTTGAGCACCTGCGTCGCTTCCCAACCGTCAATCACGGGTATGGAAATGTCCATGAGGATAAGATTGGGCTGGTGGGCACGAGCTTTCGCTATGCCCTCCTCTCCGTTCAAAGCCTCAAGTACGCTATAGCCGAAATGCTTGAGAATCGTCGAGTAGACGATACGGTTGTCTTCGTTGTCTTCTACGAGTAACACTAACTTGCCAGAGTCGCTCATTCACTCCTCGCACGGGTATTGCACGTC
>JBDTAW010000176.1:0-2572 GCA_039924445.1 Gemmatimonadaceae bacterium
TTTCACAAGCTCTCCCCAAGCATAAAATTCCCGCTCAAAACATGGCCACTGACACCGCGCTCCGTCCTGGCGAAATCAAGGACATCCTCCTCCGTGAGATCGAAGCCGCAGACCTCAATGACCTGAACGTTGAGGAAGTAGGCACGGTCCTCGAAGTGAAGGACGGTATCGCCCGCATATACGGCCTTTCCAAGGCCATGGCAGGCGAGATGTTGAACGTTACATCGTCCGAAACCGGCGACATAATCACCGCCTTGGCGTTGAACCTCGAAGAGGACAACATCGGCGCCGTGATTCTCGGCGATTATCTGGTGCTCAAGGAAGGCGATCACGTCCGCCGCACAGGCCGCGTGCTCGAAGTCCCCGTTGGCCCTGAGATGATCGGTCGAGTAGTCGACGCCCTCGGGCGCCCGCTGGACGAGCGCGGTCCGATTGCGGCGACGCACACTCGCAAGGTCGAGAGCGAGGCTCCCGGTATCATCGTCCGCCAACCGGTCAAGGAACCCCTCCAGACCGGACTGAAGGCAGTCGATGCAATGATCCCGATCGGTCGTGGCCAGCGCGAACTCATCATCGGCGATCGCGGAACCGGCAAGACTGCAATCGCCGTTGACACGATCCTGAACCAGAAGGGAACTGGCGTCATCTGCGTGTACGTCGCTATCGGCCAGAAGGCATCAACTGTTGCCGGCGTCGTCGAACGCCTGCGCGCAGCCGGCGCGATGGATTATACGATCATCGTCGTCGCCAGCGCAGCCGACCCAGCACCAATGCAGTACATCGCACCGTATTCCGGATGTGCGATGGCCGAATACTTCATGTACAACGAAGGCAAGGCGACGCTCTGCGTGTACGACGATCTGTCCAAGCAGGCAGCGGCGTACCGCCAGATTTCGCTGGTACTGCGTCGTCCGCCCGGCCGCGAAGCATATCCTGGCGACGTCTTCTACCTGCACAGCCGCCTGCTCGAGCGCGCCGCGAAGCTGAGCGAGGATCCGAGCGTGGTGGACGGGAAGAACATCCTCGTCGCCGGCGGATCACTCACGGCACTCCCAGTGATCGAAACGCAGGCTGGTGACGTGTCTGCTTACATCCCGACGAACGTTATTTCGATAACCGACGGCCAGATCTTCCTTGAAGCCGACCTGTTCTACGCCGGCGTTCGTCCGGCCGTGAACGTTGGTATCTCGGTGTCTCGCGTCGGTGGATCCGCGCAGACCAAGGCGATGAAGGGCGTCGCTGGTCGTCTTCGCCTCGACCTTGCGCAGTACCGCGAGTTGGAGGCCTTTGCCTCGTTCGCATCCGATCTCGATGCTGCAACCAAGAAACAGCTCGATCGCGGCGCACGGACGGTCGAGATCCTCAAGCAGCCGCAGTATCAGCCAATGCCGGTCGAGCTGCAGGTGATGGTGCTCTACGCGGTGACCAACGGCTTCGTGGACGAGGTCCCCGTTGCGGAGATCCGCGCGTGGGAGAGCGGCTTCCTCGAGTTCATGTCATCTCAGTTTCCGCAGGTCGGCGACAAGATTCGTACGGAAAAGGTCATCTCCAAGGACACCGACGCCGAGCTCAAGCGCGCAATCGAGAGCTACAACGGTACGCGCAAGAAGACCGCGTAGCAGTCCACACGATCAACTTCCGCATACAGGTCATAACACCAGAGCATGGCGAAAGGACGAGAGCTAAAGGGCCGAATCAAATCCGTCGAAAATACGCGCAAGATTACGCGCACGATGGAGATGGTAGCCACGTCAAAGATGAAACGCGCTCAGGATCGCGTAGTTGCAGCGCGCCCCTACGCGAACACGCTGACAGAAGTGATTTCCGATCTCTACTCGCCGGATCTTGCTGAGCAGTTTCCGCTGCTGCGGCAGCCGACTCAGATCCGCCGAGCTGCTGTCCTTCTGCTGACGTCGAACCGCGGACTCGCTGGCGGATTCAATGCGAATCTGATCAAGGAAGCACGCGTTCTCATCCACCAGCTCGAGACCGACGGCACGGAAGTCGAAATGCACGTCGTCGGACGCAAGGGAATCGGTTTCTTTCGCTATCTCGGCCGCACGCTGAAGGTGGCGCGCACGGACATCACCGATCGACCCACCGCGAGCGATGCGCGCGGGCTTGCAGATGTACTGATTGACGAATTTACGAACGGCTCGCTTGACGCGGTTTACGTCGTCTACGCGAAGTTCAATTCTGCACTCTCAACGCCGCCCTTCGCCGACCGTGTCCTACCGGTTAAGCCACCCGAGCGGAGCACGACGGCGCGGGATTACATCCTCGCACCATCCGCGGATGCAATTCTCACGGAATTGCTGCCGCTTTATGTACGAAACTCGGTGTATCGCGCGCTCGTGGAAACCGTCGCCGGTGAACAGAGCGCACGCCGCACAGCAATGAAGAACGCGACCGACAACGCGAGCGATATCATCGACGTGCTCAGACGCACGTACAATCGCGCCCGTCAGGCGCAGATCACGCAGGAAATCGCCGAGATTGTCGGTGGCGCAGCAGCACTGGAATGACGCTGTACCGGTGGACCCAAGCCCACCTGTTCTACGTGACGAAGTCA
>JBDTAW010000177.1:0-3674 GCA_039924445.1 Gemmatimonadaceae bacterium
CCTGCACGAGTACCAGCCTGGTTGATGTATCCGACAACCCGTTCAATGTTCTTGAAGCCGAGGCCCGTTGACTTGACCGGGTCTGCATCGCCGACCGCTTCGTTCAGAGTACCGTAGCCGCCAGCCGCATTGTTTTCGGAGAAGCGATACCACGGAATGGAGTCCTGCATGCGCGCCCACTGATCCAGCGTCGGGCGTTCTGCATCCGGTGTGCTGGCCGACGGAATCGGCTTGTATCCCCACATGATTGCGTACTTGTCGTACGGTCCGATACGTGGAATGATGTCTTCAAGCGGAATGTGATCTTCAGGCTGCGCTACGTAGTTGAAGCGCGAATAGTCCATGATGGACGGCGAGTGACCCATCTTGTGTACCCACGTTGCACTTCTGACGCTGTCCGCTGGATAGGTGGAGCTCCCGAGCTGATCGTGGCGCAGACCAAGCGTGTGTCCAATCTCGTGTGCGACCACGAATTCCAGAAGCCTGCCCATGAGCGAGTCGGGCATCGGGAAATTGCGTGCGCGCGGATCAACCTGCGCCGCCTGCGTGAAGTACCAGTCGCGCTGAAGGTTGAGCACGTTCTGGAAGATGCGCACAGAACCGTTCAGAATTTCACCCGTCCGCGGATCACTTACGTGCGGGCCAACGGCATTCTCGACAGTCGACGGAAGCCAGCGAATCATCGTATGTCTGATGTCTTCTGCAGACCAGCTTGGATCGTTGGTCGGCGGATCCATTGCAATTATCGCGTTCTTGTAACCGGCCGCCTCGAAGGCGGGTTGCCAGTCGGTGATCGCCTTGCGGATCCATGGCTTCCACTGATCGGGTGTTGCCGGATCAACGTAGTAGATGATCGGCTTGACCGGCTCCGACATTGCCGCGTTCGGATCCTTCTTCTCCAACCGATATCGGCTGATGTACTGACGCGTCGCCGCACGCTGTTCGGCGCCGAAGTCAACCTGTTGGATTGAGAAGAAGCCGACACGCTCGTCAAAGCGCCTGGGCGCCATCGGATTGCTCGGAAGACGTACGAGGCTCCAGTGTGCCAGCACACTCTGCGCTTCCTGGGTACCTCGCGGAGCCGGCGCGGCAGCTCCGCGCGCACCGGCAGGCGTGGGCGTACCGGTCTGCGTTGCTTCGATCTCGATGTTGTCGGGGAATGCGTGTGCGCTTTCGATGAACGACCGCTTCTCGTCAATTGTGCCACGAATGGCGGCAAACTCTGGCACAGAAGTCGTGTACAGCCGTGTAACGTCGATGACGGCGGCGCTGTCCGGGCCGTATGCCTCGACGTTGAACACTGCGATAACTGGTGCATAGTTCGACGCCTGCACCGCGCGATACACGGACAAGGACGTGTCCGCTGTAATCGCGAACGACGGTGAGCGCAGTATTACCCGATCTCCTTCACGATCCCATCTCAACGTCCTTTCACCGAACTGGTCGCCACCATATTCACCGAACCCACCTGTCGGGCTCGGATCGGCAGCCGCAGCGCGGGCATATCGACCGACGAGGAGCATATCCTTATCGAGTTCACGCGACGGAATCTCGAAATAGAGCTTACTCCCGACGCGATGAACGTTGAGCAGCCCGCGGACGGTCGTCGCTTCAGATGTGATGACACGACGGTACGGCTTGGGCTTGGGGTCAGTCGCTCCGCCGCCCCGTGCGTTTGAATCCCGCTCTGCCGCCGCCGCGACGCTGCCGGCAGGGGCGGGGCGCGTTGGCGACTGCGTTGCAGGCCCGCGTGCCGGAACCGCTGCGGGCTCGGGTGCCGTGTGCGTGCAACCGGCCGCGAGAGCAGCGGCGGCGGTCGCGATGGTGACGATCAGCCTTTGAGTCATTCCCGTGGGTGTGAGAGTATTAGGGTACTTGACGATGCATAACATACGACTTGCCTTGCCCATTCGTTTGATCGGAAAGGCAGTCGAATGACCGTCCGGGTAGGCGCAAAAAGACCCGATCCCCCGGGGACTGCCAGGAACCGGCGGCTGACCGGCGCCGACTGTGGCGCCGGTTTCCAGAAATGCACGACGGCGTGGTCGCTTGCTCGTCGCTTGCTCGTGGCTTGCTCGTGGCTTGCTCGTCGCTTGCTCGTCGCTTGCTCGTGGCGTCGTGCGGGCTGCGGCGGTTACTTTCGACTATTTACGAGCGGGCCGCCTGCGCATGATCGCCTCGATCTCGTCGATCTCGCGTGGTGCGCTGCTGATTCGCTCGAGTCCCTTCGCGGTTATCGCGTAATCATCCTCGATTCGAACGCCGATGTTGTTGTACCGCTCAACGTTCGAACGAACGTGCGCAATGAACGCTCGATTCTTTGGCGTGTCAGGTAACGCGTCCAGCGATGCAGTGCTGATGTAGATGCCCGGTTCGATCGTGAAGACATCGCCCTCCTTGAACTTGCGATCGCCGATGTAAAACTGTGCCGGGTCATGAACTGCGAGTCCGAGGCCGTGGCTGACGCCGTGAATCATCCAGAGCATCGACTGTTTGCACCCAGCAGGAACGGCGACGCAATCGACCTTCCATGGAGGATCGAACGTCGCATCGGCACTCTCGATCAAACCAAGCTTCGCAAGACCAGCTGTGCGTACCACAACCGATGAATCCGTCGCGGCTGGAGCGAACATTCCCAGTTTCGAATTGCGCTCGGCGGCGGCCTGCGCGTCCCGCACCAGTTGATAGATGACGCGTTGATCCGGAGTAAACTTGCCGCTTACGGGGACCGTGCGCGTGATGTCAGCCGCGTATCCCTTGTACTCGGTCGCCGCATCCATAACCACGACATCGCCGGGACGCACTGCGTCTCTGTCCAGCATGTAATGCAACTGAGTGCTGTTCTTTCCGCCGCCGACGATCGATCCATACGACGGCCGAGCGCCACCGAGCTTCATGAAGTTGTATTCAAGCACCGCCTGCATTTCATACTCGTGCTGCGGTTCCGGCATGCTGAGCACCGCGAGGTGACCCACGGAGCTGATCTCTGCGGCGCGCTTGAGCAGCGCGATCTCGGCTGCACTCTTGCGCGCACGTAATTGATCGACGACAGGATGAGCGTCCTTGACCACTAAACCCGGATGTCGTGCGGTGAGTGAGCGCATGAACATCTGCCCGCGTGTGAGCGAATCCTGTTTTGCAAAATCGGCGTCACTGAAATCCGTGAGTGTGTATATCGCCAGGCCTGTACTCGCCAGCGAATCGGTCACGCCCTGGAGCGATGGAAACGAACGGGCGCCGACGCCGAGCGAAGTTGTGACTGCTGCGGAATCGGGCCGGCGACCGTAATAGAATGCTGTACGAGGGTCGATGGGTGACAGGTAGAGAGTGCTTTCGGCGCGACCGTCCCGAATCACCATGACGAAGGCCGCGTCTGGTTCGTCGAAATCCGTGAGATAGTGGAAGGCCGGCAGCTGGTAGAAGGGACCGAAATCCGTCACGGGGGTCCGCCCACCAAACGCGATCAGGACTCCGCTGCCAAGACGCGCTGCGAGAGAATCTCGGCGCGCGGCGAATTCGGTGGCTGGGATCTGAGCACTGGTCGCAGATACTGGCACGGCCAGGCAGAGGGCCGAAAGGGTAAGGCACAGATGGCGTCGCATTTGTTGTCTCCGGTTCGGGTGGTTGAAACAACAGCCACCCCGCACTGAAATGCAAGGTCGGAGAGAACAACT
>JBDTAW010000178.1:0-2065 GCA_039924445.1 Gemmatimonadaceae bacterium
GAAATTATCGACAGGACCGGTATCGCAATACATCCGATCTTGAGATGTGGTTGCGGATCGCGCGTCGCTATCCGATTGCCATACTTGAGTCGCATCTGATGCGGTACCGTCACTTCCACGGCAACTCATCGCAGCGATACCAGCGGTTAAGAACCGCGCCGGAGAATTACTTCCTCATCCTCGACGAATATCTTGCGGATGGTGACCGCGCGATTGCCACCCCGCAGGCGCTCGTTGCATACGAGGCGCACCGTTCCCAGGACCGATTGATGGGCGCGATAAGTCATTACATCAAGAACGAGCTTCCCGACGGGCGGAGCGCGCTGCGAGAGGTCAGGGTGATCACCATCGCGCGATCCCCCCACGTGCAGCGGTGGCGGCTGCTGACACTCACGACCGGCATGTGGGTGTTGCTGCGAGCGCCGCGCATCGAGTCGCTTGCGGCACGCATGCACGATCGGTGGCATGTGAAGCGACCACCAAAGCGATGATTCGCGCTCTGGTTGGTATCGGCCTACTGCAGCTGGTAAGCATGCTCCTGCTGATGGCGCGAACGAAAATCCTTGCACTTAGTCTGGGTGTGACAGGAGTAGGGACAATTTCGGCGGTTGACGGCACCACCGCTGTCGTGATGCAGACTCTTTCTTTGTCGCTTGCGTTTGCGGCGCTCCGATTTCTTCCCGCTGCCCTCCGGAAATCGGCGGCTGAGGCGGACCTGTTGTATCGCAAGATGCGACTCGTTCTGGTCACTTTGTTCGTTCCTGCAATGGTCCTCTGTGTCGGCGTCTCCGTGTTTGCGCCACGAGTTTGGGGCGTAGCTCTCGTTCCGTTCCAGCGAACCGTCATACTCGCGTTTGCCGGATTACCTGTGATCGGAATCACCGCATTTCTCGTAAATGCGTATGCCGGGGCGATGGGCTATATGCAGGCAATTCGACTGACTGTCGCGCACGCCGCAGTGATGGTCGTCGCTGCTCTGGCGGCCGCGGCCGGACTGGGCGTTGATGGATTTTACGCAGTTTACGCACTTCTCGGTACGGCCCTCATCGTCGTCGCGGCGGGTAGGCTTCGTGTAGAAGGCGCTCCGAAGTCGGAACGTGCGAGGCTGAGGCTGCGGGAGGCATTCCGACTACCACCGGCGATGTGGCGCTTCTCCGCCTGGCTGCTGCCTCTGACGTTCATTGCGCCGTATGCGGCGTGGTTCGTCAAGTATTCAACGCTGAAGCTGTACGGGGTCACCGCTGCGGGAATTCTGCAGGGAGCCATCGGGATCTCGCTCTCCGTGCGGACCATACTCGGAGCCGCGCACGCAATTTTCCTTACACCCAACGTCAACCGCCAGTCTGAATCGACTTCACGAATGATCTGGGCGAATGAGTTTCAACGGACAACTGGCCTTCTATTCGCGCTCACATTACCGCCCCTTCTACTTTTTTCTGACGTAGCGCTGCGCTTGCTGTACGCATCATCGTTCCGCGCAGCATCTGCGTTCGTTCCGCTATTCGTCGGCGCAGAAGTAATAACATTGTTATCGGGAACCTACCAATCGCTCATCATCGCGGACGACAGGATGGGGTTCCACGTGTTCCAGAATCTTGCAGCCCAGGCATTGCTTGTCGGGATTGCCGCACTGGCCATCCCATCCCTTGGCTTGGCGGGCGCAGGAATCGCAGTGCTTTCGGCGCCAATGTTCCTTTTCGGGACGACCCTCGTATTTCTGCACCGAGAGTATCGTGTTAGCATTTCGCACGATGCCGCGCGCACGTCATTCCTGGCCGTGGCGATACTTGTAGTGGCAGGGGTGATTGGCAGTCGATATCCTGGAGTTTCGGTCCGACTGCTGGCAATCAAGGCGGGTGTTTGCGCTCTTATCTGGCTCGTCGCCTTCAACGTGATTCCTGCGGAGGATCGAGCGCTGCTCCTGGATGGTATGGGTCGCGTTGTGCGCCGCCTCACCTCGCGTTTCGTCAGCCGCGACGAGACAGTCTGATGTGTGGAATAGTTGGCGCCGTTTCCAGCACGCGCGTCGCGACCGACGTGCTGGTCCGGATGCGAGATCAGCTCG
>JBDTAW010000179.1:0-3195 GCA_039924445.1 Gemmatimonadaceae bacterium
GGGAGCGATTCCCGGACCCCGGTGAATGATGCGTCGTCCAGAAAAACTCCGTCTTCGTTAATTGTTTCGGCCGGGATCAGGGCCAGATCCAGATCCGCGCGGTTCTCGAGCGAGCGCCGTATATCAGCGCCGACTAGCAAGCCAGACGCTGTCGTAGTTGGCCCGAACAGTGAGTTCTCAGCGACGATCAGTTCGAAAGTTGCGCCTGTAACTCTCGCCAGATCTTCCAGCAACGGTGGCATGAGGGTACGCATCGAAACTCCAGTCACTACGCCGATACGTCTGCCCGGCATCGACGGTAGGCTCGATAGTCCGTCACGTACTTTCACACGCAGAAGCGCGACGGAGCCTATGCCGTTTTCGATCTGCGCGAAATCGCCGTAATGCGCCTCGCCCGGCATTTCGCGCTCGGCCAACAGATACAGCTCATCCGAGCCAAGCACCCACGACTCGCCACGTTCGCGCGCACCCTTCGCGCTCCATCGCTCGACGTGCGCCAGCAACGATCGCGCAGTGTCCCGATCCATCGATTTGCCGGTGTACAGGTGCGAGAATTGAGTCAGCCCGACAGGAATCACTGCCGCGGATATCACTGCATCGCCAAGGTTCCAAAGATCCTGCAGAGACTCTTCGAGTACGTCGCCGTCGTTCAGGCCCGGTACGACCACCATCTGGCAGTGGAACTGAATCCCACCCTCTGCAAGACGCGTGAGTTGCTCTACGATGTTGGGAACTTTCGGATTGTTCAAGACGATCTTGCGCTTTTCCCAGTTGGTCGCGTGGACCGAAACGTAGAGCGGCGAGAGACGATATTCGAGGATGCGCTTGATATCGCGATCCTTGACATTGGACAGAGTCGCGAAATTGCCGTAGGCGAACGAGAGTCTGTAATCGTCGTCCCGGAGATAAAGCGGCTTGCGGAGACCTGTGGGGAGACCTTCGATGAAACAGAAGTCGCAGCGATTCGCACACTGCCTGACGCGCGGAGGCTCGAGCATGATGCCCCACGGCTCGAGTTCCGGACGCGCGACATCGAAGATGACGATCTCGCCGTCGGGTTGCTTGACCTCCACGGACAGTTCGTCCTCAGCGGAGAGAAATTCCCAATCGAGGAAGTCAGCAATGGCCCGGCCATCGACGCTCAGAATCTCCGTCCCCGGGACAATTCCAAGCTCCGCGGCGACGCTATCTGGCTGGACCCGAGTGACTCGTACCATAACCAGATAAATTTAGAAGGATCGGGCCGGAAATCCAAGCAATGCAACGAGTTACGTGGCCCGAAGTGGAAGATTCCTGAGCAATCGCGTGTGGGTAGGTGCGGAAAATTGCCTCCGTTCGGCTAAATTGCTCGCAGCCGGTTCTGATTCGTCGGCCAGGCGCCTCCCGCCGATTCACGGGAGCAATGTCAAAGCGACTCGCGAAGGAGCACTGTTGAGCAAAGGAAAGAGCAGCGGCGCGGCACCCCGGACCGGGCTAAGTCCGGACGAGGTCATTGAAGACTATGCAATTGCGTATCGATCCAGACAGGTAAGCACACTGGCGCGCGGCGAGGTCATGCTCGGTCGCGCGATGTTCGGCATTTTCGGCGACGGCAAGGAACTCCCCCAGGTCGCTCTCGCCCGCTCGTTCGCCCTGGGCGATCTGCGATCGGGCTACTACCGGGACCAGACGCTGATGTTCGCCCTTGGCCTTCTCACCGTGCAGCAGTTTTTTGCGCAGCTCTATGCCCACGCCGACATCGCCGCTGATCCAGCTTCCGGCGGACGAGGTATGAATGCGCATTTTGGCACGCGCATGCTGGATGATGCAGGCCACTGGAAGACGCTCACAAAGTCATTCCAGTCGTCCGCTGACAGCTCCCCAACCGGCTCTCAGATGCCTCGTCTGCTCGGGCTCGCCTATGCGTCGCGGCTGTATCGCGATCTCAAGGAGCTTCATCAGTTCGCGCAGTTTTCCAACAACGGCAACGAAATAGCCTTCGGAACGATCGGGAATGCATCGTGTGCGGAGGGAGTGTTCTGGGAGACGATCAACGCCGCTGGCGTGCTGCAGGTTCCGATGTTGCTTTCGGTTTGGGATGACTGGTATGGAATCTCTGTCCCCAACGAAATGCAGGTTACCAAGGGCAGCATATCAGAACTGCTCTCCGGTTTCCGTCGGGCACCGGGCACAAATGGCTTCGAACTAGAGGTCGTCTCGGGATGGGACTACGCGGCGCTCCGCGCGACCTACCAGAGGACAGTCGGGATCGTGCGGAAGGAACACGTTCCTGCAGTTGTGCACGTTGTCGAGCTCACGCAGCCCAGTGGTCACTCCACCTCCGGCAGCCACGAACGATACAAATCTCCGGAACGACTGAAGTGGGAGAAGGATCACGATGGGATCGCGCGTTTCCGCGACTGGATAATCAAACAGAAGATTGCGTCCGACGCAGAACTTGACGCCATCGAGGAGCGGGAATCTGACGCAGCCCGCGACGGCCGCGATGCTGCATGGCGCGAATACCAGACTCCGATAACTGCGGAGCGGGACGAAATAGTTGCGATGCTGTCCAACGTCGCCGCATCCGATATTACCCCGGACGTTGCCGCTGCAGTTACTGGGGCCGCAAAGGACATCGCTGGCCGCCAGGCTCCGCTACGTCGCGAGATTGCTGCGGCGGTCCACGCGGCGATGGTTGCCCTTCGCAACGATTCACCCGCCGCAGCCCCGCTTGTTACATGGAAGCGCGAGCAGGATGCGCTGATGGATGATCGATACCACGCACTGCTGTATTCCGATTCAGACGCAGCCGCGCTGAAGGTTGCCGTTGAGCCGGCGGAGTACGCCGACGACGCGCAGGATATCGACGGGTACATGGTACTGAACGCATGCTTTGATGCGGCTCTCAAACGCGACCCTCGGGTGATCGCCTTCGGCGAGGATCTCGGCAAGCTCGGCGACGTCAATCAGGGATTCGTGGATCTTCAGGCTCGGTATGGCGCTTTGCGCGTGGGCGACACCGGGATCCGAGAGTGCACGATCGTTGGTCAGGCAATCGGAATGGCGATGCGTGGGCTTCGCCCCATCGCCGAAATTCAGTACCTCGACTATCTGCTGTACGCGTTACAGGTGATGTCCGACGATCTCGCGACGCTGCGGTATCGAACCCGCGGCGGCCAGCAGGCTCCGGCGATTATTCGGACACGTGGCCAC
>JBDTAW010000180.1:0-3986 GCA_039924445.1 Gemmatimonadaceae bacterium
ACTTCAACCGCTCCATCGCGTTGGATCCGGATTTTGCGGCTTCGTACGCGGGGCTCTCGGCGTCATACGGCATTCTCGGGACTGGCAACATCTCCGACATCTCGACGGACGCCGCGTTCGATAGCGCGCGGGCATCCGCGCGCGAGGCGATCCGGCTGGACCCGGATCTTCCCGAAGGATTTGCCGCGCGCGGTTTCGTGGAGCTGCTTGCGGATTTCGACTGGGCTGGGGCAGATAGAGATTTCGCGCACGCGGCGGCGATGAACCCATTCTACGCCCGATCACCGCTCTTCCCCGCTGTGCTGAACGAGTGGCGGGGTGACTTTGCCGGCGGGGTACGTGAGTCGCGCGTAGTGGTCGCAGCAGATCCGCTGTCGATGGCCGCGCGGGCGGAGCTGGGACGCGCTTACTTCTTCGCGCACGATTACAGCCGCGCCCTCGCGCAGCTGGATACAGCCCGCAGCCTGAACCCGGCGTCTGCTCGCGAAGTGATGACGCGCGCCGAACTCTACGCGAAGCTCGGACGGGACTCGGCTTCCATCGCCGAGTATGGTCGGCTTGCGCAGCTCACTCCGACAGCCCCGACGCAGCTCGCGTTTGTATGCTTCCCGCTCGTGGCCAGCGGAAAGCGCGACGTGGCTCTGCACGAGCTGGATACACTACTGATGGGAAACCGCGCGCACCGAGTGGGTGCGCTGTACGTAGCGGTCGCGTACGCAGGTCTGGGGGAACGCGACGAGGCTTTCGCCTGGCTAGACCGTGCCTACAGTGAGGACAGGTCCATTCGGCCCCTAATCATGGACCCGACGTTCGACGAGCTGCGCACAGATCCGCGTTTCGCTGCGCTGCTGCGGCGCATGCATCTGCGAAACTGAGAGCGTTAATTGGTACCAGCACCGAGTGAGAGTGCCCCCGGCGTGACTCGAACACGCGGCCAACAGTTTAGGAAACTGCTGCTCTATCCACCTGAGCTACGGGGGCTTTGGCGCTTGTGAGCGAATTATAACGCTGCGCCGGTAACGGCTATACCCCTCGTCTCAAGCCCCGGCTTAACTCTTTGGGGACTCCGCCAACAGAGCGCTCAACGCTGCGACCAACGCCGCTTCGGTTCCCATCTGCTTACTCCCCTGAACCTCGAGTTCTCCCGAGCGAACGCGCCGCGAGATCTGCGAAAGAAGGGTCGCGATGTGATCCTGCACTGAGCCATCCGAACGGTCCCACTCCGTCGACGACCACTCGTCGGCGGCGCGCTGCGCTTCGGCGGGCGGCACCGTAAGGTTCGCCGCTGCATGCCAGTCAAATGCGTCCCGTTCTTCTGCCATCCACACCTCCGGCGCTGCAGTAGAAGTCGCCTCAGCCACCTCGGACGCCTCCTCCGTTGGTGTTTCTGTGGGCGCTGCGTCACTCGACACCGATACCGACACCGATACCGATACCGTGGACGCTGTCCAAGCATCGGCCGGATCAACGATCTCGTTGACTATCGGGTCGTGGGTTCCTGACTGATACGTGTGGTGATCCAGCAGGAGATCGGGCTGCAGCGTCGACGCAGCAGGTGCCTCAGGCCCTTCCTGACCCCCACCGGCGACCTCGTGCTGGGCCTCGTAGGCCCCCCACGGACTCCGGGACGTCCGCTGTACGAATTCGTCCTCGTCGCTACTCGATTCCCCCGCCCGCACCACGAATTCCTGGATCGAAGGCAGGGTGGCAACGCCCCCCTCCGCACCGGTACCGGCTAGACGGAAGGAACTTTCGAACGACTGTTCGACACGATCGATCACAAAATTCGTAATCGGGGGAAGATTCTCGCCCGCGGCACGCGCCGACGGCGGTACGAATGGTGGTAGCATTCCGGCCAAGTTAACTCTCCCAGCTCTCTTTGCCCAGCAGAGGAACAAACCGTACGGGTCCGGCCTCCACCTGCGTCAGCGCGTCTCCGCGCCTGGTTATGACATTCAGAATCTGCTCGTCACGGTCGCCCAGCGGGATCACCAGACGTCCACCTTCCGCCAACTGCTCCGTATAAGCGGGCGGCACGGTCGGTGCCGCAGCGCTCACGAGGATTGCGTCGAAAGGTGCGTACTGCCGCCATCCGAGCGTTCCGTCGCCGAGCAGGAAGGATACGTTGCGGACTCCGATCTCGCCCAAAACGTCACGCGCCCGATCCAGCAGCGGTGCGATTCGCTCGATGGAAAACACCTGCGCGGCCATCCTCGCGAGGAGCGCTGTCTGGTAACCCGAGCCGGTGCCGACCTCCAGCACTTTCTCATCCCCGGTCAGGTGCAGCAACTCTAGATACCGCGCATGAATCATCGGCTGCGAGATGGTCTGCCCATTCCCGATCGGGAGGGGTGAGTCCTCGTACGCGCGATGGCGCACGCCAGTCGGAATGAATCGATGCCGCGGCACCTCATCGATTGCGTGCAGCACAGCAAGATCGCGAATACCCTGCTCCTGCAGCAGTTCGACCAGGTGCCTTCTGGCGCCCCGGAATTCGTTATCTACTGCGGCCGCCACCAGGTCTCCGCCGAATCGAACATTGCACCGTTCGTGAGGTCAAGGTGAAGCGGTGTGACGGAGATGTATCCGTCAGCAACCGCGCGATAGTCGGAGTCGGCTCCGCCCGTCCATGACATGGAGCCAGCGCCGATCCAGTACAACGGTCGGCCCCACGGATCCGTCATCGGCCGAATAGAGTTGGTGTATTGGCGTTGGCCAAGGCGCGTGAGCTTGACGCCTTTCACGTCTGCCCCGAAAACGGGCGGCAGATTGACGTTGAAGAGTGTCGTGCTCGGAACATCGAGCGACGTGAGCTGACCCAGAAGATCGACGACTGCACCGAGATGTTGCTCGAGTCGATCGGGCTCGGAACGCATCTCACCACCGGCGAACGAAAGTGCAATCGATGGAACGCCAAGCACCATGCCTTCCATGGCAGCCGCCACGGTGCCGGAATAAAGCACATCTTCGCCCATGTTCATTCCGTGGTTGATACCGCTCAATACCCAATCCGGGCGTTCCGGCATCAGTCCCTCGATAGCGAGCATAACGCAATCGGTAGGCGTGCCGTCAACCTGATACCGATTCTCGGAGAGCTGCACCGGTCGAAGCGGTCGGTGAAGCGTGAGCGAATGGCTGGTCGCGCTCTGTTCACGGTCCGGCGCGACGACAGTCACATCACCCAACTGTGATGCCGCGCGAACAAGTACGTCCAGCCCGGCGGCGAAACCGCCGTCGTCATTGCTGCAGAGAATTCTCACTTGTTGAACAGTATCAATGTCATGAACGAAATGCTGCGGCGCGATGGCTCCACAGCACTCTCGCGACTCGCCAGCTATCGGCGATTTCGCGGAAATGGCTCGGCGGTCCGTAGATCGTCGGTACAGCTACTTCAGCGATACGATAGCCATGCTGCGAGGCTCGCACGATGAAGTCTGTTTCGTACTCATAGCGATCTCCGCGAGCGTCAATAGCGGCGACCACCTCCCCGCGCAGCGCGCGATATCCCGACTGGCTGTCGCTCAACCGGATTCGCGTCACAGCACACGTTGCCGCGGTGGAGAGCCTGTTTGCTATCCGCCTGTGCGGCGGAACGGACGGACATCCGATCTCGCGCGATCCAATAACAATGTCAGCAAGATCCAGAGCCTCGAGCAATCGAGGTGCGAACGCCGGATCGTGTTGGCCATCCGCGTCCAGCGTTACGACCGCACTGCGCGGGAAGCGATCGGACACATAAGAGAACGCCATCCGAAGCGCGGCTCCCTTCCCTCGATTCGTGTCGAATGACAGCACATGGTCACACGTATGTTTGAGAACACTACGTGTGCCGTCAGTCGAGCCGTCGTCCACGCCAAGCACGAAGACACTGCCTAGATGCCGTCGCACCGCGGTCACCACGGCGGCGACCGTTTGTGAAGCATTGAAGGCTGGCACGACGCACACCGGCACGCCGGTCACCCGGGGCGTATCGGTTCCAGAGATCA
>JBDTAW010000181.1:0-3809 GCA_039924445.1 Gemmatimonadaceae bacterium
TCATTGAAGCGGCTGGCGACGACGACTACACGCCGCCCGCTACCGCGCGGTGTTCCGTTAAACTCTGCCATCTGGATTGTCAGGAGGCTAGCAGGTGTCCCAGCTTGGCCTGTTTCGTTTTCAGGTACTGCGCATTCTCGGTTGTGGACGGGGGAACAATCGGAACGCGATCCTCCACCTCCAATCCGTATCCTTCCAGCCCGACGAGTTTGCGAGGATTGTTTGTCAGCACACGCATGGAGCGCAAACCCAGATCGAGCAGAATCTGCGCACCGATTCCGTAATTGCGGAGATCGGGTCCAAAACCAAGAGCCTCATTTGCTTCGACGGTGTCCTTGCCAGCGTCTTGAAGCTGATAAGCCTTGAGCTTGTTGAGCAGTCCGATGCCCCGACCTTCCTGGTCCAGGTAAACAATTACGCCACGACCCTCTGCGGCAATCATTGCCATCGCAGTGTCCAGCTGCCAGCCACAGTCACAGCGCTGCGAGTGAAACACATCACCTGTGAGGCACTTCGAATGCATTCTCACGAGAACGCGCGACTCATCCGTCACGTGCCCGTGGACAAGTGCAACATGCTCGTGATCGTCCACGTCATTCCTGTAGCCGATGATGCGCCACTCACCGAACCGCGTCGGGAGACGCGCCTCGGCCACGCGATGAACCAGCCGTTCTGTGCGGAGTCGGTATGCAACAAGCTGCGCCACCGTAATGAAAGTCAGCGAATGTTCTCGCGCGAAGACCTGGAGTTGGGCGCGTCGCGCCGCCGTTCCATCTTCATTCAGAATTTCGCAGATCACGCCCGCTGGCCTCATGCCGGCGAGGCGCGCCAGATCGACTGCAGCCTCAGTGTGTCCAACCCGCTGGAGCACACCACCATCCCGTGCGCGCAAGGGGAACACATGGCCTGGACGACGAAGATCTGCACGGTCCGTGGCTGGATCGACAGCGACGCGAATCGTTGTGGCCCGATCCTGAGCGCTGATTCCAGTCGTAACTCCAAAACGCGGCCCGGCATCGATGCTGACAGTAAAGGCCGTGCGCTGTTCTTCAGTGTTGAACTCGCTCATCTGCGACAGATCGAGATGATCTGCCCTTTCACCGGTAAGGGCGAGACAGATAAGCCCACCAGCACGCCGAATCATGAAGTTGATCACTTCCGGAGTAACGAGCTCAGCCGCACAGACGAGATCTCCTTCATTCTCACGATCATCATCGTCAGCTACGATTATCATCTTTCCTGCAGCAATGTCGCGGAGCGCTTCCTCCACGGTGCCAAATTTCGTATCAGGCATCCACCGTCTCCGTATAGGGACTGAGCAGCCGTCGTACATATTTTGCGATCATGTCATTTTCAATGTGCACGCGCGTACCAGGGCGCAAGTCTCCGAGCGTGGTATTGCGCAACGTGAATTCAATCAGTGAAACCTGAAGCAGTCGATCCTCGGGTAGCGCGTTCACAGTGAGACTTACGCCGTCCACGGCAACCGAGCCCAGCGGCACCAGCAGCGAGAATATTTCAGCGGGTACGTCGATGTCGATCACGACCGCGTCGTCGTTTCGAGCGACCGAACGAACGGTCCCCGTGTCGTCCACGTGACCCTGCACCATGTGGCCACCCAGCCGATCGCCAAGCTGCATTGCCCGCTCAAGATTCACGCGGGTGCCAGCCTCCCAGTCGGTGACCGCCGTACGGCCAACAGTCGTCACAATCGCGGCAACAGTGAACCAACCAGCCCCATGTTCACGGACAGTGAGACAGGCTCCATTTACGGCTATGCTCTCGCCAGCCGAGATCCCGTCATAGCCACACCGGATACGGAATTCGCGACCGGCGTCAGTATGTGTGACGCGGTCGATCGTGCCCACCTGGTCAATCAGTCCCGTGAACATTCAAACAGCGTGGAGGCCATAGATAGTCATCAGATCGTCGCCAAAGCTCTGGCGGCGAAGTACCGGGAGTCGACGGACATTTGCCGCGCTACGAGGCGAAGTAGACCCGAAGGCCGCCAATGCACCACCGCCCAGTACGATGGGTGCTTGAAAGATAACCAGCCGGTCCACCAGCCCAGCGTCAAGAAATGCGGAGGCGATTGATGCTCCCCCCTCTACCATAAGAGAGCGGATTCCCCTTGTGCGGAGGGCGCGGAGGGCCGCAGGAAGATCTGCCACCCTCACAAAAAAGACGCCATGAGATTCCTCTAGAACGGACGTTCGGCCCGCTGAGAGCTTCCCGTCCGGGTCGAAAACCACTCGCATCGGAACGACGCGAGGTTGAATAGGTCCGCGCACCGTCAGTTCCGGATGGTCAGTCGCGTACGTCGTTGCACCCACCGCGATCGCGTCAACGTTTGCTCTCATGCGATGAACTTCGGCGCGGGAGTCTTCGTTCGTCAGCCACGCGCGGCCGCGCTCCGAGTCGGCAATCGCGCCATCGATCGAGAGCGCCAGCTTGAGCGTAACCCAGGGCCTGTCAGATCCAAACGAATGAAAAAACGCCGCATTCAGCTCTCGAGCCCGCGTCTCAAGAATGCCGACGTCGACTTCGATACCAGCCTGACGCAATTTTTCAGCGCCAATTCCGACCACTGGGTTGGGGTCATGCGTCGCGATCACCACACGCGCCACGCCGGCCGCGATCAGCGCGTCGGTGCACGGGGGCGTCTTACCGATGTGATCGCAGGGCTCCAGTGTCACATACACAGTCGCACCCGATGCAGCAGCGCCAGCTTTCGCCAGCGCATTCACTTCCGCGTGTGGACCACCGAAACGTTCGTGCCATCCCTCTCCAACCACCGCTCCATCCCTGACGACGACGGCTCCCACCATTGGATTTGGAGCGGTCTGCCCCCAGCCGCGCTCCGCGAGCTCCAGCGCCCGACCCATGAAATCTTCGTCGCGCGCATTTGCCATCGTGTTAGAGACCGAGCCTGATGCCGATCGCCCCGAAGGTCTGCGCCGCACCGGCCGAAGAACCGATGAAAGAGTTGTAGGTCGGAATGTTTACTGCGCTTGTGCGCCCGACTTCTCCGATAAGCCGCACGATGACCAGGTTCAAAGTCGCGTCTACGAAATACGTCGTGCGTGAGATTTTCTGGGACATCGCGATCGGGCCCACGCTCGCAGCGGCCGTTCCGCTACCGACAAGACCGCGTGATGCGACATACCCGCTCGCATTCGCGCTCGTGTTGTAACGATCCTGGCCGACACCGGCAGCAAGCCCCAGTGAAAGAAAGCTCTTGCTCGCAACGAGTCGATACGAGTCGGTCGTGATGTTGGCGTCGTTGACTCGGAGCGAGTCGCCGCTGGCATTTGTCGCGGTCATGTCCACAGTCGGTAATCCCCGCCTGAGATAGGTAACCGAAATTCCGGGGAAGATCAGGCTTTCCTGAACGATTCCAACGCGCACGCCGCCTCCAAACTTGAATGATCCGTTCGGCGTCTTGATTCTGAAATCCGACGAATTGAGTGCGGGCAGATAGCTTACACTTCCGAGAAGGTCAATACCACCGACATTCGTGACGCCGATTGGAAAGCCGCGAAACAGTCCGATCGCGACGTCCGCCTGAGGGATACCGGCGACCTGCGCCTGGGTAGGAATTTGATCCGAGCGTGCGCCGCTCGTCGATGGGTCAAGCTGACCCACGCTAGGAAGACTCGAGTTCACGATGTTAGCTCGACCACTGACATAGATGTGTCCGGGACCGCCAAGTGTCCCGCCCACTCCAAGTGTCGCATTTCCGCCGGCGATGATGGTGCCCAACTGCGGCGCGACGAACTGAAAGAAATCGATTGTCTTCTGACACACAT
>JBDTAW010000182.1:0-8966 GCA_039924445.1 Gemmatimonadaceae bacterium
GGACGGTCGCACGCGAGTGCTATCCTGGCGAAGCGTTCACCGAACGCACCATTCACAAGCGCGAGGATGCGACCGCGTGGTGCACAACGGATCGCGGCTTCCATCATACCCGTGCCAGACGCTGTTGCGACATACACGGATCGCTCTGTGCCGAACAACCCGCGCAGCCCAGGCTGAATGTTCGCAAACAGCGTGTGAAATTCGGCCGACCGATGCGAAATTGGCCGTCGCAGCATCGCGTCCAACACTTCCTGCCGAACGTCCGCCAGATTGGGAAGGAAGGACTTCCCGAACGCCACTCAGATCTCCCAGTTCGATAATACTACGCCGCCGGACCTCGAAGGCTCCGGATAACCCGCGAGCGTCATGCGCAGATCGGTCCAGCGCACGCGTGCACCACGCCTGATCAGTTTTGCGTACAGGTTCGAGTATTCGCCCTGCATCCTCATGGCAACACGCCTGGTGCCGGAGCGTCGCGCATAGTCAGCAAGCTGTGTCACGAGCGTGTCGACGTCGGACTCCGTGCGGGCCACGAGTTTGAGTACGCGAAGCTCGTCACGCCCGCGACCTTCGACAAGCGGAGCCGTGTGACACAATGCAAAGCCGTCGATCTCACCGCCCCGTTCGAGCACTAACGTGTCGCCCAGCGCGTGGCTCTGGGTCAGGTTGATCTCACGACTGAAGTCGTAGCCCGGCACAATACCGTGCGTCAGCGCTGCACAACGCATCACGATATCCGCTCGCTCGTTCTCCGCCATGCGCCCAAGCTGAATGACTCGATGCTCGGCGTACTCCGATTCAACAGTGATTGTTATCGTTAGGTAGCCTGCTTCGAGGCCCAGGGATGAATAGAAGCCGATGTTGTCCACCGTGCGCGGCATCGTTTCAAGACCAATGACCGTCGCTCCTTGCGCCTGCAACCATCGAATCCCTTCGGCCACCACCGACTTACCAACGCCGTAGCCTTGCAATGCGGGTGATACCGCGAGCGGCCCCATCCATCCTTCGGTTCCCGACAAGTGGCACATGTTGAACGCCACGATTTCGTCTCGCTCGCCGCGCCAGAGCATGGCGCCGCCATCCGCATCCTCGATCGCAAAGCGCCAGATCGAAGAGCTGAGATTCGGAACGTGAACGCCGATCAAACCATCCTTGCGGTAGCGGTCGGTGAACGCTCCGCTGAAAACCGCATTCAGGCTCACAACATCACGAATTGTCGCTGGATGGGGGCCCGAAACATTTCCGGGACGCTTGAGATGTTTCGCGATTCCGACTGACACTCAGGCTCCTTGCATCGGTGACACTACGTCCGCATCCATCTCGAGCTCCGATTCCTGCAGGTCTTCGTCTGACGATCCTCCCCGGCCGCCGGCTTCGCCGTTATCGACAATTGACGCGCCAGTTTCCTCGTCATAACGAACCATGATGACCCGATCGACGCCTTCCCGAACGCTCTCGATATGCGTGATCAGGATTACCTGCTCGAAGCGATCCTCCAGACGATGTAGCAGCTCAAGCACATGGTCGCGCCTCGAAGCGTCGAGCGAGCCGAATACCTCGTCCAGAACCAGTAGCGAAAATGGCTGCCCCGACCGGTCCGCAATCATCTGCGAGATGGCGAGTCGCAGAACCAGGTTGGCGATGTCCTCCTCGCCACCTGAAATCACCGGCTTCGCGACACCGTCCTCGAGAATAATCACATCATAACGATCATCCAGCTCGAGCTGGTTGTATCGTTCATCCGTGAGCGTTCCAAGGAACGAACTCGCGATTTCCGACAGCTCGGGCCGCAGCGCATCGTTCAGATCGCCACGCAAATCCCTGAAAGCGTTATCCAGTTCATCATGCACCAACCGCTGCGCATTCAGAAGCCGGAGCCGGTCAGCACCCCTATCATACTCGCGCTGCGCTGCCTCAGCACTGTCGAGAAGCTGCTGGGTAGCACGAACGTCACCCTGCGCGGAGACGACGGTCAGCTCAGTTGCACGCGCTGCCTCCGTAAACCGCTCGAAATCTGCGCGGGTACTATCGTGGGCCTCCTGAGAAAACTCCCGCGTGGCGCCCGCTTTCCGGAGTGTGTCGCGCTTCTGTTTCGCCACAGCAAGTGCTGCATCAAGCCGCGCGCGCTCAACCTGCGCCGCCGGCGCACGCTCGACAGCTGCTTCGAGCCGCGCCGCTCGCAGATCAAGCGGTCCAAGACGTTCGATTTCCGCGCGTACGTATGAATGCCGCTCGGCATCATAGGCTGTGCTGAGCACGTTGATCTCGGTCAACATCTCGTCGCGCCTTTCCGTCTTTACGGCCAGATCCCGCGTCACTGATGGTAGCTCGTGCACTGCGGCCTGCACCTTTGCCAGCTTGCGCTCCAGTCCCGCGAGGGAAGTCGCGAGTGTACGACGCTGCTCCTCCAGACTGCCAATCGCCGCCGGGGTCGCCGCAAGCTGCTCTTCGCGGTCCCGATAATAGTTGCCGTCCACTCTGAGTGTTTCAAGTTGCTCGCCCAGCTGGCTGACAACGCCGCGGAAATTTGTACCAAGGACGCGATTGCATGTCGGGCACACACCTTCGGCCCCAAGCTCGACAATCTTGTCGCGCTGCTGTTTTACATCGGAGTACTGCCGACGAAGCTCCTGCAATTTCGTTTCGGCTTCCTGTTTGTCGCGAACCCATTCGGTACGAGCCGCCTCCAGCGCATGCGACGTTTCCTCGAGATGAGTGCGCGCCGCTTCCAGCTCGAGCGTAACTTCCTCCTCAAGTGCTGGCGCTGTCTCGATTCGGGTCAACCGTTCGTTCAACTGTCCAATCTCGTCGGTCAACGCGCGCTCGTTCTCCATCAGCGCAACACGTCGACCTTGCTGCCGAAACAACTCATCGAGTGCAACCAACTCAGCGCGGAATCTGGGTAGCGGCGCGACATCAGTCCGGAGACGCAGGAGCTCCTCGTGCACCGTCGCGATGGCCAGCAACTCGCCTGAAAGCTTTTCACCGTCGCGCGTCAGATCGGCGATCTCACGCTCGACGATCGTTATCTCGGCGAGCAACCGCTGCCATTGCTCACGCTCACGCTGCTTCTGTTCCCAGATCGGCGTTACGCGGCGCAAGTCGCTCAGCGCAACGGCGTGGCGCGTCCCCGCCTCATTGGATTTGGCTATAGCTGCCTGGAGGTTCGCGTGTGCTTGAACAAGCGCGCTGGAGATCGTGTCCTGCTCCGGAAGCGCCGACCGCAATCCCACAATCTCCGCACCGATCCGACGACGCGTTTCACGGGCGATTTCCTGGGCAGCACGCAGCCGTTCATAGCCGAGGACCCGGGACAGAAACTGTGCCCGCTCAGTAGTCCCCATCGCCGACATGACGGCGAGATCCTTCTGACCCGTGAAGTACGTGTTGAAAAACTCGGTGCGCGACATCCCCATCCGGCGCGCAATCAGCTCGTTTACCGCACTGATAGAGTTTGCGACCGCGCTATCCGATCCATCCAGATAGACTGCCGCGGTCGTCAATCCGCGCTTCACACGATACTGATGTCCTCCCAACTCGAACTCCAGTTCGACTTCAACCGCAGCGCGCGGCCCCGCTCCGAGAAATCGGATTCCATCGCGCTGCCCGCGAATCGCCGGCTGGCCATAGAGCGCCCACGCTATCGCCTCGAGCACGGTCGTCTTGCCGGAACCGTTCGGGCCAATAATCGCCGTGATTCCGCGATCGAACGTCATCTCGGTGTGCGCGTGCTGCCGGAAATTCACCATTCGAAGACGATGAATTTTCAAGGACTTTCACTCCCCGACACGGCAGCCAGCGCAACATCTGCCTGGTTCAGATATTCCAGCCCAAGCGTCACGAAACCGACACGATCAATCTCGGCTGATACGGGTCGCGTTTCGAGTTTGTCACGGAGCACTTCGGCGAGCGATGCCCTGCGACCTGGAGCGCCGCTCGCGGTTCGCCGAACTATCTCCGGTCGCCGCACATCCAGATTGAAATGCAGCGCGCGGCGCTTCAGATCCCGAATCGCCTTGGCGTCCATCTGTCTGGCGATATGGCGCGGAACATTAGTGATTACCAGGCGAACGACGTGGTCATCGATGGCAACTCGAGTTGACTGGACGCGCTGCAGCACAGCGGCATCCAGCTCATCGCTTGTCATCCCCTCTCCGTCCACGCGTGGAAGATCGATCAACGGTCGTGCAACGGGAAGCGGATGAAAGGTGTGTGTCGCCGAGTCGAGATCCCACTCGATGATTCCCTTGCCACCGCGCATCGCGTCGTAGATGCCCGCCTCCCGTTCCTCGCGCAACTCCCCCCAAGGATTCGAACTCGTGTAGTCGATCGAGCCGGCGTAGTAAGCGTTCGGTGCAACATCCCGGTGCACATGGTAGTGACCGAGCGCAACATAGTCCCACCGGGACGCGCCGATCTCGTCACGCGAAATCTCCTCAACTGCACGCTCCATTCGCCGCGCGTGTTCCGGAAGCACCCCCTCGACCTCACCGTGCAGCAACAGAATATTCCTGGTCGCCGCTGGATCCGGGGTGAGCGCGGGAATTCCCTGTGGCATGTCCGGGACAGCCAGGATCGATACACCCTCAGCGGCAAATTCCAGCCGTTTTGCATCACCATCAACTACGGTAATGCCGAGTGGCTTGAACAGATGCAGTATGCAACCAGTTTCGGCCGTGCGTGCTGTGTCGTGATTGCCTGCGATCATCACGATATGCGACTTCGGCAGCGCCGATACGAGTCGTGAGAATTGCTGAAACGCATGCAGAATCGCCGGATTCGACGGTCGAACAGAATGAAATACATCCCCCGCAATCAGCACGAACTCGGGCTCCAACTGGATCGTCTTGTCGATTGCGCGTTTGAACGTCGCAGCAACATCTGCCTCGCGCTGATTGATGCCCGCAGGCGTCGACTTCTGATACTGCCGGTAGCCTATGTGGAGATCCGAAAGATGAACCAGTCGCATACGGCTCAGTTCCCGACCAGCGCCCGGAGTGATTGCGTGATGCGTATCCGCGAGTGCACTGCCGGCCGTCCCACCGGCTGCACGTTGGAGATGACGTTGACGGTCATTTCCGAATCGGTGATCCACATCAGGCGCCTATCAACTTCCATGCTACCTGCCAGGGTACCGGTTGTGCGGCCGGTGGTACCGCCGCCATCCTGTGCATGATCATGTGTTACCGCTCCACGAAACGATATGTAAGCCACCGCTCCATGGTTCGTCAGCGAATCCAGCCGAAATCGCGTCCGAACGCTCGCAGTACTTGATCCGGTTGCACTTAGCGGAATACTCAGATCACGAGTCCATGACTCTCCAACCGATACTGGTTGTTCCGGGAGCATCGATGGCATCGCTGTCCCGACGCCGAATGGCGCATCCGGACCGCTCCCTACCATGATCCCGCCGTTGTCATCGACCCGCAGCCGCACAGTTCTGCCCTCGAGAGCACGCTGGGCTTCGCGCAACGGGCTCAGCGTAGACCCCTCCGGAAATACGCGTACCGAGTCGGTCACCGATACAAGATCCGTAAATCCGCGCGATCGGTGCATGACGATGGCGTGAGTCCAGACACGCATCTCTCCCGAAATCACGTCCGCCGACTCGCCCGATTGCACGTCGAACCGCTGGTTCATCTGCATGCGGAGGGTGTCACCCTCAGGTGGCGCGATCCTGAGACTCACGCGCTGAGCCGCGGCCGTCGACGCCGCCATGGCGCAGCCAACAAGCAGTACGATCACGCTCGCTCGTGGGAAAGTCACGACTCAGATCCCATAAGGATCGTCCCCCGGCGTACCGCGCAATACGGCCGTCTGCGGTCGCGGCTTGAGAGACTGCGTAACGCGCCTCGGCAGACGACTGCGAAATGTCGCCATCGCGTCACCAGACCGCTCCTTGAGTGTGAGCGTCAGCGCTCGCAACACATCGCCCTCGTCGTGCAAGCCGATCGCATCCTCAACAGCCTGCATAGTCACAGAAGAATCCTGCGCACGCAGAGAACGATACACCGCCGTCTCCAATGAAACTTCCCCTCCCTGGGGAAACTGCTCCGCTCCCATACGCCCCGTCATCACTGCAGGCCGCGGAAACCGCACAAAGATCGGCTGCGTGAAATGCGGATGTCGGATCATCAGCTGCCCCTTTTCCAACGTCGCGAGCTTCGTCCGAGTCGCCGGCGATAGCACGGCATAACCCGGCGCAGCCAACTCGTCGGCATCCATCCGCCCGAACACTGAGGTCCCGGAGTTTCCGACGACGCGCTTGTGTACCTGCGACCGGAACTGCTGCGCGCTGAAAAGCACCAGTCCGAGATAGCGACCGCGCTCGGCGATGTCGAGCAACATCTTGCGGACATACGTATCTGGGCCGTCTGACGGCGCATACTTGTTCAGCTCATCGACAAATACAACCACATGCTTAACGCCCAGATCACGGCGCTCCAGGTGCTCTCGCAACTTCGAGACAATCCGGGCGAAGATCAGGTCCTGTGCATCTTCCTCGAGGTTCGCAACATCCACAACATACGTTGCGCGATCCTCGAATTCGCCAAACGGCAAATCACTCACCGGGCCTGAATCAGTAACGAGTCCCGCACACCGGACCGAAATATTCGACAAACGATTTCTTACCTTTCGAATTGTCGCGACGTGGTGTGTGCGCCAACTCTCCTTGTTGCCGTTCTCCAGACCTCGCAACACGTCCTTGAACCAGTCTTCCAGATCAGCAAACGATTGCACGACGTGCGATCGTGTAAGCATCGCATCCGTGAACGGTTGATCGATCACGCTACGCGTTATGAAATCAATCAACGCATCTGCTTTCGCATCAATGTCATCCCGATTCAACAACACCTCCGCATACTGCAGCACCTCACGCAATCCCCACGTGAGCGGGGTAACGTTGTGCGCCAGTGCCTCATTCGATCTCAGAGTGTTCAGCGCATACCCGCGCGCCGCGTACGGCGCGAAGTAATTGACATTCTCGAACGGCCTCGCCGGAACATCCATCTTCTCGTACAACGCGCGATCAGAATCGTCCAGCTTGCCGGGCAGATCCAGGAAACACAGGTCGGGCCCCTTTACGTTGAAACAGACTGCCGCAATCGAACCACGACTCTCGGGAAAGTGGGCGAATAGCGACGCGAGTAGCCACTCGACCGCGCTGGTCTTGGTCGCCAGGCCCGACACTCCGGTGATGTTAAGATGTGCAGCCTCCGGTCCGACCAGAAAATCCGCATCGAGATAGATCGTCGCGTCCGTCCCGCCTGCTCTGTACACGCCGATCGGAATACCTGTGTTGCTGCCATCGTGGAGATACCCGTCCATGCGCAGCGCAACGTTGACGTCTTCCTCCTGCGCAAGAAAAACGTCGCCCATTGGCACCGGCTGCAACGGCTCTTCAGGAACCTGCCTCAGCACTGCCGCGCTGTACAGACGAATCTCGGCGCGCTCCGCCGAAGCAAAGCCTGCACGCTCCGGCGATCCGTCATGACTGAGTACGTCATGCATCGGCGTCAGAAGATCAGTGTAGCTGAGTCCTTCTGTTACGACACCGTAGATGTGCGGAATCCGGCCATCGACAGGCCGATTCCCATCCACACGTACAATCGTACCAATACCGACCGGCGAATCAAGAGCCGTCCAGAAATGAAACTCGTGCGGTGTGTTCGGCCTTCTTTCCGTCGCGACAACCCGCCCGAGCGCCATTCTCATGCGATCGACCTCAGGAATTGTTCGCAGTCGCGAATCCCATAGGCCATCCGATCCCAGCGACTATCGGGCAACGCCACGGGCGATGACTCGGCCAGCACCCAGCGCGACACTTCGTTGGCGCGCGCGGCCAGATCGTGGCCCATTGTGACTTCGATGCGCACAAGCCCGAACATCGCATCGTGTCCTCGCGGGTCGCGCAACCTGAGATACCAGCTCGCGACCGGGCTCCGCATGTGTGACGGCGGCGCGAATACTGAACTGCGCTCCCCGCACTTGAGCGACATCACGACGTCCAGCGCGTCTCCGTCGGCGAATAGCGTTTGGTGACTCTTTATGACACCAATCGCGCAGTGCGACGCAGCAATCCGCGGACTGCCACTGATGCCGCCATCCACGAAAAGCGGCTCTGCGTCATCAACGCACCATGCTTCTGCAAGGCTCCGTTCAGCATCCTCACGATCGCGCCCGACCCGTTCAAGCGCAACCGCGCGAAGCGCCGCCGGATGCCGGGAGACTAATTCCTTCGTGCGGACGTTGTAGCTGGTGTCAGCGATCTCGATTCCCTCGATCTCTGTACGCCCCTCGCAACCGAGAAGAGCCAGAGGCATGTAAAGCCTGCGCGATATGATCGGTGCGCTACCTCCCCAAGTCACATAGCGCCTGTCGACACGAATTCTGATGGCTGCTGCGACGGAACCGTCGATTATCGGAACACCCCGACGATGACACAATATCTTCGCCCGTTGGACGCCGTCCAGAAATCCGGCGAAACGAATCTCCGGATCTCCTTCGATTATATGAGCGCGCAGTCGCTGACCCTCCAGCAAGTCGGCGGATGCAATGTGTGGTGCTTCGCTATACGCGCCAGCGTAGCTGTCGTCCGTCGGCGCGTCTGATTGAACTATCTCAGCATCCGGAAGTAGCGATTGAATTGCGCGAAGCGCGTCAATTGACACCGATGTCCCATGCTTGCTCCAGATCACCCTTGGAGTACACCCTGAAGGCCGTCAGGGTCTGCGTCTTCTGCAGTCCCGGAGCCGCGGCAATCTCTTCCGTGACAACGCGCGCGACGCTTTCAAAGTCAGGAACTTCGATCAAGGCGACGAGATCCCAATCGCCACTTACAGAATACACGCGCGACACCCCTTCAATCCCGGCCAGCTTGGTGGCACATTGCGGGATCCGCTGCGGGTCGGCCCTCACCAGCACGATGGCGGAGATCATTCCAATAACATTACCGAGCGAACACC
>JBDTAW010000183.1:0-7946 GCA_039924445.1 Gemmatimonadaceae bacterium
CGACTGGGGGGCGTTGCACGCTCTGGCGCACGCATCTACTCTTCATTCCTGAAAAAGCCACCCGTCCGTCATTGGGGAAGTCATGGTCGCCGTATCCATTTCTGGGCAACTCCGTATTCCAAGGCAAATGCGTGGGTTCACCATAGTTGAGCTGGTGATCACGATGTTGATCGCGATTATCCTTGTCACCTTGGCGTTGCCAAGCTTTCGTGAATTGATGATACGCAACAACGTCACGGAAACCACCAATCGTTTGGTTCACGACCTGAGCCTCGCGCGGTCAGAAGCGGTGCGTAGGGGTGTACAAGTCGAGTTGGTCAACACGGGCGGTGGGGCGTCTTGGGCCAGCGGCTGGGCGGTGAAGGCAGATTCCGATCCTATTCCAGCCAATGTCAACTCGTTTCCGACTGTTGTCATCAACGCTGCTGGCGCACCTGCCGATTATTCGGTATGTGCCAAGGCGAGTGGGGCGACGACACCGGCTGGTGACCAGAACGTGATCTTCAACTCTACCGGTGCGCTGAATCATGCGACGAAGGTGGACATCAACATAATGCGACCTGACGGTGATCAAGCCCAGTCGCAATATATTTCCGTGTCAATTAGTGGAGTCGTCACGTCCGGAAAAATCGGCACGTCCACGCCAGTGGCACCCACGAGTTGTTGAGAAAAAACCATGATGCATCGAAAAAAAATTGCTGGATTTACATTGCTTGAAGTGCTGATTGCGCTGCTGATCTTCAGCTTGGGCTTGATCGGACTGGCTGGCTTGCTGACCGTTTCGGTCAGAACCAACCACAGTGCGTACTTACGCACACAGGCTACTTTTCTTGCCCAAGGCATGGCTGATCGCATGCGCGCAAACGTTCTGGGTTTGTGGGGGGGCAATTATTCGTTGAACTCGATTTCGATTCCACCTGCAACGCCGACAGCTGCAGCAAATACCGCTAGCGTTCAGGATTGTTCGTCCGCAAGCTGTAGTTTTGCCAATGTTGCCCTGCGAGATCAGCAGATTTGGCAAAATCAGCTCATCGCATTTCTTCCAAATCCTGGAGCGGCAATTACTTGTACGGTGGGTGGTGGGATCGCGCCATCAGCATCACAGCTACTCGCTCTGCCGCCCTATACAGGCACATGTGAGATACAGATTTCGTGGAGCAATTCCGCCATTCCCAATCAGACCAGCCCACAACCGGAAATCTTCGATTGGGTATTCCAGCCATGAGTAATTCCATGCCATCACCAACGAGTATTCCGACCGGTCGAATTGCGCGAGGATTCAGCTTGATTGAGCTGATGATCGCAGTCTTGCTGGGTATCTTGATCAGCATTGGCCTGGTTACGTTGTTTGGTGCCACGAACAAAACAAATCGCGTTCAGGATGCGATGGCGCGCATGCAGGAGAACGGCCGATATGCAGTCAGTCGACTCAATGCAGATTTGCGCATGGCAACGCGCCAGCCGATGGGTACCGGTGGGTGGATGTCGGGGCCGGTGGGTACCAATGGCGCAGTCAATATCGCCATTGCACCACATGTCTACGTAACGAGTATCCCGTTCCCGGACGGTGCTGTGGCTGCGGATGCAGCCTGGACAAATACAAACTGGTGGGCGTTGAGTCCGGTAAATTTCTTCAAGGGATTCGATTGTTCCACTGACCCATGCTCTCCGACAGTACCGACATTAATTCCGGCGATGGGTACAAATGTAGGTGATCGTGTAAAAGGGGCCGATGTACTACTAGTCCGTTACCTCAATACGGAAGGCTGGTCGAATGCTCATGGCGAGGTGAATACCGTCTGCAATCTTCCGTTCATGACCAAATTGACCTTGAGTCCAATCACTAGTGGTTTGTATCCCAGCCCCACGTCAAACTTCCAGACTGATGATTTGGCGTTGTTGGCGTCACCGGGATATACCGAAATATTTCAGGTGGATGTTGCCGGTAACACGCTTACTCCGAAAAACGTTCTCGGCGGAGGGAGCGTGCCGTGCATTCCCTCCTCGGCGCCAATACAGGTATCCCTTTACAACTTCAGCCGTGACTTCGTCACCGCAATTTACTGGTTGAAAGTTGTTGACGACACAAATCACCCTGGCCACAAGATAACCGCCCTGATGCGTACGCCTGGGGACAACACAACTACGGTAGGCGGCGCGCAGGAACTTGTGCGCGGGGTCGAAGGCATGAAATTTCGGTATGGCATGCAATACGCAAATGGCAACGTTGCCTATCTCACTGCAAGTCAAGTCAACGCACAGAGTACAGCCACGAATTGCGCACCCCCACCCATTGAGTTTCAGACAGCGGCGGGCAATATACCGGCCGCCAATGAGTTCGAGGCGGGATGTCTCTGGCGCACAGTAAAAAGTGTGGAGGCGGACATTCTCGTGAACAGCGTCGATGATATGGACCTGGCGCCCGCGGATATGGCGTATCAGTTCAACGGTTCGGGGATCGATGTGCCACCTACGACTGGGAACATGCCGTCAGGTCTACCGCCGGGCAAGGTGTTGCGCCGTGAATTTGTTTCGCTGGTTTCAGTTCGTAACTACAACCCCTAGGTTTCCCGGAACACCGTCATGTATCTCATGAATTTATCGATTCCAATTCCGTATCGTCAGCGCGGCGCCGTGCTGTTCGTCGCCCTTGTTTTTCTGGTGCTTATCACCCTGCTCGGGCTAACTGCGGCGGGCACGTCTGTATTGCAGGAGCGCATGACCGGTGGCTTGCGCAATAACCAGCTCGCGCTTATGGGCGCGGAAAGCGCTGACCGCGGCGTCGAAGCCACGATCTGGAATAAATCAAACAATTTGGTTTCGAACAAGCTGATTTGCGGCCCAACCGGTGGTAACGATACTTGCTATTCATTCTCCAATATTTTGGGAATTGGAAGCACAGGATTTGTGAATACAAAAGTAATCAATTTTCGTCGTCAATCCGGGTGGCCCGCTTCAACGGCCGGTGATGGCGCAGTCAAGTACTCGACTGCTCTTACGGCGATGACGGGCTCAAAAGCAACTGCGTCTCTGGCCAAGGATCCAAGATACCTGATTGAAGATTTGGGAATGGTCTTGCCGCCTGGCTCTCCACCGAATGGTAACGGCGGCAATCGCGATCCAAGTGATCCTGCAAACAACAACAATCAAACCTTGCACTCCTATCGCATTACCGCACGTGCTACGGGCGGTAACGATGGCTCGGTCCGCAGTGTCGAAAGCCTGTTCATCGCGTTGCGACCGTCAAATTAAGGATACGTGCCATGACTCAACCCAACAAATTAACTAAGATAACGTTTCGCACGCTTCTGGTCGCTGGTTTGCTTGCAGCAACCGGTTATGCCAATGCTTTGACGGCACCCAACGATCCGCCCGATCTCAGTACGACGCCGCCGGACCTGTCTCAGTCGGTGGACCCGAATATTGTGGTTACCTTCGACGATTCCGGGTCGATGACGAGTAACTTCATGGGAGATAATCGTCCGTTTGATAATGGTACCTGGAGCGGTCCTTGGTTCTGTGCCGGCGTCATCGATCCGAGACAGTCCAGTGGTATATTGTCTTACAGCATGAACGGCGTGTATTACAACCCACATGTTATTTATACGCCCGCGTTATACCAAGATGGTACGTCGTTCCCAAATGCAGATAAGACGCTAGCAAAAGTCTTGGCAGACGGCATCGCGGTCAATCGTCCGACCGGATCGGTAACGCCGGCGGCTGCAGCCTACAACAATAATCCACAGAGTGCGCCTAGTGGCAGTGACACCAAGGTGACCATCATAAATGGTCAATATATTACGAACACCAATGTTGCAAATAAGTCCAGTAGTGGAAAAAGTGCTACGTGTGATAGTAACGCAGACGCTGGGTCTTGCTCGTGCTCTAAACCGGGATATAGCAGCAACGTATGCACTTGGACCGTGACAACGACAACGAATACCGATCATCGCTGGACCTGTGGAAAGGGTAGCTATCCAACGTCATTCGCAGATGGGAATGATGTCAAGAATGGCGGACCTTACTATTATAGGTATGCTGGTCCAGCCTTGACACTCGACGCCTATGGAAATCCCGATGCGGCTGGGATGGGTAATTTGTATACTTCATCCAACTGGGAGGCTGTGGCGATCCCAAACACTGATGTAACCATTGCTGGAAAGACCGTCAATCAATGGCAAAATTTTGCCAACTGGTACGCTTATTACCGCACGCGTAATTTGATGACCCGCACCGCTTTATCGCGCGTGTTCGGAGTCTTGGGCGACAATATTCGAGTTGCGTGGCAAAACATCAACTCAAATACGCTTAGTGCAAGTACGATCATCACCAACTTAAACAATACGAACGCGTCCGCACCCAATTATCGTAATACATTCTTCAACTGGATATTCGCTACTGGAGCAAGTGGATCAACCCCTGATCGTGCTTCAACTATTCGGGCCGGCGAGTTTTTCACTCGAAGCTCGAAAGACCTTAAAGATCCCTATTACGACCCCGGTGTCGGTGGTGATTTGGGTTGCCGGCAAAACTTTCATATGTTGGTCACCGATGGTTATTGGAATGAGGGCGACCCATCAACTCCATCGGGGTTCTTCACCTCTGAAGTCAGCAGAACGCTACCGGATGGTACGGCCTACACTGTCGGCGATACCCAGACAGAGATCTATTCGGACGTGCAGGGAACAATTTATACGTCGTCGTTGGCGAATATTGGGTATTACTACTGGGCGCATGATTTGCGCTCGGACTTGGCGCTACCAAAGACTTCCACTTCGCCTTTCAGTGCCAAGGTACCAACGTATATAAAGGACAATACGACGGGTATTACGACCAGTACCGGTGCAACAACTGCAGCGCAAAAGGAAGAGATTTATTTCAATCCGGCAAATGACCCCGCGGATTGGCGACATGTTGTGCAGTTTATGGTAACTCTTGGCGTTGCGGGCAACCTGCATTATTCAAACGACGTGGATTGTACAAAATCGCCGAACGACTTATGTGCGTTGAGGCAGGGCGTGAAAAATTCCTCGAACGCCATAGGTTGGCCGAAGCCAATCAATAATAATCCAGCGGCGATTGACGATACATGGCACGCCGCAATAAACAGTCGTGGTTCGTTCTTTAGTGCATCGAATCCGGCGAATCTGGTTTCACACCTGGTTGATATCATCAACAGTATCGTGGCCCGCAGCGGGCAATCTTCAGCGGAATCCGTCAGCACATCGATTCTGAATCAGGGCGCGGTCAGCTACCAGGGAGGCTACAACAGCAGTGGTTGGAGCGGCTACGTTTACAAGCAAAAGCTCAATCCAGATACCGCAGCAGTGCTGGGTGGCCCGCCAGATTGGGATGCGGGATGCAATTTGACCGGCGGCCTTTGCGCTGCTACTGGCGTGAACGTTCCAGCGACAAGTGCGCCGTTCAGGTCCGCTGATCAAAGGGCGATCTTTACCTCAATAGGTCCTGCTGCATCGTTGACTGCGGCGACATTCAGGTGGGCAAGTTTGGACGCTAGCCAGCAGGCGGCGCTTTCTCTGGATCCGACAACAACCCATCCCGATACGGCCACGGCTCTCGTGCCCGCAGCAAACGGTACGGCCGATGACAATGGAGCGAACCGGTTGCTGTACTTGCGCGGCGATCGAAGCTATGAAAGCGCGGCCACACCGTCTTCGACGAATCCGGTCAGGTTTCGCTCTCGTGCGTCGGTGCTTGGGGCGATTATCGGATCTCAGACGGTGTACGAAGGTGGGCCCGGTGGCGGGCACATAGACAATTACCCGCCGGGTTCACCCGAACAAACCGCAGGGGTTGTGGGAGACTCCTACGAAAAATTCGTCAAGGACAACATTACACGTCCTGCAATGCTTTACGTTGGTGCGAACGACGGAATGATGCATGCGTTTAGTGCGGATACGGGCGAAGAAATGTGGGCGTATGTTCCTCACTCACTTTATGCGAATGGACAACTTGATCAGTTGACGAACCCGAACAATAGTTTGACCGTCACGATTGACGATACGCCAATCATTCAGGACGTATTTACCAGCACACCGACGGATTCTACAAAGGCATGGCGAAGCATGTTGGTTGGATCGTTGCGTCTCGGTGGAAGAGGCGTGTATGCCTTGGACGTTACCAAGAGTGATCCGGTTGACGAGGGTCAGGCCAAAACCAAGTTTCTCTGGGAGTTTTCAAGCGAACAGGACCCGGATCTGGGATATACCTATGGGTCGGCGAATATCGCTCGCATCAGCTGTAACGTTTCGCCATGTTCAGGTACTGGTACTCCCGGTGGCACGTGGGTCGTTCTGGTTTCCGGCGGTTACTTTCCGAAGACCTTGCCGGGACAAGCCAACGGCAACAGTGCGATCAATACCGCAGCGGGCGTTACCGGTACGACGACCTACCTGTGGGTGCTCAATGCGAGTGATGGCAGCGTTATCAAGAAGATTCCGACGCCAAACGGCATTACCAGCTATGGCTTGTCTACCCCCGATGTCGTCGATTTCGGGCTTGACCAAGTGGACGATCTGGCTGTTGCCGGTGACCTTGCGGGCAATTTGTGGCGTTATGATCTGTCAGCCCCGGACCCGGCAAACTGGAAGGTCGAGAGCATATTCAAAACCTACACCAGCACCTCGCCATGCAGCGCAACCAACGTACACGGGATCGGTTGCGAGCCAATCAGCGTAATGCCCGTGGCATTCAGCGATTCCGTAATTGGCAGCGTGATCTACGTATTCGGAACAGGTCAATACCTCGGAAATCCCGATCGGATTGCAACGAATGTGCTCACCCCACAACACTTCTTCGGCGTTCGCGATTACGGTACCGGTTACAGCGGCTATCCGTTCCATGAGGACGATCTGAATACCCAAACGGTGACGCAGAATTCGACGGGTGTGCGTTCGATAGCATCAGCGGCGACAGCGTCCGTCAATTCGCCGTCGCGGGGTTGGCAGATTCCGTTAAACATCTCTGGAATCACGGGTGAACGCGATGTCACCACAGTATTGCCGTTGTACAGCACCGGAACGGCGGTCTTGTTTACTCTCATTCCTGGGCAGAACAACGATCCATGTAGTCCGGGACGCTTGGGCGCGGTTATGGCGGTGAATGCGAATAATGGGGGCGCGCCATCTCAGCTATCCAGCGCCGGAAGCGGTTACGTTGGCCAGCTTGTGAAAAATCCACCGGCTCTGGGTAGCCCAACTGGAATTTCCGTGCTCGGTGGAGGCGCGCTGATTTTGCCAGGGTTGGAGTGCGTAGTGGGTGTTAATTGCCCGCCTAAGTGCACGCCTGGCCCCGGATGCCCAGACCCAGATAATCATGATCCGCTAAAACTTGATGGACTGACACCGATCTGGCGGCGCACATCATGGAAAGACCTGTTGAACGATCTATGATTGTGCATCCGATGATTAAACAACTCGATCAGGAGAAGGCTATGCGCGGGTTCCAAAAATCGAAGGGCTTTACCCTGATTGAGTTGATGATAGTGGTTGCAGTGATCGCGATACTCGCAAGCTTGGCGTTTTACAACTATTCCCGCTATGTATTCCGTGCGCATCGGGTTGACGGCAAGAATGTGCTGATGAATATTGCAGCTGCCGAGGAGCGTTACTACACCAACTTCAACAAGTACACGGACAGCATTACCGCGGCCGCTCCCGCTGGCTTGGGGTTCGTCAGCGGTGATTCCGAAAAGCACGGGTCAGATAGCGTCACGTACTATACGGCCACCGTAGCGCTGACCAACGTCGACCAGGGCTATACGCTGACTGGAGCGCCACACGGTGGGCAGTTGAATGATGTTTGCAAGAATTTGACTCTCGACAATACCGGCACAAAAGGCTTCAGCGGCGCTGAAAGTAACGGAAGCTGCTGGTAACGCGATGCTGGAGGCGGCATGCGCTTGAGTATCCCCGCGCCTGCCGCTA
>JBDTAW010000184.1:0-5485 GCA_039924445.1 Gemmatimonadaceae bacterium
GTCTGCCTTCCGTTCGATGGTTGCAGTGCGTTCCTGCAACCGTCGCTCATCGCCTTCGACGTCCTCGCGGCGCTTTCGCGCCTCGGCCTCCCATTCCTCGCGTAGACGAATCAGCTCTTCCTTACCCTCAAGGACAGCCGTCTTGCGGAGAGACTGAGCATCTCGCTCAGCGTCTCCAACGATGCGCTTCGCTGTTTGTTCGGCCGTGGCGCCGGCAACACGTTGCCGTTCTTCCTCGCCCTTCGTCCCAGCCCTACGCCCAACTATGAAAAAAAGGCCGCAGCCGGCGACCAGCACAAGAATCGCGCCCGCGGCCCAGATAGCCGTGAAGTCCATTCTTTGAAGCTAATCGTAACGCTTGGCCGGTGGCAGCCACGGCCGGATCTCCTGACTCAACGCTGTCATCTTGCTCGCCAGCTCGGCGGCCTCCATCTGCGCTTGTGCCAATTCTCCAGCCATCCGGAGGCAGGCCAGAATGGCCGCCTTGTGGGTCTCCACAACGAGGCCGGACGACATGATCTCGCGAATCGACAGATCGACCTGTTTCGCGATCGCCTGAGTTTCCTCCACCGACGTAGCGGACCGAAGCGTGTACTCGTCGCCAAGAATCGTTACTCGAACGCTCGTTTTGGCTTTCGTCATGACGCACCGTCCCGCTGTTGTTTGAGGAAACGGACCCGGGCAAGCATCTTTTCCGATCGAGCCCGGGCGACGGTCAACCGTCGATTCAAATCAGCGTTTTCGCGTTCGAGTTCGAGGACGCGCCTGGGTGACGTTCCGGCAACGCGAGCCGCGTCTTCCTCCAGACCGCGAAGTTTTGCCTCCGCGCTGAGGGCACGCTTTCGATAGCCGGCCAACTCCTCACCAAGTCTGGTGACAAGGCGATTTAGCTGGGCGAACTGCGGATTTTCAGGAAGTACGTGGTCTGACACCGAGCTCCTCGTCTAGTGCGCGCAGGATTCGCGCGCGGCGACCTTCAATTTCCTTGTCGCGTAGGGTGCGCTCCGGATGCCTGAACGTCAAGCGCCAGGCGATACTCCGGTACCCATCAGGCACGCCCGCCCCGCGGAATTCATCGAACGGAACCAGCGATTCAAGGGTTTCACCCGCCGTGGCTGTGATTACTCTGGCAATGTCAGCGGCCATCGTGCCGCGAGGTACCAACAGGGCCACGTCGAACTCGGCCGCCGGTGTCACTGGCAGGGCTGTGGCGACCACAGACGGCCGCTCGATTCCGAAAGAACCCGTCAGGTCAACCTCGATGGCAAACACCGGAGAAGCCCACACCGGGGCATCGACGGCGATCCGCGCAATCGTTCCGATCCGGTCATCACCCCTCACGATGTTCCAGCCGGAAGACTCCGGATTAGGCTCGAGCCTTGTGGCGCTATCGCCGAACGCAACCGCAACGACACGTTCGCCTAACCACTTTGCATCCCAGATATCGATCTGACCGGGCCGGGGCTCGGTGAAGTGTGCGGGATTCCGGTCTCCTGATATCACCGCACCGGCGACGGTGCGCTCGATGGGGATCCCTTCCGTTCCGCCGTTGAAGACCACGCCCACCTCGAACAGCCGGACGTTAC
Source organism: Gemmatimonadaceae bacterium (assembly GCA_039924445.1). Taxonomy (GTDB): domain Bacteria; phylum Gemmatimonadota; class Gemmatimonadetes; order Gemmatimonadales; family Gemmatimonadaceae; genus Fen-1247. Next base: position 1,587 of record JBDTAW010000184.1, read on the forward strand.
GCGTCATGTGCGCGAAGTTGTGCTCCACCCTGCGCGCAAGCGTCTGCAGGATGCTGGACCGAAGCTGCGCCTCACTCTCGGCGAGCGGATTCATAACTCGCACTCCGGTTGCGCCCGCGTCGGCGACGAACGGAATCGGTCGCGCCTCGAGCAGGCCAGCCGCAACTAAAGCCTCTGTAACACGTCTCGTTACAAGGTACGATTCAGAATCCTTCGCTGAGCCCACGCGAAATGGGCGCAGCGTATCAGGAAACGCATCATAGCCGTGGAGTCGCGCGACTTCTTCAATCAGATCGACTTCCTGCGTCACGTCAGCGCGCCAGCGCGGAGGCGTCGCACGCAGGGCGCCCTCGCCTCCGGACGTCACGCCGAATCCAACGCTTCCGAGGAGGCGCATGCATTCAGTCTCGGCGATCCGTACGCCGAGCAAACGCTCGACGCGTGTCATGCGAAGCTGAATTGGTGCAGACGAGGAGCCTGCGGTTCCGATCGCGACGGGCGCGGCATCAACGTGCCCGCCAGCAATGGAAACAATCAGTGCGGCGGCATAGCGCGCCAGGTCTATGGTTGCATGCGAATCGATCGCGCGCTCGAAACGATAGCTTGCATCCGTCGATACTCCGAGCGCACGCCGGGTCGAACGAATTGCGCGTGGATTGAACACAGCAACCTCAAGCACTATGCTGGTCGTAGCGTCATGCACCGCGCTGGCATCGCCGCCAATCACACCAGCGATCGCCTGCGCATTTTTCGCATCGGCGATTACGACCATCGATGGAACCAACTTGCGTTCCGCGCCATCGAGAGTCCTGATGCGTTCACCAGCGCGCGCTTTGCGCACACGAATCTCGCGGCCGTCCAGTCGGTCCAGGTCGAACGCGTGCATCGGTTGACCAAAACCGTGCAGCATGTAATTGGTCGCATCGACAACATTATTGATCGGTCGCAGCCCGATACTGACGATTCTTTCCGCGAGCCACTCGGGGCTTGGCGCGATACGAACTCCGCGGATGACGGTGGCCGTGTACAAAGGACATCCCTCCAAATCCTCCACGACTACCCTGACGCCGCCTGTGGAGCCATCCACATCTGCATGTGCGAAGGCCAGTGCGGAAGTCATGTTCGCGTGCTCCGGCATGTGCAGATCGTTGCCAGTGAATGCGGAGATTTCGCGGGCGATCCCTTCGTGTGAGAGAAGATCAGGTCGATTGGGCAGAACGTCTATTACGAGTTGCGTATCTCCGGCCGGATACGCGACCAGAAAGGGAGTACCGGGTGCAGCGTCGGTGTGCAGCGCGAGTATCCCATCGTGTTCTGTACCCAGCCCAAGCTCGCGCGCAGAGCACAACATCCCGTTGGAAGTTTCTCCGCGAATCTTCCTGCGTTCAAGTTTGAGCCCACCGGGTAGCGTCGCCCCGCTCGGCGCGAATGGATACCTGGATCCGGCCTGCACGTTCGGAGCGCCGCACACGACATCGAGAAGCTCACCCGTTCCGGCGTCAACCTTGGTCACCCATAGATGATCCGAGTTTGGATGCGGTTTGGCTTCGACTACGAGTCCGACGACTACGTCAGCCAGATCCGCGCGCAACGCCACGAGTTCTTCAACAGTCGCCGCGCGGCTCGTGATCACATCGCGAAGTTGTTGCGGTGTCAGATCGAAATCGGTGAACTCCTTCAGCCACTCGTACGACGCGTTCATCGCGCCACCTGTTCGAGGAAGCGAATGTCCGAATCGTATAGCGTGCGAATGTCCGGGATCCCATAGCGTTGCAACGCGATACGCCCGGGCCCCATGCCGAACGCCCAGCCGGTGTAGCGTTCGCTGTCAACAGCTGCAGCGTCGAGCACATTGGGATGCACCATTCCGGCGCCGAGGATTTCCATCCATCCCGATCCCTTGCACGCGGCACAGCCAACACCCTTGCACAGCTGGCATTCCACATCCATTTCAGCCGATGGTTCGGTGAACGGAAAGTAGCTCGGCCGAAAGCGAGTGCGCGTCGATCCGAAGAATCGAGACGCGAAATGCGTCAGCGTCGCCTTGAGATCGACGAAACTCACGCCTTCGTCCACGGCGAGCCCCTCGATCTGTGCGAAGGCCGGCGCATGGCTCGCGTCGAAGGGATCCAGTCTGTACACGTTGCCAGGAATCACAACGCGAATCGGCGGCGGTCCGGCCTGCAATGCGCGGATCTGCACAGGGGATGTGTGAGTACGAAGTACTACATCCTTTGCGAGGTACATGGTATCGTGCATGTCGAGCGCAGGATGATCAGGCGGAAAATTGAGGGCTGTGAAGTTGTACCACTCCGTCTCCGCCTCCGGCCCGGTGGCTACGGTAAATCCAAGACCGCGAAATATGTCGATGATCTCCTCGATCACGAGCGTCACCGGATGTTCGGCGCCGAGGAACTGTCGGCGCGATGGCATCGTGAGGTCAGCTTGTGGCGAGGACGCGCGCGCGCTCGACTCGAGCACAATGCGCCGTGCGTCGAGCCTGGCTTCGAGGCCGGTCTTGACCTCGTTGAACGCGCGGCCGGCAACACCGCGCTCGGCGCCCTCGAACGAAGGAACGAGGCGTTGGAGTGCGAGCAGGCGTCCGCTCGTGCGGCCGAGGAACTCGGCGCGCGCTTTCTCGAGCGAATCAGTAGAGTCAGCCGCGTCGAAGGCCACGCAAGCAGTTCTCTGCAGCTCGGCGGCGGCAACCTGAAAATCGTTAAGCGTCGATTCTGACACGTTTCAGTTGGAAGTCATGCAAAAAGATAGGGCGGACTCGAAAAGTACCGAGGCCGCCCCGTCAGCGCATCATCCGGCGGAGTCGCCGGGGATACTGCGATCGTTAAGCGGCGGCGCTCAGAGCCTTGCGCGCCTGTTCGGCGAGCATTCCAAACGCGGCAGCGTCGCGGACGGCGAGGTCGGCGAGCACCTTGCGATCGATCTCGATGCCAGCCTTACCGAGGCCGTTGATAAACGTGCTGTAGCTCATGTCATGGATGTGCGCTGCAGCGTTGATGCGGACGATCCAGAGCTTGCGGAATTCGCGCTTCTTGTTCTTGCGATCGCGGTAGGCGTAAGCCCAGCCACGTTCGACGTTTTCCTTGGCGGATTTCCAGAGCTTGCTGCGAGCGCCGAATGCGCCGCGCGCTGCCTTCATTACCTGCTTCTTGCGCTTCAGTCGCGCAACGTTGGATCGTACCCGTGGCATGGGCTATTTCCTCTCTATATGGGCGACCAGGGTCGCGGATTTAACTGATTCGGGACGGACGGAATGTGGTTACGAAACGCGGGGAGGCGGCGCGGATAAATGCGCGGCCGACGGCAATGGCGCGGATAAATCCGCGCCCTACTACTACTACGCCACCAGCAAACGCTTCATCCGCTTTTCATCTCCTGACGTGGCGATAAGGCCCGGGCGGCGGAGGTTGCGCTTCCGCTTGGAGGACTTCTTCGTCAGGATGTGGCTCGTGTTCGCCTTGTTGCGCCGAACCTTGCCGGTTCCCGTTATGGAAAATCGCTTCTTCGCGCCTTTGTGTGTCTTCATCTTCGGCATACTATTCCCTCACTTGGGGGCCAGAATCATCGTCATGGATTTTCCTTCGAACTTGGGATCTGCTTCGATCTTGCTCACGTCGACCAGTTCCTGCGCAACGCGAATCACGACCTTTCTACCCAGCTCCGGGTGCGCAATCTGGCGCCCGCGGAACATCAAGGTGACCTTTACCTTGTTCCCGTCATCCAAAAATTCACGCGCGTGTCGGACCTTCGTCTTGAAGTCATGCTCCTCGATTCCCGGTCGGAATTTTACTTCCTTGAGTTCGATGACATGCTGCTTTTTCTTGGCCTGACGAGCCATCTTGGCCTGCTCGAACTTGTACTTGCCGAAGTCCATGATTCGG
>JBDTAW010000185.1:0-2899 GCA_039924445.1 Gemmatimonadaceae bacterium
GTTCCGCAGTTGCGTTGGTGTTTGCCTTGTCCTTTTTGGAACACGCGGCAAGCGATAATGAAAGCGTCACCGCAGCTTTGAGTATGCGCGTCATCGTCACGTCACATCCTCGGCTTTGCGGTGTCGAAAATGCGTTTCGCTACCGTCGGTGCATCGGTGACACCAGAGAAAACCAGATTTACCAGATCCTCGCCGGTGCGAATCATCAGCGTCGGACCGACTGCGACAGCCTGATCCCCGATGCCATCGTATGGACTCGTGATCCCCGGCTCGTGCTGGTTCATCATTCCGGCGGCCGTCATTGCCGTCTCACCGTCTCCCCAGTTTACGGTGAACTCGACATACGGGCTGATTGCAGACGCGGGCTTGTAGATGCACTCTGTCTGGTCGGCCGTCCCTTCGTGTGGTTCCGCGGTGACCGCGACGCCGAGGATTTTGGACATCTCCGCTCCCGTGACCATCTGGCAGGCCGTCAGGGGTTGCTTGGTGGGAGGCGGAGTCTCGGCGGCTGCTTGACCGGCACCCTGCGATTCCGCGACCTGCATGTCCTTCTTAGCGCACGCCGCGAGGAGGAAGAGTGGTAGCGCCGCGAGCAGCACCGTTCTGGGCGATTTCATTCGTCTTGGATTGGAAGGTGTTGGATCGATGGCGGTGGATCCGCGCATCCGCTGAATAACCGGGGCAAGTTTACGTAGCGCACATCATTGCCACGACATGGCACGTCAAAGCGTTGCAGGGCATCGGCTTACAGCCGGGTAGAGCAGGGGCGACGCGTTGTCGGGTCGGCGCATGCGTCGCCCCTGCCGGTTTTTGCTGGACAGTCGATCGGCCGGTGTCTACATTCCATCCACTCTCGCCAAAACCGCATGACTCCCGCAATCGAACGTATCCGCGACATTCTTGCTCCTACCTACACGGTGGATCGCGAACTCGGGCGTGGAGGGATGGCCACGGTGTACCTGGCCCAGGACACCAAGCACGAACGCACCGTCGCGCTCAAGGTGCTTCATCCTGAACTGGCGGCGTCACTCGGTCCCGATCGGTTCCTCCGCGAGATTCGGGTCGCTGCTCGGCTCAATCATCCGCATATCCTGCCGCTATTCGACTCGGGTGAGATCGAGGGACTTCTATACTATGTGATGCCGTACGTCGAGGGCGAGTCACTGAGGGAGCGGCTCGACCGGCAGCAGCAGCTTCCGGTCGAGGAGGCGATTCACCACGCGCTTGCTGTGGCCTCGGCGCTGGATTACGCGCACCGACAGAACGTCGTGCACCGCGACATCAAGCCCGAGAACGTGATGTTGTACGAGGGCGAGCCTATGGTGATGGATTTTGGAATCGCGAAGGCAGTGAGTGTTGCTGGCACGCAGACGGCGATGCTCACGCAGACGGGGATGATGGTCGGCACTCCTGCGTACGTGAGTCCGGAACAGGCTGCAGGTGAAGCGCAACTCGACGGTCGCAGCGATCAGTACAGTCTCGCGTGCATGCTGTACGAGATGCTGTCCGGCCAGCGGCCGTTCACCGGAACAACTGCCCAGGCGATTCTCGCAAAACGATTCACTGAAGTGCCGAAGCGCATTCGCGAAATCCGATCGACCGTGCCGGAGAATGTCGAGCATGCGCTGGTGAAGGCGATGTCCACCGACGCAGGTGATCGATACAAGACGGCTGCGCTGTTTGCGCAGGCGCTGACGTCGAGCAGTCTCGTTACTCCCTTGGATACGCTGACCATGCCGCAACCGGCTGTATCCACCGCAAAGTCGGTAGCTGTACTCCCGTTTGCAAACATGAGTGCGGATGCGGACAACGAATACTTCACCGACGGGATGGCGGAAGAGATCATCAATGCGCTGACCAAGATCCAGTCGTTGCGTGTTGCTTCGCGTACGTCGTCGTTCGCGTTCAAGGGGAAGAACGAGGACATTGGCGACATCGGTCGCAAGCTCAAGGTGTCAACGGTGCTCGAGGGGAGTGTGCGCAAGATGGGAAACAAGCTCCGCATCACTGCGCAGTTGGTGAACGTTGCCGACGGTTACCACCTTTGGTCGGAGCGCTACGATCGCGAGCTGGAAGATGTATTCGCCATTCAAGACGATATATCACAGGCGATAGTAAAGGCGCTCCGGGTGATTCTTACCGAGGGTGAGAAGAAGGCGATCGAGAAGGCACGCGTCGTCAACGTGCAGGCGTACGATTACTTCCTTCGTGGTCAGCAATATTTCCATCAGTGGCGCCGCAAGAGCATGGAGTACGCTCGACAGATGTACAATCGCGCCGTGGAGATCGATCCGGAGTACGCGCTCGCGCATGCGGGAATAGCCGATGCATGCTCGCTGCTCTACACCAACTGGGACGCACGTGAATCAAACCTCCGCCAGGCGGACATCGCGAGCAGACGCGCATTGGAGCTCGAGCCCGGGTTGGCAGAGGCTCACGTAGCGCGCGGAATTGCGCTGTCGCTGACAAAGCAGTTCGAAGAGGCTGACCAGGAGTTCGAAACTGCGCTGCGCCTCAATCCCAAGCTGTACGAAGCGGCGTATTTTTATGGACGCGGATTGAAATCGCAGGGACGTAGCGCGGACGCGGCGCGAATGTTCGAGCGCGCGACGCTGCTCAGGCCAGATGACTTCCTGGCTGCGAACTTCCTGTCCATCGCGCTTGCCGACATGGGTCTCGTTGCGGAGGCGGATACAGCCCGCCGCCTAGCGCTCAAGCTTATTGATGAGAGGCTCGAACTAAACCCCGACGACGCCCGAGCGACGAATCTGGGCGCGGCGATCATGGCGAAGGCGGGTGATCGCGAACGTACGATCGAATACATTCGCCGCTCTCTCGCAATCGACCCTGAGGACTCGACGATGTTGTACAACATCGCGTGCGCGTATGCACTGCTGGG
>JBDTAW010000186.1:0-9795 GCA_039924445.1 Gemmatimonadaceae bacterium
CCGAAGCCAACCACGTAGTCACTGTGGTCGGTGGGTCGCAGGTACAGTACAAGTCCGGTAGCCAGCCCGGGCCTGTGTACACGCCGCTGTCACGTGCGCGTCAGGCTGACGCGGTTCGGTTCATCAACGACAAGGTATTCAAGACGCCGACCTACCTGATTCGCCCGGAGATTTCGGCAAGAATCGAAGCTGGTGGAATGATCACACGCATAGATAACGCGCAGGCACGCGTGCTCACCGGGTTGTTCGATGATGGTCGAATGAATCGGATGCTCGAAAATGAAGCGGTCGCGCCGAGCAAGGGCGACACGTACACGCTCGCAAACATGCTCGACGACGTTCGCCGCGGCGTGTGGAGCGAGCTCGCGGATTCGCGCATCAGCATCGATCCGTACCGCAGAGCACTGCAGAACAACTACCTCACGCAGATTGATCGAAAGCTCAATCCACCACCGGCACCAGCAGCAGCGGCGCCAGCAGCGCCTGGTCGCGCAAGGCAGGCACCGCTATCCGAAGATGCGAAATCGGAACTGCGTGGTGAGCTCGTGTCGCTGCAGGCTGAAATTCAGCGATCGATTGGCCGCACTGCAGATCGCGAAACGCAGCTACACCTGGCCGGCGCAGCACATCGCATCGGTGACATACTGAATCCAAAGAAATAAAGCACTTCTAAAACGGCCGCCTCGAGAGTGAATTACTTACTCTCGAGGCGGCCGTGCTGTATCTGGTATTGTAGTCCGCGATTGCCGCGTCGAAGGATGCGTCATCCCGCCGAAGGTCGGGATCCATGTTCGCTCAAGCCGCGAAAACCACCCGGAGTCGCGCATCGGAAAATGGATCCCCGCTTTCGCCGGATGACGATATGGGTCCCGGCTTTCGCCGGGATGACGACATGAATCCCTGCGTTCACAGGGACGACACCCGAGCGCGCCGACGGCTGTGCGCCCGGTTCGGCTTGGGTCGGTGGTGTCGCGGTGGAGGCTGCTGCAAGGCCCAGCGCACTCTGAACGCTGTCGCCACGATCACGACCAGAATCAATAGCTCAATGTAGACCTTCTCCGCATCGAAGGGATCGATCGGAGCGTCCTTCAGCGTCGGATCCGTGAGAATTGCGTGGACTGCGAAGAGCACAAACAACGCGTAGGTCAGGTAGTGCATCGGCTTCCACCACTTTCTGCCGATCTCAAACCTGAAGTACGACGTGACCACGGTGAAAACAAGCAGATACAGTGCGCCAGCTCCAAGCATGTTGATCCACGGCTGCTTCGGCGCGTTGAGCGGGAAGAGAATATCAACGACGCGGAAATTCACGGTCGACGACAGCAGGATCACAGCGGGATGAAGGATGCTCACAGCGAGAGCGGTATACCCAGTCCAGTTGTGAAGCTTGAGCGTGTTGACATGCCTGTGCGGCCAACGCCGGACCGGATTGTATTTCACCGACATCAACAATCCGAGCAGGATGTTGATTGTGAGAAGTGTTATGGCAACCAGGGCGATATCGCCCGAGATGTCTATTGCGCTCAAGTCCCACTCCTCACAATTCGAATGTCAGTGCCCGGCACCCTCAGGGCGCCGCTTTCACCGGCTCGCCCCGACACCAGGATGCAGCACACCTGGCGTCGCCGTACCAGTATGGTATCTCGCGAATGTCTTCACAGTCCCAAAGTGCAATATCGGCGCTGAACCCTGGGGCGATCTGACCAACGCTGTCTGCAAGACCTACGGCTGCCGCCCCGTTGACCGTTGTAGCGAGCAACGACTCGGCGACGCTCATGTGCAGCTGACTGACGCCGATCGTCATGATCAGCGGCAGATTGGGGGTAGGCGACGTGCCCGGGTTGAAGTCCGTTGCCAGCGCCACAATCGCGCCGGCAGCGATCAGCTCGCGAGCAGGCGCCTGCCGCTGCCGGCCCAGGAAGAACATTGTGCCTGGAAGCAGAGTCGCCACGGTGTTGGAGGCTGCGAGCTCCCGAATTCCCGCTGGCGAAATGGCTGCAAGGTGATCGGCCGAAGTCGCACCCAGTGCCGCAGCCAGCTCCGCACCACCGCACGGTTCCAGCTCATCTGCGTGAAGTTTCAGCTTCAATCCGCTCGCGCGCGCGGCTTCAAGAATTTTTCGCGTCTCATCAAGCGTAAAGACGCCCGGTTCGCAAAAGACATCGGCGAAGCTTGCGAGTCGCTCGGCGATTACTGCGGGGAGCTGTTCGTGGATCAGCTGATCGACATACTCGGTTCGACCATCGCTCCGTTCGCGGTATTCGCGCGGAATCTCGTGGCCACCCAACCAGGTTGCAACGATCCGGATGCTGCATTCATCCTGCAAGTGGGCGATGACTCGCAGTGTCTTGAGTTCGTCGTCGAGGCTCAATCCGTAGCCGGACTTTATCTCAACCGTTGTCGCACCATAGTTCGCGATTCGTTTGATACGCTCGCGCGCAAGCTGCAGCAGATCTTCCCCGCTGCGCTCGCGCAGATCGCGGACCGAGGAGTGAATGCCTCCTCCCTTCTGCGCGATCTCCATGTAACCAACGCCCGCAGCTCGCAACTCCTGCTCATCGTAGCGTGCTCGCCCGAAGACCGCGTGTGTATGCGAGTCCACAAGCCCGGGAGTAATGATGCGACCACCGCAATCGACGCGCTCGGCATCCTGAAAATCACGCTCGATGTCGTTGAATGCGCCTACCGCGACGATCAGCGGACCGTCAGTAGCAATTGCGACATCCGTCCTGACGCCGACATCCTGCATTTCAGAGCCGCGCCGCCCGCGTGGTGGACCAGCACAAGTTGCGACCTGGGACGCGTTATGAAAGATGATTCGGCGAGTCACCTGGTCAGCCGGGAATTGGAATGGTGATGCCATGTCGCACAGCCGCGGCTCGGGCGATTTCGTATCCAGCATCAGCGTGGCGCAGAATTCCGGTCGCCGGATCATTGGTCAGGACGCGCTCGATGCGCTCGCGCATTTCCGGAGTTCCGTCGGCAACCACTACCTGTCCCGCATGCAGCGAGTTACCGATTCCCACTCCACCTCCGTGGTGAAACGAAACCCAGCTCGCACCGCTCGCAGTATTGACGAGCGCGTTCAGAATGGGCCAGTCCGCTACAGCGTCACTGCCATCGAGCATCGATTCGGTTTCGCGGAACGGCGACGCGACGCTGCCCGTATCAAGATGATCGCGCCCGATTGCGATCGGCGCAGAAATCTCACCCGAAGCCACCAAGTCGTTCAGTGCGACTCCGAACCGCGCTCGATCGCCCTGTCCCAGCCAGCAGATGCGCGCAGGCAATCCCTGAAAATGAATCCGCTCACCGGCCAGCTTGATCCAGCGGGCGAGATGCTCGTCGTTCGGAAACAGTTCCAGCACGAGTCGGTCGGTCCGCGCGATGTCGGCGGGATCACCGGAAAGCGCGGCCCACCGGAATGGCCCTTTCCCTTCGCAGAACAGCGGCCGGATGTACGCGGGGACGAACCCCGGGAAATCGAACGCCCGTTCGAGTCCTGCGTCAAAGGCTACTGTACGGATATTGTTGCCGTAATCGAAAGTGACTGAACCCATCTTCTGGAGGGTCAGCATTGCCTCCACATGCCTGACGGCGCTCCTGGTCGCGCGACGCAGGTATTCGTCCGGGTCGGACGCGCGAAGCGCGTCAGCGTCAGCGAGCGACATGCCTGCTGGCACGTATCCGTTCAGCATGTCGTGCGCGCTGGTCTGATCCGTGAGTACGTCAGGTACGACACCGCGCTCAACCAGGGACGGAATTACATCGGCCGCGTTTCCTACAAGTCCGACCGAGAGCGGTTCTCCTTTCGATTTCGCTTCACCGAGCCAGCGGAGTGCTTCATCGAGACTACTGGTCTTGCGATCGCAATAGCCGGTCTCGATTCGCTTGTCGATACGCGATTCTGCGACTTCTACTCCCAGGATCGCAGCGCCGAGCATCGTTGCGGCGAGAGGCTGCGCGCCGCCCATGCCGCCGAGCCCCGCAGTGACGACCAATCTTCCGGCGAGCGATCCGCCAAAGTGCTTGTCCGCGACAGCGCCGAGCGTCTCGTACGTTCCCTGGACAATCCCCTGCGAGCCGATGTAGATCCATGAGCCAGCAGTCATCTGCCCGTACATCATCAGTCCCGCGCGTTCCAGCTCGCGGAATTTCTCCCACGTCGCCCAGCGGCCGACCAGGTTGCTATTCGCAATCAGTACACGTGGTGCGCTCTTGTGCGTGCGCAGAACGCCGACCGGCTTGCCGCTCTGAATCAGCAGCGTCTCGTCATTTTCCAGATCACGAAGCTCGCGCACGATTGCGTCGAACGCTTCCCAGTTGCGCGCGGCCTTCCCTGTTCCACCATAAACCACCAGATCATCGGGCCGTTCGGCGACATCCGGATCAAGATTGTTCATCAGCATCCGCATGGCGGCTTCCTGCTGCCAGCTCTTGCAGGTGATCTCGCTACCGTGTGGAGCGCGAACCGTTCGTGCACCCTTTGTCATGACTTCGTCTCTCCTTCCCCGCCCCATTCAATACAGTCGTCGAATCTTCCGGCGAATATCGCTGCGGAGAGCGATGCAATGTCACCGCTCATGACTCGATCCCTTTCCAGCCGCGCGACGACTGCACGTACCCGCTTGTGCGCCTTTGCAACCGCCGCGGCAGGTGTTAGCGGTGCGCGAAAGTCTATTCCTTGCGCGCCGCACATCAGCTCGATTGAAAGCACGTTGCGCACATTCTCCATGATACGGCGCGCCTTCCACGCAGCCCCCATCGCCATCGGTACGACGTCTTCCTTGCTGCCGTCGGTCGGAATCGAATCGACACTTGATGGATGTGCCAGAACCTTGCACTCGCTCGTGATGGACGCCGCGGTAACCTGCGCCATCATAAAGCCCGAATTGGTGCCGGCATCCGGCGACAGAAAGGCGGGTAATCCTTCGTTGAGATCCGGGTGAACGAGCCTGTCGGTGCGACGCTCGCTGATCACCGCAAGATTCGTCATGATGATGGCGAGGAAGTCCAGTGCCATCGCGACAGCCTGTCCATGAAAATTCCCGCCGCTGAGCATTTCGCCGCTGTCGAAAACGAGCGGGTTATCGGTCGCAGCATTCAATTCGCGCGACACCATCCCTGATATCCAGCGCAGCGCATCCAGTACAGGTCCGTGCACCTGCGGCACGCAACGTAACCCATACGCATCTTGCACTCGCCGATCATTCGAGCGATGCGATTCGCGGATCTCGCTGTCGGCGAGCAACAGCCGCATCACTCGCGCGGATTCGATCTGCCCGATCTGTCCGCGCGCTTCCTGAATCCGCTCGTCGAATGCGACCGGAGTTCCCTTGAGGGCTTCCAACGACATCGCGGCCGCAACGTGTGCGGTGCGCCAGAGACGTTCCGCATCATGTACGAGTAGTGCGGCGATCGCGGTATGTGCCTGGGTTCCGTTGATGAGCGTGATCCCTTCCTTGGGCCCGAGTTCGACAGGCTCGAGCCCATTCGCGCGGAGCATGTCTATTGCCGGCCCCGACTTTCCATTCTGCGAGAGAGTTCCCTCCCCGATCAGCGATAGTGCGAGATGCGCGAGAGGTGCGAGATCTCCGCTCGCGCCGACACTACCCTGCTCCGGGATTGGTGGATAGAGCCCCGCGTTCAGCATGCCGGCCAGGAGATCAACCAGCGCGGGTCGAGCGCCGGAATATCCCTTTGAGATGACATTCGCGCGAAGCAGCATCATCGCGCGCGTTTCCGCCTCGCTCAGCAGGGGTCCGACGCCAACAGCGTGCGATCGGATGAGATTCACCTGCAACTCCGCGAGTCGGTTTGGCGGAATCGCGATATCCGACAACTTGCCGAATCCAGTCGTCACACCGTACACGACTTCGTTACGCTTCACGATGCGCGAGACGATCGCGTTGGATGCAGCCATGCCTTCGCGCGCCTTGTCACTCAATTCAACCCGCGCACCCCGGCGAGCGACTGCTACGACATCTTCGATGCGCAGCGACCGTCCATCGAGTTTCACCACTTTCGAATCGGCGCTCACGCGTCACTCCGTCGTAACGCCAATCCGGTGAGGAAAGTGAGCATCGCGTGCACCGCGACACGTACCGTCGCGCGGCGAGGATCCTGTGACGGATCAATCTCTACTATGTCCAGAGCGCGAACCTTGGGATGTACCGCAAGAACGAGAAGCATCTCAAAAAGCTGCCATGATGTCATTCCACCCGGTACAAGAGCCGGAACGCCCGGCGCGAAAGCCTGATCCAGAACATCCATGTCGAGCGTTACGTAAATCGCGTCTGAATGTTCGGCCACAGCCTTCAATGCACGTTGTGCGATTTCTGCTGGTGCGGTACTGGCGACTTCTCGCGCCGAGATCTGTGTGATACCGGCGTCGCGCGCCACGTCGCGGTATGGGCGCGCATTCGCGAACGCATGCAGACCGACCTGAACAATGTTGCGGCCTTCGAGTGTGCCCGATTCCAGAAGTTGGCGGATCGGAGTACCGTTGCTTGGTCCGCCGTCGTCCAGGTTACGGAGATCCATGTGCGCATCGAGCTGCACGAGTCCGACCGGTCCGCCGGTGTGAGCCTTGAACGCTTCCACGGATGGCGCGGAGATCGAATGATCGCCACCCATGACAATGGTGAACGCACTCCTTGATCGTTCGAGTACCGCCGCTACCGCATCGCGAATACCGGCGCGAGATCGAGCAAGATCTGTTACGTGGACGCGTGCGTCGCCAGCGTCTCGCACGGTTAGTGCGGTCGCCAGGTCAATGTCCTGGTCGAAATTGTACGTTGATACGGCGCCAAACATCTCGCGTATCGCCTGCGGTGTTCCGGACGCACCCGAGTGAGATATCGACGTCTTTGAAAGCGGCGCGCCGACAAGAACGACGTCTGCGGCTTCAGCACCATCCCACGGGCGAATCCACGACGCGACCTTGGTCTCGAGGTGGTCCCGGAAGAGGGGTGAGCCAGGCGGATTGAGTGGTAAGTTCGATTGGGTCACAACCTTACAATAACGTCCCTCGCAAGATGGCGTAGGCGACGGAGAAGTAGATCACGAGGCCCGTCACATCCACGAGCGTTGCGACGAACGGCGCCGAAGCGCTTGCGGGGTCGAATCCGAGGCGGCGGAGCAGGAAGGGGAGCATCGATCCGGCCATGGATCCGAAGGTCACGACCCCCACCAGCGAGGCACCAATCGTGATTGCGACGAGGTTGTGATGCGGGCCGTAGTCGTACCATCCGAGATGCTGCCAGATGAGAATTCGTATCAGGCCGATGGTTCCAAGCACCGCACCCAGGGCCAGTCCGGTCGGGAGTTCGCGCAACGCGACCCGCCACCAGTCCCCCAGTTTCAGTTCGCGAAGCGCCAGCGCGCGGATTATGAGCGACGTTGCCTGCGATCCTGAATTTCCACCGGACGAGATGATAAGCGGTATGAACAGTGCCAGAACAACGGCGCGCGCGATCTCATCCTGGAAATGACCCATTGCGGTTGCCGTGAGCATTTCACCAAGAAACAGCGCCGCGAGCCAGCCAGCGCGTTTCTTCACCATGCCGAACATCGAAATGCGCAGATACGGTGCTTCGAGTGCTTCCACACCACCGAATCGCTGAACATCTTCGGTAGCCTGGCGCACCATCGCATCGATGACATCGTCGACAGTCAAAGCGCCGATCATCTTTCCGGTTGCATCGACTACGGGAAGCGCAACCAGATTGTATTTGGAAATCAATCTGGCCGCGTCTTCCTCGCTCAGGAACGCCGAGGTTGATAGCGGTTTGCGCGAGTCACCTACGTTCATGATCTTTGCCCTGCGGTCGGCAAGAAGCAGATCCTGAAGGTGAATGGTGCGCAGCAGTATCCCGGTTCCCGGATCAAGTACATACACGGCATAGACCGCTGTCACGTCGGTCGAGAGCAACCGCACGCTTTCGATTGCGTCGCCGACGGTGACGTTCGATGCGACGCTCGCGAATTCAGTCGTCATGATGGAGCCGACTGTGCCTTCCGGGTATACGAGCAACGACGCGAGGATGGATCGATCGGGTTCGTCGATCGTCGCAAGAACCGATTTTCGTTTAGAGGGCGGCAGATCGCGCAGCAGATCAGCGCGCCGGTCTGGTGCCATCGCCGAGATGAGCGCGCCGGCCGCACCGCGATTCATGCGCTGGACTATCTCGTGACGGCGATCCAGTTCCGGTTCATTGAGCACATCGACGGCCACGTTGAATGGCAGATTCGCCATGATGCGAGCTGCCTTGGCCGGCGAGAGCTGATTGACCAGCTCAGCGACATCGGCGGCGCGAAGGGGCTCGACGATCCGGGCCATCTCTTCAGGTTTGGACGACGCCTCGTACAGCGCGGAGGCCGTGGGTATGTCTGAGAGGACGGAGGAGGCCATTCCGGAATCGGTTGATGTTGGACGGTTTTGCGCGGCGAGACGAGACTCGGTTCCGAGCCTATGTTAATCGACTGTCCGTCCGCGCGCCGGGCGGGGGTAGGTAATGCGGTTGGCGTACGGGGTCCGAACCTGGCTCTGTAGTGTCTCGGACAGGTTGGCGGCACCACTCCACGGGGTGGCGCGGTCGTACCGCCCCCGATTAAGTTGAGAGGCTATACCAAGAAGGCATCGGGGTGTAGCGTAGCCCGGTAGCGCGCTTGCTTCGGGAGCAAGAGGTCGCCGGTTCAAATCCGGCCACCCCGACTGACAAGATCAAGCCCTGTAACGATTTACGTTACGGGGCTTTTTCTATGTACATGCGAGCCCACCGCATTCATCCCGTCAAACCATATAACTGATGTCGCTTGAGCTGGTGGGATACGCGTACTTCATGTGCCGCAAATCGCTTGCCGTGAGTCCGTGCCTCACCGCCAGCGCAAAGATGTTGATGACGTCGGCTGCGTCGGCGCCAAGGAGATGCGCACCGAGGATGTGATCGGTATTGGTATCGACGATGGTCTTGTACATCGCAGCAGGCTCCTGCACACGCCGGTTCGCGAACCAGCTCGCAGTATCCTCGCACTTCACCCGGATATCGCGCCCCTGCTGCCGCGCCTCCGCCTCCGTGAGCCCTACCATCGCGAGTGGCGGCTCGGTGAATACCACACTCGGAATCCCGCGATAGTCGGGTCGTTTTGTGTTGCCCTGCAGCAGGTTGGATGCGACGATCATTCCCTCATGCGCCGCAACTGGAGTCAGCGGCAACGCGCCCGGCGGGAGCGTGCAGTCGCCTGCGGCGTAGACGCGCGGGTTCGTCGTGCTCTGCATGAACTCGTTGACCAGAATTGCACCGTGCTTGTCCGCACCCACCTGCGCCATCGCCAGATCCAACTGCTTTGTCCCGGGAACTCGACCGGCGCCATGCACCACCAGATCCACATCAACGACTGTCGTAGCCGCGCCTGTCCCAACCGAGACGCGATAGGCGCTACCGGACTTTTCGATCGCAGTCACACTCGAACCCGTCCGAAAATCGACGCCTGCGCTTGTCGTGTGTGCGACAAGGCGGCGTACCAGATCCTGATCGAAGTGTACCAGCGGATCGCTGCGGCCAAGCACTATCGCTTGACTACCTGCGCGCTGCACGATGTGGGCGAATTCAAGAGAGATATAGCCGGCGCCGATGAATGCGATACGGGCCGGCAACGTGCCGAGATCCAGAAAGTCGGTGCTCGTGCGCACGTGCTCCTCACCCGGAATGTCGAGCGGCACAGGCGTCGCCCCGCTCGCGATGACAAATTGTGTCGCCTTGATCTCCCGCGTGCTGCCATCAGCGGCGGTGA
>JBDTAW010000187.1:0-5141 GCA_039924445.1 Gemmatimonadaceae bacterium
ATTCACGCCCGCGAGCGTGAGCATGTCCGCACCCTCTGTCGAGATTCGCTGGACGACGTTGTCTTCTGAAATGCTCAATCTGCCGTTGTCCTGATGTGCAGTGCCGCAAGTTCGTCGGGCGGCACGAGAGTTGGTGCGCCCTCGAACAACGCGCGCGCCGCGGTTGTCTTGGGGAATGCAATCACATCACGCAAACTGGGGGCCCCAGCCAGCAGCATCGCGATCCTGTCAAATCCAAGCGCGATTCCGCCATGCGGCGGAGCGCCAGCGGACAGCGCCTCCAGCAGGAAGCCAAACCTCGCCTCAGCGGTTGCCGCGTCGACGCCGAGCAGTGAGAGCGCCCTGCGCTGAACCGCCGGATCACTGATGCGGATGCTTCCCCCTCCCAGTTCGGTGCCATTCAGCACGACATCGTACGCGAGGGCACGAACGTGGCCCGGTTCTGTCTCGAGTAGATGGACGTCGTCCGGGTTTGGCGCCGTAAATGGATGATGCATCGCATCCAGGCGCCCGGATTCCGGATCCACCGCAAACATTGGGAAGTCGGTGACCCACACGATTTCGTTCGCGCCATCCGGAACGAGCGACAACCGTCGCGCAGACTCCTGACGCGTCCGATCAAGCGCGGGATTCGAGATGTAATCCGGACCAGCCACCAGCAGCATGAGATCACCGTCCCCGAGCTGAAGTACGGCGCGGCCAGCATCGGTAAGCGATTTCGCCGCCGCGCCGTCAAGCGCTCCGGCCACGCACTTGATACGAATCAACCCACCAGCGCCCGCGCTCTTTGCAACCGCTTCGATCTCGTCCACCTGCTTGCGGGACAGAGCCGCGCCGCCCGGTAGCACGATTCCACGAACGCGACCTCCCGAAGCAATCGCGTTCCGCGCGATTCCGAACTCAGACTCCGCGAAGACCGCGGTTACATCGCGGATCTCGAGACCGTAACGGAGGTCCGGTCGATCGCATCCGTAATCCTCCATTGCGGTCGCATACGTCATGCGTGGGAACGGCGTGGCCACCTTGATTCCAGCAACCGCGAACAATTCCTTCAGCATCCCCTCGGTCAGCGCATAGATGTCCTCGGCCTGGATGAAGGATGCCTCGACGTCGATCTGCGTAAACTCCGGCTGACGGTCGGCACGAAGATCCTCGTCCCGGAAACAGCGCGCGATCTGGAAATAGCGATCCATCCCCGAAATCATCAACAGCTGCTTGTAAAGCTG
This sequence comes from Gemmatimonadaceae bacterium, assembly GCA_039924445.1. GTDB lineage: Bacteria > Gemmatimonadota > Gemmatimonadetes > Gemmatimonadales > Gemmatimonadaceae > Fen-1247. The sequence continues at coordinate 1,227 of JBDTAW010000187.1, forward strand.
CGGCGACTGAGGCAATGCGTAGAACTCCGCAGGATGCACCCTGCTCGGTACGAGATAGTCACGGGCCCCTTCGGGTGTTGGCTTGGTGAGTATCGGTGTCTCGATCTCCAGAAAGCCTTTCGCGTCAAGGTACCTGCGCGTCGTCTGCAACAACTTGTGTCGCAGGATGATGTTCGCCTGGAGTGGTGCGCGACGCAGATCGAGGTAGCGATAGCGCAGGCGCACATCCTCAGCTGGCAGATTCGACCCCTTCGCAACTACAGGCATCGCGACCGACTCTGCCGGGCCGACGACTTTCATGGACGTCGCCCGCACTTCGATAGCTCCCGTGCCCATGTCGGCGTTCGCCATGTTGGCGGGACGTTCTGCGACAGTGCCCTCGACGAGGATTACACTCTCCAGCGACACGGAGGAGGCGGCCTCGATCACTTTCGGTGAAGTGAAGTCGGGATTGAAGGACACCTGCACAACTCCGGCGCGGTCACGGAGGTTGAGGAACACCATTGCGCCCAGATTCCGGGAGCTTTCGACCCAGCCGCCAAGCTTTACCGCGGAGCCGGCGTGTTCGGCGCGAAGTGCGCCGCAGAAGGTGGTGCGCTCGGTCGTTGCGGGAAAATCGGGAGCGCTCACGCGACGGCTGACGGTCGCGTTTCGACCTGATAATATGATTGCATTTAGATCGGTTAAATTTATGTCTGGCAACGGTTTATGGTAGGCCCTTCGAGCCGTGGCCGGCCAACACTGACATGTCCAAAATCAACCTCCTGAATCTCACTCCTCACGCGGCCAACTTGGCGCTCGAGGCATTCTTTCGCGACCGCGGCGAACCGCCTTACCGTGCCCAACAGGTCGCGCGCCGCCTGTGGCAGTCACCGGTAAGATCGTTCGCTGAAATCACCGACATCCCGTTCGGGATCAGGCAGGCACTCGAACAGTCGTTCGAATTGCCATCCCTTACTGTTTCAACCGAACAGATTTCGGCTGACGGCACTCGGAAATTTCTGTTTCGACTTGCTGACGGCGAAGCGATTGAAACCGTCTCGATTCCCGACAGCGATCGCCTGACATTGTGCATTTCTTCGCAGGCCGGGTGCGCGCTCCAGTGTGCATTCTGCGCGACCGGCAAGATGGGATTCACTCGGAATCTTGAACCGTACGAGATCGCTGGTCAGGTGCGCGAGATGGCGCTGCTCGATCCGCCGATTGCCGTCACCAATATCGTGTTCATGGGGATGGGAGAGCCGATGATGAACTGGCGCGCGGTCGACGCGGCTCTCACGATCCTCAACGATCCCGACGGGATCGGCATCGGAGCTCGCCATATAACAGTTTCAACCGTCGGTATTCTCCCCGGAATTGTCGCTCTTGGCGAACGCCCGGAGCAATTTCGATTGGCGATATCCATCCACGCGCCGACCGATGCATTGCGCCGAAGCCTGATGCCAATCAACACGAAGTATCCGCTCGCCGATGTGATCGAAGCGGCCAAGAGCTTTGATCGGAGAGTGACTTTCGAGTACGTGATGCTCGGCGGCATCAACGATCGGCCGGAAGACGCAAGCGAGCTTGCAAAGCTCGCCCGCGAGTGCAAGGCCTTCGTCAATCTTATCCCGTTGCACCCCGGAGGTGCCGGGGATTTCACGCCGACGAGCGCCGATTCGATCCGCCGGTTCGGAGCGTCACTGCGCAGGGCCGGCCTCAACGTGGCTATACGAAAGAGTCGCGGCAAGGACATCGCCGCGGCCTGTGGTCAGCTAAGGGTGGAACGGCATAGGCGGCGGCGTCCAACTGGCGCCGAGTATGACGGTGGCGTCGAGGTAGCGTGACGTGTCAGGCTTGGACACAGGCTTACCACCGATCGCTTTCGCGATCAGCGCTGCCCACTCCGGGTGATTTGAACGGTCGAGGACAACGGTAGCGTCCTGTAGCTGACTGGCGTTTCCGGATGCAACGACGTCGTAGCCGCGTTCTCTGAGTAGAAACGTTGCCGATCGCGCCGCACCGCGAATCCTGCTTGCGTTCAGAATCTCGACCTTGATGCGTACGTCCGGCGGGGCATGCCCGATAGTCGTATCGATCCGCACCGAATTGCTCGCGGGCTTCGAGCCAGCTTTATCATGGCTTGTGCAACTCGCCAGTAGCAGCGCAGACGCAATCAATATCGTCGTTACGGACTCGAGCGTACGGAACCGCATTACTGCAGGCTATTCCAGAGTTCCACAGTTTCCGGGAAAATCTGGTTCCCCTCCCGAACAGTCCACTCCAGGCGCATGCGCACCACTTGCCGGAACACTGCGTCGAATGAATTCGGGACCTGCAGCGCCAGGAAGTAGCGGTCCTGCTTCGAGAACTTTCGACCCGGCTCAAGGAAGTCCGCCATGTAGAGTGCGCGGCCCACCGTTCCCCAGTTCGCATTACCAACGGTGTGGTAGCGAACAGCGTCAAGTAGTTCGATACGTTTCTCCCCGTGCTTCTCCAGCGTAATCGCGGCGGCGGGTCCGTGCAGCAGACCCGGTGGACTATTGTTGTCTCCGGTGATCTGGCGAAGCTCCGCTTCTGTCGCATCGCGTAACGCGTCGTGAAGTACACCAGCGTCGACGAATGCGCGTGCCACTCCAGGTGGCAGTCGCATCGCAGCAGCCCACGCATTGAGGAGCGCGGTAACTCTCTGGATGTGCTCTCCGCGCTTTTCACCAACGCGTGCCCATTCCGGAAGGTCCAGCGTCGAGCTTTCCATATTCAGAGTTGAATGTTGTCTATCAATCGAGTTGTACCAAGCCGGACTGCAGTAACGATAGAATCCCCTGGAGTCGCTGCCGCCGGCTGATCAAAATCAGATTCCCGGACCACTGCGAAATAATCAATCGCAAGCTGTGGCTCCTTTGCCATTACCGCTACCCCCGCGGCTTCGATCGATGCGGCATCCGTCACGCCCGATTGGAATGCCGCACGTGCAGCAACGAGTGCAGCGCGGATGCGAGGCGCCACAGCGCGAGCCTGTTCGTCCAGATACCGATTGCGACTTGACAGTGCCAGCCCGTCTACCTCGCGGACTGTATCCATACCGACAATCCCGGTCGCGAAATTGAGGTCGGCGACCATCCTGCGGATAAGCGCAAGCTGCTGGAGATCCTTGCGGCCAAAGACTGACACGTCGGGCTGAACGATATTGAACAGCTTTGCTACCACCGTGAGTACGCCCGCAAAATGCCCCGGACGAACAGCGCCTTCGCACCGCGCCGCAAACGGCGCCGGTGCGATCGTAGTGCCGCCGCCGTCCGCGTACATCTCTTCGACAGAAGGGGCGAACAACAACGCTGCTCCATGTTCCACGAGATTCGCTTCGTCGTTCTCAAGCGTGCGAGGATACCTGGCGAGGTCTTCGTTCGGTCCGAATTGCAGCGGGTTGACGAAGATGCTCGCAACAACAATGTCCGCGGACTCGCTGGCAACATCGATCAAGCGCAGATGTCCAGCGTGAAGTGCACCCATCGTAGGTACGAGCGCTACACGCGCGCCCACGGCCCGCTTCTCAGCAAGGCGCGCACGGATTCCTGCAATCGTCGTTTCGGTGAACACCCTGGATGCCTAGAAGCTGTGATCTGCCGAGGGATACCGGCGCTGCCTCACATCTTCACCATATGCGCGCACAGCATCGCGGACGGATTCCGAGAGGTTGGCGTATTTCTTCAGGAATTTTGGCGCGAATTCTTCGTTGAGGCCGAGCAGATCCGGAAGTACAAGTACCTGGCCATCGCACTGCGCCCCAGCGCCAATTCCAATAGTCGGCGCGCTGATGCTCGCCGTAATTCGGGCAGCGAGTTCGGCTGGTATCAGCTCAAGCACCACGGCAAACGCACCTGCATCGTCCAGTCGTTTTGCTTCCTGCACCAGTTTCTCTGCGTCTTGAGCTTC
>JBDTAW010000188.1:0-8721 GCA_039924445.1 Gemmatimonadaceae bacterium
TCATCTGCGTGAGCCGCGTGTAATTGGGACCGCCGGGCGCCCTTACCTTGAGCCACGACGGCTTGCGTTCTGGAAGGGGTTCTGCCCTATGGCGTCCCATGATCTGGTACAGAGAATCAGCCATAGAATGTCAAATCTACCCTATTGCCGCCCGGGCCGAAATCGAGTCATATCATGGCGCGGTGTAATACCAGCGATGATATCAGCGACTGCCTCCGCAGTCAGTGGCGCGAGCAAAATCCCGTTACGCGAATGACCGCAAGCGTAAATGACGCGCGAGCGATCCGGGTCGGGCCCGATGATCGGCAGGAGATCTGGCGTGATTGGCCGGAGGCCGGCCCAGCTAAGGTGTATTGGGGAGGTCTTCAGGGCGGGGCAGAGTCTTGCCGCGCGGTCGCGGATCGACGCGATTCCCTCCGGTGTGGTGCTCGAATCAAAGCCGGCGTGTTCCATTGTTCCGCCAGCAACGGTAAACCCGTCGCTGCGCGGTATGAGATACGCATCCGCTCCGCACACGACGTGGCGGACGTGCATGCCGTCGAACGCAATCATTTGCCCCCGCAGGGGCGAGACGCTTTCCACCGAGGCCCCCGCGCCGATGATCAATGGCGTCCATGCGCCCGCTGCCAAAACGACGTAATCGGACGTAAACCGGTTTTCCATACTCGTAAGCACCGCGCATTCGGACTCGGTAGCGCGTACTTCCGAGCAGTCTTCGCGTGATGTAGTGATCCGCGGATGCGAGGCGACAACCGAGCTGAGCGCATCGAGCAGCAGCGGGGGATCGACGGCGCCGTCCAAGGGATGGAAAACTGCGCCGAACGCAGCGTCCAGCGCAGGTTCCTCAAGGGTCAGTTCAGTCTCCGTCGCCCACCTGGACGGACGATCGATCGAACGCTGCAGAGACTCTGCCTGGGAGCTCGAAAATGCCACCTCGAAAATCCCCTCGGTGTTCAAAGGCACCCGCATTCCGCTCCGCTCCGACAGGCTCGCTACGAATCCCGGATATCGGTCCCGTGACGCCACCATGAAGTCCTGTGCCGAACCGGGTGCTCGGCCAATCGAAGGTGCCAGCATCCCACCCGCCGCTGACGATGCGTTCCCGGAATGAGTCGTTCCCACAACCCTGACACCGAATCCCCGGTCGGCGAGCTCAATAGCTGCGGTCAGCGCTATGATTCCAGTACCGACCACCGTCACGTCAGCAACCATATCGGGCCTCGCTGGTGTCGAAGTGGTGTAGGAACCCACCCCGGGATACGGGTCGAGCGTTCCTGCTCAGTACTATTCTAAACGGAGATTCGGCCATGCTGCGCACCATCTTCTTTCTCGGCATCGCGCTCATAGTTGGCGGCATCGTACTCGGAATCGTTCTTGGGCTCGCCATGGCAGTCCTGGGCTTCGCGATCAAGGTCGCCCTTGTCGGAGGAGTCGCGTATCTCGTTATTCGGCTCGTCAGTCCGAACACCGCGACCATGCTACGGAGCCAGTTTCAGCGCAAGTCGTTCGACAGATATTAAATCTGTCATCCCCGCGAAAGCGGGGATCCATACTGCCGCTATAGTCGCGTCAATCTCGCTGCATTTGCGGCGGGATTGACGCGCCGGTTCGGAACGAAATCGGCTTGATGGTAGACGAGCGCGGACGATGCACGCGCCGCCATGTCAGCCTGGTGTCAGCGGCCCGGCTTGTACGATTTCAGGTAAAGGTTGATAGACCCGAATGACAGTTGCGATTTCAACTGCACGACTACGTGCCTGCTGTCATCTGAAAGCCAGACCTCGGCGTTACCGTTCTCCGAGAATATTCCCTTGGTCTTGATGACTGGCTGTACCACTATGCAATCGAACTTGCCAGCTGGTACCTCGATAGTCTCCTTCCGCAACACCCTAATCCGAATCGGATTTACCTCAGGGCGAAAGTAGCGCTCCGAGACATATGTGCGACCAACTTCCAGCCGCAACGTGCGGACATAGAACAGAAACGAACCGTCATCCAGCGGATTCTTCACGCCCGGGTGATCGCGTGGCGGGTCCTTGTCCATCTCCGTATACATCGCGCGATCAGGATATATCTCGTAACGCTTTTGCCGTTCGTTGGATCCTTCCTGCTGAGTCTGATAAAATCGCAGTGACGAAAAGTTCGCGCGATCTATCCAGCTCTCGAAAACGTCGTTGACGCGAAAGAAGAAGGTGCCGCCCTTCACTTGAAACACGGTATGCCATGCCGAGATACCACGCACATCTTCGATGCTCTTTACGATGGTGCTCGCCGATCCGACCTTGAGTGCGCCGAACTTCACATCGTAATCGGCCCGCTCGCCGACGCTGAACGGCACGCTCAGCGAGGAATCCTGCGCGTCGATCAGTATCGCAGAGTCGCTGGACGCATGCAGCGCTGTCGCGGGCGCTTGTGCAGATGCGATCAAAGCGGTAGCGAGCATTGCTCCGATGGCGGCGCGCACGAGCGCGCCATTCATGAAGTTGTTTCCTTCCGCCAACCGTGAGATGCGCGACCTGCACGGTAAAGACCCATCGCGTCAGCAAATGGCCGCACGCGGCTCTCGCGTGGACGCAGGTCGTACCGTGGCGAGACCGCGACTTGCTCCGTCTTTCTTGCAAACGACTTGAGCTTCAGAAACATCTCCAGACTCGCGGCCCACCCATCGGACGTAACGAGCGGTACGTCGCCAGCGGACTTGAAGTAGTCGCGCAGCAGCGAGATTCGATACAGCTTGAAGGATGCGAACGGATCGGTAATGTCCTTCGCCGCCACGAATGGACGAACCATCCATGGCCCAAACTTCGCCAGCCGGCGAACCGACGCCGGCATGCCGCCACGATCGCGCTCTGTCGCCACAATGTCGGCGCCGCCCTCGAACCGTTTGAGCAACTCCGGCAGTGCTTCCGGCTGATCGGTGAAATCCGCCTGCATCACCACCATCGCGTCGCGGCGAGGATACTTGGTACGACGCGATACGTCTGCGCTAAGCGCATTCAACGCATGGCCAAAGCCTTCCCGCTGCTTCCCGTGCAGAATCGTGAGCGGAAGCACCTTGCAGTAGGGCTCAAGCGTCGCCGCGGTCCCGTCAGTGCTCCCGTCGTCATAAACGATCACCTCATACTCGCGAGAATACTCCTGGAACACCTTGCGGATGCGCCAGAGAAGAACTCCTACCGTCGGGCCTTCGTTGTAGGTCGGAATACAGATGTGAAGCATGACTCCCAAGTTAGGTAGTTAGTACGCGTTGGTACACCCGTTCAACCCCATCGGTCATCGCTTCTACACTGAAGACGGCGGCTCGATTCGGACCGGCTTCAGCGAGCCGTCGCCTTCGTACGGGATGCAGCATCGAGTCATGGGCGGCAGCAAATCCCTGTATGTCACCAAATGGGACAAGAAGTCCGTTTTTCTCATCCTGGACGATCTCGCCCACACCGCCGACGTCGAAGGCGATCGGTGGCACCGCAAGGGCAAGCGCATCGATCAAGACGGTGCCGAGTCCTTCCTCACTTGCCGGGTGCCAGAGAATGTCGAGTCCGGCCATCGCATTGTGAATTTCCGCGACGAAGCCGCACTGATGCGCCCGGATAGGCCCGAGTCGCACCGGCCCACGTGCGGTCCCGCCGAGCAGAAGGACTCCAGTCCGCTCCACGGCATCCTCGGTCAACTTGCTTGCGATGTGCCGAATTGCGTCGATTCCCTTTTCCGCAGTCATCGCGCCGACGACGCCGGCAATCAGTGTGTCGCGTGACCATCCGAGCTCAGCGCGCCAATCACGCGGATTGGTTGCTATCGGAGTCGGAACCCCCGAGTATACCACATCGATCCGTTGTGCATCAACACCGGAACGGGTCATGGCTGCTTTTACTGCATTCGATATTGCGATGAATCGTGTGACTCGCGGACCGTATTTGACGCGGACCGACTTGAGTGGAAATGTTACGCGCCGAGTCACGATCAGCGGTGTTGTGTCACCAGCGAGCGCGATGAGTGCGATGGCGTGCGCCCGGGCGTCGTGCGCATGGACGATGTCAGGCTTCCATGCCTTGATTATCGAGCGCAATCGTTTCGCAGACCTGAGGTCCCAGTCGGACTGCATTGGGGTCGAAGCCGTCGCGATCCCCGCGCCCTGGAGCCTTTCCAGCAGCGGCGATCCGCCGGCGCCAACGACGAGCGGCTCGCGCCCGTCAGCGCGCAGCGCCGTCGCCAGCAGGAAGACTTGCCGCTGTCCCCCGCGCCACGCGCGTCCCGCGTCTATATGCAGCGATCGCAAAGTCACCCCGGAATATATTCGCGGTGGTGTCCGGCTCCTGAAAGTATCTGGCGGCGTACTACCAGATCTCCGAGATGGTCAGCGGTCGCTGCCGCGCAGCACTCGGGCGAAGGCAGCGAATATGTCGCGATCCCAGTTTTCCTCGGTCGAGATCAGTTCTTCCGGATGCCACTGGACGCCAACGCACCACCATGTGGAATCGGCTGCCGATTCCACGCCCTCGACTACGCCGTCCGGTGCCGTGGCGACTATTCGAAACCCAGGTGCAACCCGCGCGATCGCCTGATGATGTATCGAGTTCACCGAGAGGCGCGTTACGCCGAGCGCGCGTCCAAGCCGTGATTCGGTCGCGAGCTCGATCGGATGCGTTCGGGAATCGCGTGGTTGATCAGGGTCATGGTTTATGTCGCTCGGGTGCTCGGTCGGGAGATCCTGCAAGAGCGTGCCGCCCAGCGCGACATTGAGAATCTGGACACCTCGGCAAATCGCCAGGACTGGCTTTTTCCGAAATTGCGCGGCGCGGGCGAGGGCTATTTCCCAGCCGTCGCGAATATCGGAGATCTGTCCAAGCTTGGGGTGCGGCCGCTCGCCGTAGAGTGCCGGATTGACGTCGGCACCTCCGGTCAGTACCAGCCCGTCCAGCCGCTCCATGACAGCGTCGGCCGCCGCGGTATTGTGCAACGGTGCCGCGATTGTTGGTACGAGCCGTGCGTTCTCCAGTGCCGTGAGATAGGTCGCCCTGAGCCGAGCCGAGGCAGCATTTCCGTCGCTGCGTACCGCCGCGCTAACTGCTACAATAGGATTGGATGAAGCCACTTTGGAACCGGGGGACGGGTTGGACGTGCGCTCTGCTCGCAATCTGTGCTTCTTCGGCACGGGGGCAAGGGGCGGCATCTACTATTACAGATACTGCCCTGGTCGGGGCACCCGCGCCGCCCGTGTGTCATGGTGAGATAATCAATCGAATCGATATCCACACATACCCACCATTCGAGCCTGGTGGCACGAAGTTCACGTCACGGGTGGTGCGCTTGGCGACGCAGCTTCACGCCACCACGCGCCCAAACGTCGTATCGCGTCTGATTCCAATTCGCGTCGGTGACAAGTGCGTCGATTTCAGATTGCGTGAGGCGGAGCGCATCCTCCGCGCGCAGCCGTTCATTGCCGACGCCAATCTGATCGTTTCGCCGGACAGCAGTGGCGGAGTTGACATCGATGTGGTCACGTTCGATGAAGTCTCGCTCATTCTGGGCGGTAACGTTTCGTCGAAGGCGCCTTTGGTTCGCGGGGTGCGCCTCGGTGAAGAGAATCTTTCCGGCTCTGCGCTATCGGTCACAGGCGCCTGGCAGAACAGCGCTTTTTTTCGCGACATATACAAGGCGCGCGTCGTTGAATACCAGCTTTTCGGCCGCCCGTATCAACTGTCGCTGCAAGGTTCGCGCAACGAAATCGGCGGCAGTTGGGATGCGCTTGTAAGTCATCCCTTCATTACGGACCTACAACGAAACTCGTGGCGGATTTCGGCGGGATCGTCGAGTGGATACGTGTACTTTACGAGACCGAAGATAGAATCCGCCGCTCTCCAGTTTACGCGTGCATACGCAGACGCTGGCGGCGTCATTGCCTTCGGTCGGACACATCGCATCTTCCTGCTCGGGGGCACTCTTTCACGCGAACGTGAACGGACCGGGCGGATGCCAGTCATTGTACGTGACTCGGCCATCGTCCCGGACACGAGCTCGGCGCTGGTCGGGAGATACACGGAACATCGAACCAGCCGCATCAATCTGCTGCTGGGCTTCCGCAGGCTGACCTATACGCCGGTGCACGCTTTCGACGCAGTCGAGGGAACGCAGGACGTACGGACCGGTATGCAATTCGCCACATTGATCGGGCGGGGAATCAAGCTTACAGACCAGGATGAGCGCGACTATTTCATGTCCACGGATCTTTATTTCGGGCACGGAGGTCCGGCTTCTTTCGCGGGACTCGAATTCATGGGTGAGCGTCGTCGCGACATGGATACCCACACTACAGACGGTGTGCTTGCGAGCGGTCGCGCTGCATGGTATGCGCATCCCGGCAGGAAGCATACGTCGATCATCGACGCTGAATTCAGCGGTGGATGGGATCAGCGAGTGCCGTTTCAGTTGCGGTTCGCCGACCGGGAGGGTGGACTGCGGGGCTACGGATCATCCGATCTCGCCGGCGGCCGGCGGATGGTGGTTCGGATGGAGGATCGCTACCGACTCGGACATATTCGCCAATTGACCGCGCTCGGTGCCGCCTTGTGGGTCGATGCAGGACGACTCTGGGCTGGTGACGCGCCGTTTGGTGTCAACACTAATATCAAATACGCGGCGGGTATTGGCATTCTTGCCGCGGTCCCGCCGCGCTCGAGACGCATGTGGCGCGTTGACTTCGCATTTCCGTTGAACGACCGCGGTGACTCCAAGTTCGAGATTCGATTTACGAATCACGACTTTACTCGTTGGTTCTGGCGCGAGCCGGGCGACGTTCAGACCGGACGCGAGCGCGCCATACCAAACTCCGTTTACAACTGGCCCTGATCACCCCATTCAGGCGCGATCGCGATGTGCTTCAGTGTGTCAGGACGAAGCCTTCTCCTTCATCATGTTGCGAATCGGGATAATGAGAATGGCGCAGACTATGGCACTGGCGAACAGAGCTATCGCGGTACCCTGAAACAACTGGGGAATCGCCTTGAGGTTGTTGCTGTTCACGTGACCACCGACCAGTCCGGCGATAAGATTGCCGATGGAATCCGCAAGGAACCAGACGCCCATCATCTGCCCGACAAACTTGCGTGGAGCAAGTTTTGTCATTGAACTCAGTCCCACGGGGCTGAGTGATAGTTCGCCGAGTGCCTGGAACAGGTAACAGACAACGAGCCACCACATGGACACACGGACGACTCCGCCAGAAGTGGATCCAGCCAGCACCTCGTTGGCTGCGAAGACCATGACGACGAAGCTCACGCCCAGCAATGCGACGCCGATCGCGAATTTGGCCGGGCTGGATAAATCCACCTTCCGTTTCGCAAGTGCCACCCAGATCCACGCAAACACCGGGGCAAGAGTTATAACGAAGAACGCCTCAGCAGACTGAAGCCAGAGCGTCGGCACTTCCCAGCCCAGGACGGTACGATCGGTGAAGTCGAGGGCGAAGAGATTGAGCGATGTAGGCGCCTGTTCGAATCCGGCCCAGAAGATGGCTGCGAAGACAAAGAGTACGACGATTACACCGACTCGCTTCTTCTCACCCGTTGTGAGACCCGCGAAGAAGAACAGGTAGCCAAAGTACACCACCGCCAGTGCGAGCAGGACAATCCCCATTCGTTCGGCGAGTGCCACCGGATTGATGTGTATCACACCTGATGCAACCAGCACTATGAGTGCGGCGATCATCGCCACGCCGACGAGTGTGATGCGCCGGACCATGGTCTGTTCGGCGGGCGATGCCAGCGACACGGCGCCGATCGGTCCAAGTGTGGGTTTGACTCGCGCGCGATACGTGATGAGGCCGATGATCATTCCAAGACCGGCCGCGCCGAACCCCCAGTGCCAACCGACTCGTTCTCCAAGAAACCCGGTAACGAGCGGCGCGATCAACGAGCCGGTGTTGATGCCCATGTAGAAGATCGAAAATCCTGCATCACGCCTCGCACCGCCTTCAGGATACAGATCTCCGACGATCGCCGAGATGTTGGGCTTGAGCAGACCGGTGCCCATCACTATCAGAACCAGGCCTGTGAAGAAAGCGACATGCGCGAACAAAGCAGACAGAGCGATTGCGATGTGGCCGCAGGCGATCAATACGCCGCCCCACCAGATTGACCTTTGCAGACCGAGCCAGCGATCGGCTATCCATCCGCCAGGTAACGATGCCAGGTACACACTCGCCGCATAGATGCCGACGATCGACGACGCCACCGTGCGATCGAAGCCGAATCCACCCGACATGATCGCTGCGGACATGAACAGCACGAGGAGCGGGCGGATCCCGTAATACGAGAACCGCTCCCACATCTCCATGAAGAAAAGCGTGGAGAGTCCACTCGGGTGTCCGAAGAAGGATTTGTTGCTGGTCCATTGCTCAAGACCGGTCGGCGGCTCATCATGTGTCAGGGAACCGGCTTGCGATTGGCTGAATACTGACTGGTCGTTTGCCATGGTAGTCGTGAGCTGGAGATGGAACACTTCTCACCGGCATCTGGGTCCGGCGAGAAAGAGAGTTGTGCGGTGCGGGCGGCTACCTGGTTGGCTGAGCCGCTTGGATCAACAATTCTACGGTGCGGGGCGGTTCCTTGATACAAGCCGCGAAGTGTCCCGGCGTTTTTTCTTCGAGCGGTGGGACGATCTGCGTGCATGCCTCATCCTTTCGGGGATGATGACACCGTGGATAGAATACGCAGCCCGGGGGTG
>JBDTAW010000189.1:0-10542 GCA_039924445.1 Gemmatimonadaceae bacterium
CAGAGATATTGGCGGTGTTCGTCCCGCGCTGAGCCCAGCGCGCGCGCCATTTTGCTTCAACCTGGCCCGGCTCGTACGGGGCGACGATTTCTGAAGGTCGATCGACTGGTTCCATAAATGCAAGATAAGTGCGCCGTACAGCCCCCGCGCCACGAAACCGTGGCTCGGTGCGTACCGGTTGTGTTCTCTGATAAAACCCGGGATAAGTCCCGAAATCAACACCATCCGCATAGCTTTTTATCCATGCAGCCCACACCAGCAACACCCCGGTCACCCGGCGGCGCCGTACGCACCGAGCACGATCTGCTCGGCGAACGCTCCGTACCAGCGACGGCGCTCTATGGAGTCCAGACGCTCAGAGCGCTGGAAAACTTTCCAATTTCCGGCACTTATGTAGGACAGTTCCCGACACTGGTCGCCGCACTTGCCTCGGTCAAGGAGGCGGCAGCGCTTGCCAACGAAGAGCTTGGCTTGCTCGACGGCAAAATCGCTCGCGCCATAGTCGGAGCGGCCGAAACGCTTCGAAGGGGCGAGCACGGCGACCAGTTCCCCGTGGACATGATCCAGGGTGGCGCCGGCACATCGACCAACATGAACGCCAACGAGGTGATCGCGAATCTCGCCCTGGAGTCCATGGGACTGGAACGCGGAAACTACCCGGTGGTTCATCCCAACAACCATGTAAACCTGAGTCAGTCGACCAACGACGTATATCCGACTGCGGTCAAGCTTGCTCTCCACGCCAGTATCAACGAGCTCCAGGAAGCGATGGCAGCGTTGTCGCGCGCGTTTCTCGAGAAAGGCGAGGAATTCAGCACCTTCATTAAAATGGGCCGCACTCAGCTACAGGACGCGGTCCCCATGACGCTGGGGCAGGAGTTCACAGCGTTTGCCCACACCATCCTGGAAGACGTCGATCGACTCGGCGAAGCGCAAAAGCTGATCCTCGAGATCAACATGGGAGCGACAGCGATCGGCACCGGCATCAATGCTCCCGTCGGGTATGCCGAAGCCGTCCGGCGGCATTTATCGCGGATTACGGGGCTGACCCTGATCACTGCGCCTGACTTGGTCGAGGCGACAGCCGATACAGGCGTTTTCGTACAACTGTCCGGGGTGTTAAAGCGCTGCGCTGTAAAGCTCTCCAAGATTTGCAATGATCTTCGACTCCTATCGTCGGGGCCGCGCGCGGGATTCGGGGAGATCAACCTGCCGGCCATGCAGCCAGGGTCGTCGATCATGCCTGGCAAGGTCAACCCGGTGATCCCGGAGGTCGTGAATCAGGTGTGTTTCGACGTCATAGGCGGCGACGTAACGGTTACCATGGCGGCCGAAGCCGGCCAGCTGCAACTGAACGTCTTTGAGCCGGTGATCGCTTACAGGCTGCTGCGCGGGATGTCGATAATGCGGAACGCGTGCGACGTACTGCGGACACGGTGTGTGACAGGCGTCACAGCGAATCCGGAGAGGATGCGCCACTTTGTGGAACATTCGATCGGGATAGTGACTGCACTAGTGCCGACGATCGGCTATGAGGCGGCATCGGATATCGCTCGCACTGCTCTGCAATCCGGGCGTGGCGTCTATGAGCTTGTGCTGGAGCGTGGGTTGTTGACTCGTGCGGAGCTTGATCAGATACTGAATCCGGAAACGATGACGAAACCTCAGACTCGCTAGAGTGAATTGCAAGTGATATTTGGCGGGTCGTGCGGGTAGCTTGACCCGGCAATACGCCATATCTTATTCACTGCATTACAGATCCACCCTCAACCTACTTCCATGATAGGCTATAATCGCCTGCGCCGGTTCGCCCCGCTCGGAGTGGTAGCGGTGATCGCGTTGGCGCTCGCAGCCTGCGCTCAAAGCTACCCCAACTCCACGTTTACTCCGCACTCGGATCTCGGTCGCTCGATCGATTTCCTGTGGGATCGTCTCATGTTGTTCGGGACGATCGTCTTCGTTCTTGTCGAGGGTGCGCTGATTTACGTGGTGATCCGGTATCGTCGGAAGAGCGAAGATGTGACGCCGCCGCAGACTCACGGAAATGTGATTCTCGAAATAACCTGGACCTTGATACCTGCGGCGATCCTTGCGTTCATCGCGGTGCCAACCGTCCGCACGATTTTCGAGACTCAGGCTCCGGCCCCCGCAAACTCGCTCGTCATCAATGTGTACGGCCATCAATGGTGGTGGGAATTTGAGTATCCCGAGTACAAGTTCACGACCGCGAATGAGATCTACATTCCAAAGGGCCGCACAGTCGATCTGGTGCTGCATGCGAAGGATGTGATTCACTCGTTCTGGGTACCGCAACTTGCCGGCAAGCGTGACGCTATCCCGAACCACACCAACCACATCTGGTTCACGCCTGACAGCAACATGGCGACGACCGTGTGGAATGGCTTCTGTACTGAGTACTGCGGCGATTCGCATGGCGAGATGCACTTTCGCGTGGTCACGGTTACCCCGGACCAATTCGCGAGCTGGGTGACACGTCAGCAGGCGCCCGGATTTTTTGGGCCACCGGCGGCACCACCACCTGCAGCAATTGCATCGGCAGCTGGTGCGGCAGCCACGAAGTCGGACAGCGCAGCAGCTCCTGCAGGAACTACCGCAGCTCCTCCTGCTGCAGCAGTTGCTCCGATTTACGGACCAACGGCGTCGCCGGCACTACTTGCCAGTTACGTCATTCCGCGTTCGGACGTACCGGAGTATGCGATCCCGCACACGCCGTTTCCTGACGCAATCAAGTTCGATGATAAGTTGACTGGGGACCCCGCTGCAGGCGAGAAGCTGTTCGTCGGCGCAGGCACGTGCAACGCGTGTCACTCTGTCACCGGTAACCCGCTCGCAGTGGGAACTATCGGACCCAACCTCACACATATCGGCTCACGACTCACGATTGCCGCAGGGATGTATTTGAATGACAAGGCGCATCTATCGCGCTGGATCAAGAACGCGCGCATCATGAAGTCCGGCGTGCTGATGCCGACTCTCGGTAAGGGTCAGTATGATCCACAAACCAAAGCCACGATGCCAGCAGGCTTATCGGATCAGCAGATCGCAGATCTGGTAGCATACCTCCAAGCTCTCAAGTAGGCGCGAAGACACATGGCGACCACTGTAATCGAAACCACTCCCGCTCATCTCCAGCCGTTTGTCCCGTCGCCGATACCGGCGACGGTGCAGACGTACGGAAGTAGCATCTGGGGTTGGATAACGACGACCGATCACAAGAAGATCGGAACTCTCTATCTCTTCACTGCCCTATTCTTCTTTCTGGTTGGCGGCATCGAGGCTGAAATCATTCGTGCCCAGCTCGGCGGGCCGAATCGACACCTGGTAAGTGCCGAGGTTTACAATCAGATATTCACGATGCACGGCACGACCATGATCTTCCTCGCGATCATGCCGTTGAGCGCCGCATTTTTCAACTTCGTTATTCCGTTGCAGATCGGTGCGCGTGACGTCGCCTTCCCGCGACTCAATGCGTTCAGTTACTGGATCTATCTGCTTGGCGGACTCTTCATCAGCATCCCAATTCTGTTCGGACACGGGCCAAACGCCGGGTGGTTTGGTTACGCACCGCTCACGACCAAGGCTTACTCACCGGGAATAAATATTGATTTCTGGGTGGTCGGTCTCCAGATACTCGGCATTTCATCGCTGGCCGCAGGTTTCAACTTCATAACAACGATCATCAACCTGCGCTCGCCTGGCATGTCGCTCATGCGCATGCCGGTGTTCACCTGGATGGCGTTCATCGTGCAGTTCATGATCGTTCTCGCCTTCCCGGTGGTGACGGTCGCATTGTTCTTCCTGTTGATGGATCGTTTCTTCGGTACACAGTTCTACGAAGTCGCATCGGGCGGTGATCCCCTGCTGTGGCAGCACCTGTTCTGGATCTTCGGTCACCCGGAAGTCTACATCCTCGTCCTGCCGGCATTCGGCCTGGTGAGCGAGGTAGTTCCGACATTCTCCAAGAAGCCACTATTCGGATACCCGGTAATGGTTTATTCCGGAATACTTATTGGCTTTCTCGGATTCGGCGTGTGGGCTCACCACATGTTCGCAGTAGGCATGGGTCCAATCGCCGACTCGGTATTCGGTGTCACGACGATGCTCATCGCGATACCAACGGGCGTCAAGATATTCAACTGGATCGGGACGATAGCGCAGGGTCAGTTCAAGGCGACAGCTGCATCGTTGTTTGCAGTTGGGCTGGTCTCTCTATTCACGATCGGTGGAATCTCGGGCGTCATGCACTCATCGCCTCCCGCCGATCTGCAGCAGACGGATTCCTATTTCATCGTAGCACACTTCCATTACGTGTTGTTCGGTGGCTCGATCATGGGAATCTTCGCTGGTATCTACTATTACTTCCCGAAGATGTTCGGGCGCATGATGGACGAAACGCTCGGCAAGACGCACTTCTGGCTCACGTTCATCGCGATGAACCTGACGTTCTTCCCGATGCACTTCTCCGGTATGCTGGGGATGCCACGACGCATCTATACATATGATGCGGGCCAGGGTTGGGATGCGTTCAACCAGACGTCAACATGGGGCGCGTATCTCCTGTTCGTAGCATCGATGTTCTTCATGTACAACTTCTTCAAGAGCTTGAGATCGGGACGGCCGGCTGGGCCAAATCCGTGGGGCGCCGGGACGTTGGAGTGGACGATACCGTCGCCACCACCGCCTTACAATTTCGCGGTATTGCCGAACGTTACATCGCGCTACCCTCTATGGGAGGGAAAGCAGGCTGATATTGACAGTGCACGCATCAATCAGCAGAGCGGGAAATCGGCTGAAGAGCTCGGCATTGTCCTGCCGTACAACACCGTCAAGCCGGCCCTCGCCGCACTCTTCCTTGTACTCATGTTCAGCGGCCTGATCGTCGGCCACTGGCTGATCTTTGCGGGTGCCGCTGCAATGGTACTTGCACTTTACGGGTGGCTCACGAGCCCGCTCGAACCGGAACATCACTAACCATGTCGACAGCGACAGTCTCACATCACTATTCGAGCACCGGCCTTGATAACCGGAAGATCGCAATCTGGGCATTTATCGGCTCGGAGTGCATGCTCTTTGTTTCGCTCATATCCACGTATCTGATCTACAAGGATCGCAGCGTCGTCGGGCCCTATCCGCACACACCCTGGACGGATCCGTCGACCGGTCACGTCTATCACGCGATTCTGAACATTCCCGTCACATCGGCATCGACATTCATCCTGCTGATGTCGTCACTGGCGATGGTGCTCGCGCTTTCAGCGGTCGAGAACAAGGGCAAGCCACAGCGCAACCTCGGCGAAAGGATCCTCGGGAATTCCAAGCTCTGGCTCTTCATGACCGCCCTTCTTGGGCTTGGGTTTCTTGGTTGTCAGGCCTACGAGTTCACATCGTTCGTGAACGAAGGGCTTACGATCAAGACCAACCTGTTTGGATCCACCTTCTTCACGCTTACAGGATTCCACGGCGCGCACGTCACGGCCGGTGTCATCTGGATATTGTCGATGCTGTTCATCGACATGAAGCGCGGGCTTGGACCGTCGGATGCCGTAAGTGTTGATATCATGGCGTTGTACTGGCATTTCGTCGACGTTGTCTGGGTAGCGATCTTCACGCTCGTCTACCTCATCAGGTGAGCCAAATGGATCATTCAAACGAAGCTGAGTTGATCGCGGCAAACGAACACGGACCCGAAAACGAACATACGGGACCAGGCTGGTCCGTTTACTGGAAAGTCGCGGTTGTGCTGACGCTCATCACGGTCGGCGAAGTCTGGGTGTACTACATCCCTGCGTTTGTCGCGTCGCGACTCTTCCTCCCGACGCTCCTCACGATGAGCGCCGTCAAGTTCGTAATCGTCGTGATGTTCTACATGCATCTCAAGTACGATCACAAGTTGTTCCGAAGTCTGTTTACTGGCCCGTTGATCGTGGCCGCGGCTACTCTGATGGCGCTGCTATTCCTGTTTGGACACCTTCGGCTAGGACACGGTGGATAACCTGCTGTTGTTGGCGGCCCTCCACCCGGTTGTGCAGGTCGGGTGGACGGGCTGGTCGATTCACTGGAGCACCGTAATCGGTATCGCGGCGTTGGCCGCGTTGTATCTATGGCGAGCATCAAAAGCACCTGAGCCTGGCACGCCGAGCGGCGCACAAAAACTGAGCTACTTCTCCGGGCTGTTCGTGATGTTCATCTCACTGAACGGCCCGTTGCACGATCTGAGCGATTCGTTTCTGTTCAGTGCTCACATGGTGCAGCATCTGATCCTGACGCTGCTGATCCCGCCCTTGCTGATCGGTGGGACACCTGGCTGGATGTTGCGTCCGCTGATCAAACCCAGATCAGTGCGCGCGGTCGCGAAGTTCGTGACGCGGCCTGCCATGTGCTACCTGATCTTCAATCTGGTCATCATCGGGTGGCATCTGCCTGTGTTCTACAACGCATCGATGGCGAATCATAACATTCACATCGGTGAGCATCTCATGTTCATGGCATCAGCTGTCCTTCTCTGGTGGCCATTCATGAGTCCGTTGCCGGAACTGCCACGGCTGCCTTATCCTGCGCAGATTCTGTATTGCTTTCTTACGACGCTTCCAATGTCAGTGGTCGCGATCTACATCACGATGGCCGACCACGTTCTTTACCCGGCGTACGCCTCTGCTCCACGAATCTGGCACCTTACACCGATGATGGACCAGCGTATCGGCGGCCTGATCATGTGGGTGCCTGGCAGTATTGTCTTCTATGCGTTGATGAGCGTCGTCTTCTTCAAGTGGGTTGCGCGCGGCGAAGATAGCCTCGCCGCCGCGCAAGTTGATTGGGTGCCCACGCACAGCTGACCGATCAGACGTCCGTAGAATCACGCGTCGGTTCCGTCCAGTGCTTCGGTGAATTGCCCCTTCAGATCCGGATGACGCATCCACATGAAGGAGAACATCACCAGCGAGGCCAGCAGATTCGCAACCCCGATCTGGTACCAGGCCAGCCCGCCGAGTACGTTCGTCGCGCTCAGCATGGCCGTGAGCCCGTAAAAACCGAATTCCACTACGACGAACAGGATCAGGAAGCCAGCCAGGATGGTCGGGGTACGGCGTGCCTGGTGAACGATCCACGCTACGACAACGCCGATTATCGCGAACGAGACAAAGTGGAATACCGTGTAAAAGGCGACGTGCATCGCCACCGTATCGCTCATTCTCGGAGCCCCGACGAATCGCATGAGACCACTACCGAGCGCATCCGGGGTGAAAAACGCATGCCGCTCAATCGTGTCCACTATCAGGATCCAGACAGCAATCGTAGTGGCGCTTAGAAGGCCGGCGTAGATCCCTTCACGAATCGTATTGTGCTCACGAACAGACATGCTGGACGCTCCGATTTAAAGGCAATTCTCACAGACATACAATACTGCGGAAAATTTACCTGAACTACAATCTTCCGCGATCCCTATATTTGTATCATGGAGCGTGCCGCGCCTGCTCGACTGCTGTCTCTCGATGTTTTCCGCGGTCTGACCATCGCGGGAATGCTGTTGGTGAACAACCCGGGTAGTTGGGGTGCCATATATCCGCCGCTGGAGCACTCGGCCTGGAACGGCTGGACGCCTACTGACGTCATTTTTCCGTTTTTCCTGTTTATCGTCGGCGTCACGACGCATCTCTCGCTGTCATCGCGCCGAGCGCACGGCGCCACAGACCGTGAAATAGTTCTACAGATCCTCAGGCGCGGCGGAGTCATCATCCTGCTGGGATGGCTCATGGCCGGGTTTCCTTACTACCCGCTCACGCGGATCACCGAAATTCGGTTCGGCGGCGTGTTACCGAGGATCGGCGTATGCTACATCCTGGGTGCACTGCTAACCATGAAAACCACCCTGAAGCAGCAGGTGGTTATTCTTGCGGTCCTGCTGTACGGCTACTGGTTCCTACAAACGCTTGTTCCGGTGCCTGGCTACGACACGATTGGCGCCCTCCTCCTGAACCGCCCTGAGGCAACACTTTCGGCGTGGCTGGATCGAACCGTCCTCGGGCTGCCGCATCTCTGGGTGGGTAGCGTTACATGGGATCCGGAAGGAATTCTATCGACTGTTCCCGCAATCGGGACAGTAATCCTCGGCGTCTTCACCGGTCGCTGGCTGACGCGAAAGGACACTCCGATCGAGGAGCGACTCAACGGACTATTCGTTGTTGGCGCTATCGCGATGGTTGTAGGGATGATGTGGAACTGGTCTTTCCCGATCAACAAGAGTCTCTGGACCAGCTCGTACGTGATGTTCACCGGTGGCATGGCCGCAATTGCACTCGCCGCGTGCGTGTGGGTAATCGACGTCAAGGGAATTCGCTGGGGGACGAAACCATTCGTCATCTACGGCATGAATCCGATAATTGCTTATGTGGGATCGGGCGTCATGGCGCGGATCATATATTCGCTGATCATGGTATCATACGGCGGCAAGACCGTATCGCTCGAGACCGCGATTTATGAGGCGGCCTTCCATAGCTGGCTCAGTCCCCGCAATGCATCACTAGCATTTGCAGTGTGCGTCGTACTATTCTGGCTAGGTATCCTGACGGTACTCTACCGACGGAAGATCTTTCTCAAAGTTTAGCTCTCCTAAGCGGTGCATAGAATTCGACAATATCTGCTCGCCCTGATCGCGTTGGCGATTGCGCTTCCTGCAAATGCGCAGAAAACTCAGAAAACCAGGAAGAAAGCCGCAGTCGTTCAGAATAAGCGAAAAAAGCCATCAAAATCTCGATCGCCCAAAGCGGCATCGCCGATCACGGCGGTTGCTCACTACACGTCGCCGCGAAGTGCGACTGCTCTCGCGAGCGACCTGGGGATCTTTCTGGAGCGGACGCGCAGTGGTGATTGGGGAGTGATGGTGACATCCGTGTCACGCGGGGATACGCTTTTCGCCAGGAACGCCGGTGAGGAATTGCGTCCGGCGTCCACGATGAAACTCTTCACGAGTGGGCTTGCGTTCGACAGATTTGGCCCCGACTACGAACTGAGTACCGATGCGCTTCGAGACGGCACGGTATCGAGCGATGGGACCCTGCACGGCAATATCATCCTGCGCGGCGACGGCGATCCGTCGCTGTCGGGTCGCTTCATGGACGGTGGTCCAAACGCGCCGATGGCGGCGCTGGCGCAGCAAATCGTCACCGCGGGGATCAAGAACATCACGGGAGATGTAATCGGCGACGCCACGGCGTTCGACGACTCGCTCGTGCCAAGTGGTTGGCTTACCCGATATCTCGGCGCCGCATACGCCGCGAGGGTAAGCGGACTGTCACTCAATGAGAATGTCGTCTGGATCGCCGTATCGCCCGGTACCGGTAGTCACGCAGAAGTCGCACTCGAGCCCATGACGACGTCTCTCAGGGTTGTGAATAATGCGCGTACGGTTGCGGGCAGAGGAGTAAGCATTCGCACCAGCAAAAAATCAGACGGTACGATTACCGTAACTGGCTCCATTGGTCGAAGCGCCGGAACCCACCGCTACTCCTACGTCGTTGATGATCCGGCGATGTTTGCCGCCGGTGCGTTACGCGCCGCTCTCGTTGCTGCTGGTGTCAAGGTAGGCGGCGCAACGCGGCTGTCCCGGACTCCGTCGACTGCAGTCAAGATCGCGAGTCTTCCATCCCCGACGCTCGCACGAATGATCAGCGCAATGAACAGAGAGAGCATCAATCATTACGCCGAGCTGCTGTTTCGTGACGGTGCTCGGGGTCCGACACGTTCAGTTCAGGGGACCGTCGCGCACGGAAACACCGCGATGCACCAATTCTTGGGCCTTGTTGGAGCCGACCCCGCATCGGTTTACAACGCCGATGGAAGCGGTCTCTCGATCAACGATCGCGTTACCGCGCGATCAATGGTACAACTACTCGATTACGCGCATCACGCGCCATGGGGGCCCGAATTTCACGCGTCGCTTCCTGTTGCTGGGGAAAGCGGGACGCAATCGAAGCGAATGAAGGGCAGCCCGGCTCAGGGGAATCTGCATGCGAAGACAGGAACTACAAACGACGTGATCGCTCTCGCAGGTTACGTGACCGCGACCAACGGCGAGGTGCTCGCCTTCTCGTTCCTGTACAATGGGCGCGACAGATGGGTCGCAAAATCAACTATCGACGTCATGGGCGAGACGCTGGCGAGCTTCGCGCGGTGAATCCCAGGGGCAGGCATTAAAGCCTGCCCCTGTGTGATTACTCCTGCTAGATCGCGCGGATGTTGATGCCGCGCTTGCCCAACTCGGCGATGTACTTCGCCGCCGGAATGCACTCATCTGGCGTATGAACACCGAACGGCGTGATTTCGCCGCGAGCCTGCATCTGGCCAGTTATGCTGAGCGAGAATCCGGTTGTGCGCATCATTGCGCTGATGCCGTGCTCCGCATCGTATTTGTCCACCAGTTCCCATCCGAGCTTCTTCGAGACACCGCCCTTGCGACCGCTTACTTCAACTCGCAAAGCGACGAGGTCAGGCGAGTGCGGCTTGGTGAGATGCGGCCCCATTACG
>JBDTAW010000190.1:0-25713 GCA_039924445.1 Gemmatimonadaceae bacterium
CTTTGTGTAGCTGAGCTGAAGTTTCGCATTGTCGAGCGCGGCCTTCGCCGCGTCAGATCGGGCTTCGGCAATCCTCACCCCCGCCTTTGCTGTCGAGATCTGCGAGCCGGCCGTGGTCACCTGACGCTGCGCTGCGAGCAACTGCGCCTCTGCCGCGGCCGCAGCAGCCTGTGCCGCATCTAGCTGCTGCTTGGAAACGATCTGCTTTGCCGCCAGATCCTTGATCCTCGCCAGATTCGCCTGCGCATTCGTGTTTGCGGCTTGAGCAGCAAGGACCTGCGCATCGAGTTGGGATCGCTGTCCGGACGCTGTCTGAACCTGACCTTCTGCCTGGCCCTCGGTCGACTTGGTTCCAGCAACGCCCTGTGCCGCAGCAAAATCAGCCTGCGCCGATTCCACTCGAACTCGATATTCGGCGTCGTCGAGTGTCACGAGGATCTGGCCTTCGTTTACGTGCTGGTTCTCGTCAGCCGATACACCTGTGACGTAACCGCCGACCTTTGCGAGCACCGGCACGATGTGGCCGTCAACCTGCGCGTCGTCCGTGCTCTCGTGGGACCGCGCGTAACTCCATGTCTTGAACCCCCAGATCGCCGCGATGATTGCGACGACGAGTACGATCGGGATTATGAACTTCTTTTTACCGCTGGTTTCACTTGCCATTTTACGAGGAGTGTGTGCTCAGGGAAGGGTTATGACAATACCCTGCGCGCGTGCTAACGCGATTCGGGCTGTTTGAAAATTCGTCTGTGCATCGATCACAGCAGTGCGCGCGGTTGTCAGTTGCAAAAGCGCGGTGATGACGTCCGCGTTTCCAGCAACGCCAGCCCGAAAGCGCTCCCGTGCCTGCGAGACTTCCTGTTCGGCGAACCGCAACTGCTCACGCGTTGCTTCAACCTGTTGAGCTGCGGCTCGCTGGTCGAGAATCGCCGTGCTTACATCCGCTGCTGCCTGCTGCTCGATGTCGTGTGCCTGAACCTGTGCTTCCTTGACGATGCCACGCTGTTCCTGCACGCGACCAGATCGACGGAATCCATCCAGAATCGGAACCGATACCTGCACACCGTACTCATACGTATTCAGCATGTGGTGTACCGACAGTCCGTTGACTCCGTCATCGCCGATAAGCGAGACGGTGGGAAGTCGTTCGGCGCGGATTGCGCTGACTGACTGTTTTGCCGCCGCTATCCTCGCCTGAGCGGCCTTGAGGTCGGGGCGATTTCGGAGAGCGGTTTCAGTCGCGGCCGTTTCGTCCATCGGCGCTGCAGTGCTGTCGATCTTGCCGAGCGAGTCGCTCAACGTAAGCGGTGTATGTGCCGGCAGATTGAGCGCGCGGTCCAGTGCTATGAGCGAGCGGTCGCGAGCGGCGCGCGAGCTGATCAGGCCGGCGCGTGTGGAGGCGAGCTGCGCCTGCGCGCGCGTTACATCAAGCGCTATTCCGGTGCCAGCGTCGAGCTGTGCCTGCGCGACGTTGAGCAGGTCTACTGCGAGAACGCTGTCCTCACTGCGGGCCTGAAGATCGCCTTCCGCGCGCAGCGCCTGGACATAAGCCATCGCCGCTTGTGCGGCGGCCTTCTCAGAGGCGACAGTCGCGTCGGCAGTGATCGCGGTCACAGCTGCTCCGGCTGCACGGTACCGAGCGAAGGCGCCGAAGTCGAACAGCGCCGCGTGAACCTGCGCACGGGTATCGAGCACGCGAAAGGGTCCGATGATCTGGCCGTTCGGATTGAGTCCGGGCAGCGAGAAGCCGAACGACGCGGTGTTCACGGTGCGCGTGAATTGCGACGCCGTTCCGTCGAGCGAAGGAAGCAGGCTTGCGCGACTCTGTCGCACACGCGCCTCGGCTTCGGCAATCCGGATCTGCGCGCTTTGCGCTGGTGCGCTGTTGCGGGCCGCGATTCTTGCCGCGTCGCCAATTGACAATGCTCCAGGCGCTACCGGCGATGTCGCGCTGCTCTGCGCAAAAAGCGGAACTGTATTGATGAAGATGCTGCTCGCGATCGCGGCGCAGAACAACAACGCCCGACGCTTGCTGAATGTGCCTTTCATTATTGATGTCACGCGCGGAGCGCGGAGAGATAGAAGTCAACCAGCTCATCGTATACCTGTTCATCACTGCGTGACTGCAGGCTCGGAAAGAACTTCCTCTTGCAGCACCACATCGCACTCGTGGTAAAGAGCGAGATGAGCATTCGGCCGGCAACTATCGGGTCTGTCGACCGGAACTCGCCGGTCTCGATGCCACGTGAGATTATTCCGGCGATAAGCTTCTGTCCGCGCAGGATTACCTCGGCGCTGTAGAATTCGACGAGGTCCGGGAAGTGATGCAGCTCGCTCACTACGACTCGATAGATGACCGAGAAGGACGGAGTGCGCACGAACGCCCAGTAATTCTGCATGAAGGTCAATAATTGCTCGCGCGCAGAACTCAGTTTTGGTATTCCCTCGCCAGCGACGATCGCCTCGACGATTGTCGATCGAACCATTTCGCGAAAAAGCGCTTCCTTGTTCGGGAAGTAGAGATAGATCGTTCCCTTGGAAACGCCCGCACGTCGAGCAATGTCTTCAAGCCGCGCACCAGCAAGGCCGTGCTCTCCAAATACTTCGAGCGCGGCTCGCAAGATCTGTTGTGGGCGTTCTTCTGGAAGCCGCCGCCAGCGCGGCTCCGAAACTTCAGCAGGCATTGGATTTTCGTAGTATATTACTGACCGGTCAGTAATATATGGTGCCGTGCGCCGTAGTCAACGCTTCGCTGTCTTCCGCTTGGCGCTTCCAGCTGCGGCCACGCCGCCGAGTTTGAGGATCGTCTGCCATTCATCCGGCCTGACGGGCTGCACCGAGAGCCGGCTCCCCTTTCTGAGAAGCTCCATCTTCTCGAGTTCCCTGACGTGGCGCAGCCCCGGTAGATCGAGGAACTCCTTGAGCCGCTTACCTGCCCGGATATCGACCATGTACCAGATGGGGTCGCTTTCCTTGCTCTTCGGGTCGTAGTGCTCATCCGACGCGTCCCAGGCCGTGAAGTCGGGATATCCGGCGCGAACGATTTCGGCGGTTCCCACGATCCCGGCCGGGTCCGCACCAGAATAATAGAAGAGCACCCCATCACCCAGCTTCATGTCATCACGCATGAAGTTCCTGGCCTGGTAGTTCCGGACACCGCTCCAATACGTGGTAGAATCTGCCTCCGCCAGAAGGTCATCAAATGAAAAACTGTCTGGCTCGCTCTTGAGCAACCAGTAGCGGCGATCCCTTGATTCAGGCATTTGGACTTTGGGGTACTTCGTGAACCGATTTCATCGCCCGGGCATGGCGCCCGTGACTTTCGCTCGAAATCTATTGCGGCGCATGTCTGAATGGCCTCCGTCGGTGTATACAACGTCATGAACGGGTAAAGCCGCGGCGCGCTCGTCACGGATCAGTCAGGTTAGTTCACGCTAGTTATCGTAAATTCAGCCGTAACCAAACCCATCATATGCAACCTATCGTTCGCGGCATTCTCGCTTACGCACTGATCGGTGGACTTTTATCATCTCCCGGTGCGCTTGCAGCGCAGACTCCCGCCACCCTGTCCGCCGCGTCGCAGAGACCGAGTCTTGAACTCGCGTCGCCGAGCACGCTTGCCCCGTTCAGGGCGGGCGGTCGATTTTTCCACGTGGCCGCGTCTGGTGAGCTTCGCGTCAGAGACGGCGAGAAGGGCGTGGAGCGCGCCATCCTGCCTGCCGGCACATTCTCAATCGTAGCACCATCACCCGACGGCAGGTACATCGCGTACACTGTCGGCCCGGCACATCCGGGACCCTACGACGTCCGTGTTCGCGACGTCCAGTCCGGAAGGGATCTGCCGGACGTGTTGCATCTGTCGCGCATGTCACCGGCACCGTGGTCGCACGACAACAAAGGATTTCTCTACGTTCGCGAAGACGCTTCCGATGGCCGTCAACGCGTCTATTATCACGGCCTTGGCCGCGAACCATCGAAGGACGCGTTGATCCTCAGCCAGTTCGATCACCCGGAGTGGCGTTACGCAGCGCGCGTGAGTGACGACGGCACTTATGCGGTCTTCACGATCTCGTATCCAGCCGATTCGAACACGCGCATCTACTTCATCGATCTCGCCAACCCGGGCAAGCCGAATTTCGGTGCGCCCGTAGTCAAGCTGACCCAGTCGTTTGATTCCCGTTACGACTTCGTTGATAATGCCGGAGCGTATTTCTTTTTACAGACGAATAACGCAGCTCCGCGCGGCCGCATTGTGCTTGCCAACACAAGTATCATCCGGGAGTCGCGGTGGCCGGCGGTTATTCCGCAAGCAGATGACTCGCTGCTGTTCGCTCGGACCGCTGGCGATCAGTATCTCGTGGCGGTCTATCGCACCAGTGCGGGGGCGGACGTGGCAAAGGTCTTCGGTCCCGAGGATCCTGCGGTACTGCGGCAGGAAATGAGAAATCGGTTTGATTCCCTCAAAAATGTGCGTGACAAGGAGAATGACAAGCGTCCGGTGCGACCAATGGGCTCACGAGGTTTCATGGGCAACGGGCCGGCGATACGCCTTTCGCCGCGCAGTGACATCCCTCTTCCTGTAGGGTCCAGAATTATCGCGATGAATGCGCTGGCGGATCAACAGCAACTGTTTTACACGTTGAAGTTGTCCGATGGTACGACGCAGTCTTTTGTGTACGATGTTACGAACGGTCGTAACGAGCCGTATCAGACTCGCCCCTAAACCCGCTGGTAATGGCTTTGCTTCCCATTCTTGTACTTGTTGTCAGTATTGTTCGCGCCGTAGTCGCTGTCACGGTTGTCGTACTCGCCATCGTCTTCCTCCTCGACTGGCTGGTTCGCACGCGTCGGATCAATCCATTCCATCCGGCAGCTCGCGCGATTCGAAGGCTCGCCGAACCGCTGGTCGCGCCGGTAGAGCGCAGGATACTGCGCGCCGGCGGAACTCCCGCGTCGGCACCGATCTGGGCGTTGGTGGGCGCCGTTTTCATCGGTATCATCGCAATCAGCAGCCTGGACTTTCTGGTGCAGGGATATGTGGCTCTCGTACTGGCTCTCACGTCCGGGCCACTTGGGCTGTTCGTGGTCCTCCTGAAGCTGACATTCGACGTGCTCCGGCTGGCGGTAATTATTGTGGTCATCGTCTCATGGCTACCCATTTCGCCGTTCTCGCCCTGGGTGCGTTGGGCCTTTACGATCTCCGAGCCGATCCTCAGACCGCTGCGCGAAATCGTTCCTCGCATCGCGATGTTCGACATCACGCCGATCGTCGCCTACTTCCTCCTGGGAATTCTGGAATGGGCCATTCTGAGAATAGTCGGAATGTGATCTTTATCCGTCCATCCGGCTGTTCGGATGGATTGCCCCTTGTTGCGGCCCGTAAGCGGCGCTATCGTTCCTAACAACCGAATTTCGTGGCGATTTCAGGCAAATTGCGACCACGTAAAACAATCGCTAAAGCGCACATTGGGCCCGGCGCTTTCTGCCGGGCCTTTTTTCGTAATCCCCATAGCATGACCAATTCATTCAGTTCGTTCCAGTCTGCGTACCTGGCCGCTCTAGCCGATCGCGTCCTCGTGTACGACGGCGCGATGGGTACCAACATCCAGCGCTATCACCTCACGCCAGAAGACTTCGGTGGGAGGGACCTCGAAGGGTGCAATGATAACCTCGTACTGACGCGCCCCGACGTGATCCAGGAAATACATGAGTCCTTCCTGGCAGTCGGTTGTGACGTGGTGGAGACGTGCACCTTCCAATCCACGCCGCGTAGACTGGCTGAGTGGGGACTCCTCGACAAGGCACATGAGTTGAACGTGAAGGCCGCACAACTTGCGCGCGCCGCGTGCGACAAGTTCGCTACACCCGAGCAACCAAGATTTGTCGCCGGATCGATGGGCCCCACGGGAATGTTACCGTCGAGTACGGACCCGGTTCTGTCCAATGTGACATTCGAAGAGCTTGCGCAAAACTACTGCGCACAGGCAAAGTCGCTCGTCGAGGGCGGCGTCGATGTGCTTCTGGTCGAGACATCCCAGGACATTCTGGAAGTGAAAGCCGCAGTGGTTGGAATCGAGCGCGCGTTCGCGGAACTTGGGCGTCGCGTCGCTCTGCAGGTGCAAGTGACGCTCGACGTAAGCGGTCGCATGTTGCTGGGCACCGATATCGCCAGCGCGATGACGACGCTCGAGTCGCTACGCGTCGATGTCATCGGTCTGAATTGTTCGACCGGTCCGGAGCACATGCGCGAACCGATACGATTTCTTTCGGAACACGCAACTCTACCATTGTCGGTGATTCCGAACGCCGGTCTCCCACTGAATACCGGCACCGGCGACGCGATCTACCCGCTGGAGCCTGCGCCGATGGCCGATGCGCTTGGCGAATTTGTGCGCGATTTCGGAGTTCGCATTGTCGGAGGCTGCTGCGGCACGACTCCTGAGCACCTTGCGGCCATCGTCGCCCGTATTGGCGAACTTCGATCCGTCGAGCCGGGTGTCGCTAGTGAGGCACGTGAGCCGCGCCTTCCCATGGTCTCGTCGGCGATGCGTGCAACATCCTTGAGGCAGACGCCGCCTCCATTGATCGTCGGCGAACGCGTGAACGCTCAGGGCTCACGTCGCGTCAAACGGTTCCTTCTGGCAGACGATTACGAGTCCATTGTCGAGGTCGGCCGTGAACAGGTTGATTCCGGAGCGCACGTACTTGATGTATGCGTCGCTCTCACGGAGCGATCCGATGAGGCGCAGCAGATGTCGCAGGTGGTGAAACTGCTCTCCATGGGCGTTGAAGCTCCATTGATGATCGACTCCACCGAGGCCGATGTCGTCGCGGCTGCGCTGGAGCATGTTCCTGGCCGCGCGATCGTGAACTCCATCAATATGGAGAATGGCCGCAAGCGGATCGAGAGCATAGTTCCGCTCGTCAAGAAGCACGGCGCTGCCGTCGTCGCACTGACCATCGATGAGATCGGCATGGCCAAGACGCGTGAGCGCAAGCTCGAAGTCGCGCGCAAGATCTATGACATCGCGGTCGGTGAATACGGTCTGGCGCCTGAAGATTTATTGTACGATGCTCTGACGTTCACCCTCGCCACCGGCGATGCGGAGTGGATCGATTCCGCTGCCGAGACGATCGAGGGAATCAGGCTCATCAAGCGCGAGTTGCCGGGTGTCGGCACCATACTTGGCGTTTCGAACGTTTCGTTCGGACTGACAACCGAGGCGCGATCGGTGCTGAACTCGGTGTTTCTGCACCACTGCGTGCAGGCAGGGCTGGATGCTGCGATCGTGAATCCTGCGCATATCAGGCCGTACGCGGAGATTTCGACTGAGGAGCGCGCGGTAGCCGACGACCTCGTTTTCAATCGACGGCCCGATGCGTTGCAGATGTTCATCGAATACTTCTCAGCGACGCCGGATTCCGGAGGTTCAACCACAGCCGTCAAGGAAGATCCAACCGCCGGCATGACCGCGGACGAAAAGATCCACTGGATGGTCCTGCACCGGAAGAAGGAGGGCATCGAAGATGCGCTGGACGACGCTGGAGTCAGACAGGATCCCGTGCGTGTGCTGAATGGCGTGCTGCTGCCAGCCATGAAGGACGTTGGCGACAAGTTCGGTGCGGGCGAGTTGATTCTTCCATTCGTTCTCCAGTCGGCCGAGGTGATGAAGAAGGCTGTACAGCACCTTGAGAAGTTTCTGGAGAAGAGCGAGGGATACACGAAAGGTCGCGTCGTCCTCGCGACAGTATATGGTGACGTGCATGACATCGGCAAATCGCTGGTCAACACCATTCTGTCCAACAATGGCTATACAGTTTACGATCTCGGCAAGCAGGTGCCGGTCAACACGATCATCGAGAAAGCACTCGAGGTAAATGCGGATGCGATTGGGCTGAGTGCGCTACTCGTATCGACGTCCAAGCAGATGCCTCTTTGTGTGCAGGAGCTGGACAAGCGTGGAATCAAGATCCCCGTGATGATCGGCGGTGCTGCGATCAATCGTCGATTTGGGCGCCGCGCGATGTTCGTTGAAGGCGAACGCGCGTACGAGTCCGGCGTCTTCTACTGCAAGGATGCTTTCGAAGGTCTCGACACGATGGACATTCTGCAGGACGGAGACCGCCGCGGCGCCTACATGGAAAAGCTCATGGATGATGCGCGCAAGGATATTTTCCTGCGCACGCAGGTCGGGAAGGATACAGTTGCGGGCACCGATTCAACAACGCGCAGCGATGTCGCGACCGATAATCCTGTTCCGGCTCCGCCATTCTGGGGGCCGAGAGTGGTCCGCGATATTCCGCTGGACGAGGTATTCGCGCATCTCGACTTGGACGAGTTGTATCGGCTTCAATGGGGGGCGCGAGGCTCCGGTGAGCAATATGAGCGCACGGTGCGCGAGGAGTTCGAGCCGGTTCTCAATCGGTTGACGTCCGAGGCGAAAGCCGAGGGCTGGCTGAAACCAGAGGTTGTGTACGGCTACTTCCCGGTCCAATCGTCCGGAAACGAAATAATCGTTTACGACGCTGCGGCTTATGCAGCGGATGGAACACGTACGGAGACCGCGCGCTTCAGTTTCCCTCGCATGGTCGGACGCGAGCGACTCTGTCTCGCGGATTATGTGCGATCCATAGAATCGAATCAGGTGGATGTGCTTCCACTCCAGATCGTGACCGTCGGTCACGCTGCGACTGAAAAGTTCGCGCAGTTGCAGGGGGCCAATGAGTATGCAGAGGCTTACTACATTCACGGTCTCGGCGTGGAAACCGCCGAGGCGCTGGCCGAGTGGTCCCACCGTCATGTCAAGGCAGAACTCGGCATTGAAACCGGCAAGCGCTATTCCTGGGGGTATGGCGCCTGTCCCGATCTCGAGGATCACGCAGTTGTATTCAAGCTGCTGCCGGCAAGCGAGGAGATCGGAATGGTGTTGAGCGAATCGTTCCAGCTGATGCCCGAGCAATCGACTGCGGCGGTTATCATGCACCATCCGGAAGCGCGGTACTATGCCGTGCGTGGCGCAGCGGCGGAGCGGGAGCCGGCAATTGCGTGAGGCGCTGCTGAAGCGCCTGCTCGATCCCGAAGCGCTCATCGTGTTCGACGGTGCGATGGGAACCATGATCTACGCGCGCGGTGTTTTCATCAATCAGTGTTACGACGAGTTGTGTGTCCGCGCCCCCGATCTGATTCGCGGTATTCACGATGAATACGTTGCGTCAGGCGCAGAGGTGATAGAGACGAATACGTTTGGCGCCAACCGAGTCAAATTGGAGCAGCACGGACTTGTTGAAGAGGTATCCAGAATCAATGTTGCGGCCGCTCGACTCGCTCGCGATGCTGCCGGCGAGTCGGTTCTGGTCGCGGGCGCTGTAGGACCGCTCGGAGTGCGACTCGAGCCTTTTGGACCTACTTCGCGCGACGAAGCACGCGCGATTTTCGCCGAACAGATGCAGGCGCTGAAGGAAGGCGATGCGGATTTGTTCATTCTTGAGACATTTTCGGATCTCGACGAGCTGACGCAGGCGATCGCGGCTGCACGTCAGGTTGATCCGTCGATGCCGGTAATTGCGCAGGTAGCAATCAATGCCGATGGTGTCACTGCGTACGGCGCGACGCCCGAAGACATTGCGCGTACACTCGATGCGGCAGGTGCTGATGTAATCGGACTCAATTGTTCGGTTGGTCCGCAGACAATACTCGAAGCCATCGAAAAGATGGCGCCGCTGACCACGCGCAAGCTGAGTGCGCAACCGAATGCAGGAATGCCGAGAGAAGTAGGCGGCCGCTCGATGTACATGGCGAGTCCTGAATACATGGCGAGCTATGCGCGGCATCTGGTTGTGGCTGGCGCAAAGGTGATTGGCGGATGTTGCGGCACGACGCCAGCGCATATTCGTGAGATCGCGGAAGGTGTGCGCCCGCTTGCACCGCGATCCGGTCGGACTTCACGCGCGACCGTCGCGCAAGTCGTCGCAGCCAAGCATGTGGATGGTGCCCAGCCAGTTCCGTTCGCAGACCGATCGCAGTGGTCCGCTCGTCTCACTGCTGGAGCATTTGTCACATCCGTTGAGCTTGTACCCCCGCGAGGTGTGGACGCCTCCAAGTTATTGAGTGATGCGGCGCTGCTTCGCGATGCGGGCGTGGATGCGATAAACGTACCCGACGGTCCGCGAGCGCAGAGCCGGATGGGAGCGGTGCTCGCAAGTCTGCTGATCGAGCAGAACGCGCACATCGAGACTGTGACTCATTACTGCTGCCGCGATCGCAATCTGCTCGGCATGTTGAGTGACCTGCTTGGTGCGTCCGCGGTCGGATTGCGTAATTTGTTGCTTATCACTGGCGATCCTCCGAAAATGGGACCGTATCCGTCAGCGACCGCTGTGTTCGACATCGACTCGATCGGGCTTACAAATCTCGTCAGTCAGTTGAATCGCGGCCTCGATCCTGGTGGCAATGCCATTGGTGAACCGACCCGGTTTGTAATTGGTGTCGGTGTGAACCCTGCAGCGCTGGACCACGAAAACGAACGTCGTCGGTTCGAGTGGAAGGTTGAAGCCGGTGCTGAGTATGCGATCACGCAGCCGGTGTTCGACGCGCACCAACTGGAAGTATTTCTACGGAGTGTGGAGTCGCTCCACGTCCCTGTTGTTGCCGGAATCTGGCCACTCGTATCCGTGCGCAACGCGGAATTTCTGGCTAACGAGGTTCCTGGTGTAACCGTTCCCGATGAAGTGATTGCTCGCATGCGGCGAGCGAACGCGGTGTCCAGGGAGCACGCGGTGCAGGAGGGGATTGCAATAGCGCGCGAGATGCTCGAGCGCGTGCGACCAATGGTGGCGGGTGTGCAGGTGTCTGCGCCATTCGGAAAGGCTGCGTTGGCGCTTGATGTGTTCGCTGGCGTGTTGGAACGACCTGGCGCACAAGCAGCCTCATAGCGATCCGCCCGTGCGGTCGCTTCCAAGCGGTACTAAATGTCCCGCTATTTGCCTACTACGAGGATGACGAACGACCCAGGGACCATCGTGCGGCGCTGACGCTGGCCGGCGACAGCCATCGGTAGCGGCTTGAAGTCTGCCGTGATCAGATAAACACGATGCGTCTTGGGGTCGAGTGCCAACGTGCGCGCGCCGGGGGCAGTTGGAATATTCTTGCTGTCGTACTTGCCAGGCGCGCCCTGGGTTACCATCGTCAGTGTGCCGGCACCATT
Source organism: Gemmatimonadaceae bacterium (assembly GCA_039924445.1). Taxonomy (GTDB): domain Bacteria; phylum Gemmatimonadota; class Gemmatimonadetes; order Gemmatimonadales; family Gemmatimonadaceae; genus Fen-1247. The sequence continues at coordinate 11,205 of JBDTAW010000190.1, forward strand.
GGCACTGAACGCAATTCCGGTTACGGGGTCGAACGCATTTCCATCCGTTCCGTCGTCGGTCGGCGGCGTTGCCAGGATTCTACCGGTATTAGCGTCGACGATTCCCATCATCTTGTTGCCGCATCCTGCAAAAAGAACGCGATGTACCCGGTCCATCGCAAGGCCACTCGGCTCCTCGCACGGGGCAAGCGGATAGCTGTGAAGTATCGTAAGCGTTGCCGCATCGAATTCGACGATCATGCTCTTGTCTTCGATGTTGACGAAGACGTGCCCCGAGCCGTCCGTCACGCCCGCTTCCGGTTTACCTCCAAGTGCAAGCGTGCCGACTACCGAGTCACTAACGGCGTCGATTGCAGTGGTGTTCGCACCGCGACCGTTGAAAGTGAAGATGCGTTTTGTTACCGAGTCGTACAAAATGCCATCCGGGTCGGCACCAGTGACGCGAACCAGTTTTGTGGGCGCAAGCGTCACAAAGTCAAAGACAGTGACGGTGGTATCGCGACCATTGCTCGTGAATCCCTTGTTCAAATCATATGCGAGCGCCACCCCATGAACTCCTGGAGTGTTCTGCATCTCACCAATAAGCTGACCGGAGTTCGCGTCAACGACCTGTACATGCGACGTACGCGCTATGAAGATTCGGCTCCGAGCGGTATCGAACGTCACGTAGTCCCAACCGCCATCTCCCACGACGGGAATTCGCCGCGTGACGTGGTATTCACCGGGAGTAGCTTGTGCTGGTATCGATTGTACTCCCAGAAGGGAACCAATCGTCGCGACCACTATCGAGATGGAACGTGCAAACACTGGAGCCTCGTGTAAAAAGTCAGCTATGACTGAAGATGTGTGATGGGAACGGCGATTTCACTGCCGTGCCCCGTTCCTGAGTCAAAGTCCGCTGACAGAAGGGAATCGAACTTCTGCAGTTGTCCCTCGCACGTCGGCCGAGCGGAGGGTTATTCGTGCATGATGCGTATCTGCAATCCATTGCGCAATTGAGAGGCCAAGTCCCGCCCCTTCGCCTCGACTCCTGGAGGCGTCGCCGCGGTAGAACCGCTCGAATACATGCCCGATCTGCTCCGGTGGAATCCCCGGGCCGGTATCCGAGATTGTAACGACAGCACCGGTGCTGCTATTCATCACCGAGACCGTAACCGTCCCGCCCTTGGGAGTGAATTTGACGGCGTTGTCCAGAAGAATCATGAGGAGCTGCCGAATCATCGCCGCGTCCCCATCGACGGGTGCCTCCTCGAAGCCTTCCACGGTGAGAGTGACGCCACGGCTGGTCGCGATGGCACTCGCCGCCCCCACCGCGTCTGAAGTCACATCGTCCAGAAAAAGTCGCCTCACCTCGAACCTCGCGCCCTCCGAGTCCGATCTCGCCAGCAGCAGCAGATCCTCCACAATTTTGCCGAGCCGGATCGCTTCTCGTTCGATTGCGGCCAGCGCTTCGCGATGTCGGCCGTCGTCGTTACCGTTCGCCAGCGCGACCTCCGCCCGGCTTCGAACGACCGCCAGCGGTGTACGGAGCTCGTGCGCAGCATCGGCCATGAACCGGCGCATGTAGCTCATCGTACGCTCGACGGGCTCCATCGACTTTCGCGTAAGAAAGAATCCGCCAACAGCGAAGAGGACAAGCGCGCCGAGAGCCGTCGCTCCGAATGATACGATGAGTTCCGCGTACTGGTCCTCGAGTTCAAGCTGGTCCGCTACCGCAACGGCGACGTATGTATTCCCGGCCTCGGAGCGAAAGCGCCTCGCATATACGCGGAGCACGTGGTCGTCTGGTGGCTGCAAGGTGGTGATAGCCAGCGAATCCCGCAACGCGTTTCGAGCTGCATTCGCGATTGATGCTGGTGCGGTATCCGGCACAACTGGCAATCCGCGGGCGTCGAACAAGTACAGATCGCGATCGGGGATGCGCAGTTCTCCCACTGCATCCATGACTGCTCCGGACGCCGTGCTTCTCTCTGTTTCGCGGATGGTGGTCGCCCGCTGAATTACCTGGGAGGCCACCGCAAGCGAATCGTCGAGCTGTGATGATATCTGCTGACGAATTGCAACGAAGAGCCCAGTTCCGAGCAGGATGACGATGGTGCCAAGCGTCGCCGCATACCATCCATTAAGCCTGCGCCGAAGCCGTACAAGACTATCCGTCAAAACCCGAGCCTGTACCCGGCGCCGCGGAGGGTATGAATCAGCTTTGGTTCGAACCCATCGTCAATTTTGCGGCGAAGTCTTCGGACCAGGACTTCCAGCACGTTCGTGAAGGGATCGTGGTTTTCATCCCAGACGTGAGCAGTAATTGCAGTTCGCGAAACAACGACCCCCGCGTTCTGAACAAGATATTCGAGGAGTGAGAACTCCTTGGCCGTCAGCGTGATGCGCACTCCTGCCCGCTCCACCGTCCGCGTGGAAATGTCGACATGCAGATTCGCAACGTCGTAGCGTTCCGGCGCAATTGTGGGTTGGCGTCGACCAAGCGCTCGTATCCGCGCCAACAGTTCCGCGAAGGCGAATGGCTTGGTGAGATAGTCGTCAGCGCCGGATTCAAGTCCGCGCACCCGGTCCTCGACTGCGTCACGAGCGGTGAGCATCAGGATCGGCGTCTCAATCCCGCGCTCTCGAATGAGGCGACAGAGCTCGAAGCCGGTCCCTCCGGGCAGCATGACGTCAAGGATCATGACGTCGAAGCTCCCCAGAATGGCGCGGTCACGCCCATCCGCAAAGTTACCGGCGGAACTCACCTCGATGTGCTCCTGGTGGAGCCCCTCGGCAATCACCGCGGCGAGTTCAGAGTCGTCTTCTACAAGCAGCAGGCGCATGTGTTCACTTTTCCGGGAAATCGGATTCGGATATGATACCGTCGCGGTCGTGAGGCGTTTCGCCTATACTACTTGACGCGCTGTCGCCAGCACCGGTGGCCGCCCACGAATCATCAGTCCTAACCTATCCGAAAATGACGACTTCGACCGATGGCCGTCCACCCCTCACGGTTCTCTCGGAGGACGAGGCCATGTTTCGCGACGCTGTCGCTGCGTTTGCAGCCAGCGAAGTAGCGCCGCGTGTGAAGCCAATGGAACAGGCCGGCAAATTCGACCACGAGCTGATACCACAATACTTCGACCTAGGCCTCATGGCCATCGAAGTCGAGGAACGCTTTGGTGGATCCGACGGCACACTAATGATGGTCACTCTTGCTGTCGAAGAGCTGTCAAAGATAGACGCATCGGCTGCGATCGTTTGTGATGTGCAGAATACGCTGGTCAATTATCCGATCGCCCACTACGGAACGGAAGACCAGAAAGCGAAGTACCTCAGAATGCTTACGAGCGGTACGCTTGGCTCATATGCCCTGTCGGAAGCAGGATCGGGCTCTGACGCCTTCGCACTCGCCACGCGAGCAGACAAGCGGGGAGATACCTATGTCCTTAATGGACGCAAACTCTGGATTACGAATGGCGCTGAAGCTGGCGTGTACGTTGTCTTTGCCACCGTCGATCCTGCAGCAGGCTACAAGGGAATTACTGCATTTATCATAGAGCGCGACTTTGCCGGGTTCAGCGTGGGCAAAAAGGAGGATAAGCTCGGGATTCGAGCCTCGTCGACGGTGGAATTGATTCTCGACAATTGCCAGGTGCCAGCGGCGAACGTGCTTGGCCCCGTCGGTCAGGGCTACAAGATCGCTATCGAGACTTTGAACGGCGGCCGAGTCGGAATAGGCGCGCAGATGATTGGCGTCGCTCAGGGCGCACTGAAGGCAGCCATCGCTTACGTCAAGGAGCGCGAGCAGTTTGGCAAGCCTCTCGCCGATATGCAGGGGATTCAGTTCCAGATCGCTCAGGCAGCAACTGATATCGAAGCCGCAAGACTTATGGTGTACAATGCGGCGAGACTCAAAGACGCAGGACACGATATCGTGCGCGAAGGCGCCATGGCAAAGCTCTATTCGTCCCAGGCGTGCGGTCGAGTGACTTCGCTTTGTGTCGAGCTGTTCGGCGGGTATGGATACACTACCGATTATCCCGTCGAGAAGTTCTTCCGCGATGCCAAGATCGGTACGATCTACGAGGGCACTTCCAACATGCAACTCCAGACAATCGCAAAGTCCGTCCTGCGCTAGTACGTGCGCTGTCGCACACAGCGTACAAACGTATGTTTCTGAATTTTTTTTGAGTGTTCGCCTTGGCTGCCGATCCTTGAAGCATCGAGCAGTGACCACCCTCGCATGCCCCGACCGCGAAAGAGCAGCCGGGGCTTGGTAGATTATCCGACCATGTTCACCTCAGATTCAATCGTTTTTCTCAAGAAACTCCTCGACACTCCCGGACCCTCCGGCTTTGAAGGAGCGCCAGCAAAGGTCTGGCGCACCGAAGCAGAGAAGTTCGCCGAGGTATCGGCGGACGTGGCGGGCAATTCGATGGCCGTCGTGAATCCGGCCGGCTCACCGACAATCATGCTTGCAGGTCACATCGACGAGATCGGCGTCATTGTCACCTACATCGATGACGATGGATATGCGTACATCGCTCCGATTGGGGGCTGGGATCCGCAGGTGTTGGTTGGACAGCGAATCCGCTTCATCGGTCGGCACGGTGACGTCGTGGGCGTGGTTGGTAAGGTTCCGATCCACATCATTCGACCGGAGGATCGCGAAAAGGGCGCGCGGATGCGCGATCTTTGGGTAGACGTCGGTGTCCGGGACAAGAAGGAATGTCTCACGATGTTGTCAGTCGGCGATCCAGGCGTAATTGATGCGCGTGCCGTCGATCTGCCTAATTCGCGATTGGTTTCACGCTCGATAGACAATCGCATCGGTGCATTCACCGTACTCGAAGCGCTTCGCCGCTACGCCGCAAAACCAGGCAAGGCTCGAGTCGTCGCAGTCGCAACGGCGCAGGAAGAGATTGCATACCACGGCAGCGGTGCCCGGGTCGGGGCTTCAGCGCTTGAACCGCAGATGGCGATTGTTGTTGATGTGACTTTCGCAGTCGATCACCCGAACATCGACAAGAAGGAACACGGCGAGGCGAAGCTGGATGGTGGGCCGGTACTCACTCGTGGCGCAGTCGTGTCACCGGTTGTTTTTGGGCTTCTGCGTGATGTCGCTGAAAAGAAAAAGATCCCGTTTTCCGTGCACGCAGCCGGACGCGATACCGGCACCGATGCGGACGCGATTCATGTTGCCCACAACGGTGTGGCGACGGGCCTTGTCTCGATCCCGAATCGCTACATGCATTCGCCGAGCGAGATGATATCCCTCAACGACGTGCACAATGTGGCCGAGTTGATTGCGGAGACCTGCCGTACCGTGACCACGAAGACCGATTTTACCGCGCGCTAGGCGCTCTCAACTGTCCGCGGCGAACTCCCGTATCGCCGATCGCGCCACACCAGCCTTGCAGCAACCGGCGCTCCGGAGCGGTCCACGCAGGTCTTGGTGGATCGCTTCGGTTAGATTCGGGGTCGTGCCTCTAGCGATTCCAGACCCCCGCGATTCCGGATTCACCACCACCACGCCGGTACCACTGTACTGGGTACGGTACGGCGTGGTGGGCAGGCCGGTTTTGGTTCTTCTGCACGGCGGACCTGGGGCCGATCATCGGTATCTGTTGCCGCAGATGCTGCATCTCGCCGAGAAATACGATGTGTTGCTCTACGATCAGCGAGGCGGCGGCCGCTCCAGGGTGACCAATAATGAGCCGATTGGTTGGCGGGATCACGTAGCCGACCTTGCTGCTGTTTGTGAAGAGTCAGGGATTACGAGACCGTCGCTTGTTGGCTATTCGTGGGGCGGAATGCTGGCGCTGCTCTATGCTATCGCGCAGCTGGACGACAAATCCATTCCGGAACCGTCACGGATGCTGCTCATCAGTCCAGCACCAGTTACCAGTGCATACCGAGCGGAGTTTGACGCCAATCTTCGCGAAAGAGGTAACGCGCCTGCTATCACCGAGGCCCGCGCGAAACTGATGGCGTCGGACTTGCGCGACACCGACCCGGATGCCTATCGCCAGAGAACGTTTGAGCTGGGGGTCGCCGGCTATTTCGCCGACCCGTCCAAGGCGCACGACCTGACGCCGTTTCGAGTCGTCGGACGCGTGCAGCAGTCCACGTGGGCCAGCCTCGGCGAATTTGATCTGCGGCCGGGCATCGCACGACTCCGACTGCCCGCACAGATTGTATTCGGAAGTGACGATCCTATTCCCGCCGCGTCTTCAATAGATGTCTCTAGCGCGCTGCAAATCAATCCGGTCGTGATCGAGCACTGCGGCCACGTACCGTACGTCGAACAGCCTCAGCAGCTTTGGGGAGCGACTGATCCGTTTCTCGCGTCAACTGACGCCGTAAATCTCCGCTGAATGACTGATTTTCGCGCCGAACACCACCTGGCCACCATCGACGCTGATGGCGCACTGTGTGACGTCATTGTCCGTTTCTCCTATGATGGCCTGGAGCACATTGGCCGTCTCTGGTTCAGCGGGCCAGCGGTCGGCGACAAACCGTTGCCCGACCATGGCGGGATTCCGGGTCGAACGATCGAGGAAGCCATTCAGCTTGCTGAGCGTTTTACCACGGACGATTTACTGCGCCGGTTTTACCGTGCACGCGCTGAGAAACGCAAATTTCTCCAGTTGCGGCGTGCCACCGAGCAGCTACTCGACAAGGTGAAGTACATGAACCGGATCGCGCTATCGATGAAGGGCGGCATGCTTGACGCCGAGGGCGCCCGCCAGGAAATCGACCTTGTCGTCAAGCAGCTTCACGAACTCGTTGATACCATGCCAGCAATGGCTGGAGTCGAAGAGGCGCACTAGAGCGGGCAATGTCATTCCCGCCCAAGCGGGAGTCCAGCACCTAGTCATTCCCGCGTGAGCGGGAATCCATTTACCCGGGCATCGAGCCTCGCTGCACCCCACTCCAGCCGCCGACACCACGATCAGCGCCCTTGCTCGCAGCAGCAGAGTGGTCGGTAGTTTTACTTTCAGATATGCCGCTCAAACCAGCCGCCGTCCGAGCACCCCTGATATTCAAGCGGCTCACCCGTGCCTATCCCGACGCACATTGCGAGCTTGACTTTACTAACCCGTACCAGCTCCTCGTTGCCACGATCCTGAGCGCCCAGTGCACCGATAAGCGGGTGAATATGGTGACGCCTGGACTGTTCAAGCGATACCCGGACGCGGACGCCCTCGCGATGGCCGATCCAAGAGAAGTCGAGGATCTGATCCGGCCAACCGGTTTTTTCCGAAACAAGACGAAGAGCCTCCTGGGAATGGCCGGCGGGCTCCTCGATCGATTTGGGGGGCATGTGCCCGCCAGTATGGCTGAATTAGTCACCCTCCCTGGAGTGGGCCGAAAGACGGCCAATGTTATTCTGGGGACCGCGTTCGGGACGCCCGAGGGAATCGTCGTCGACACTCACGTCGGCCGAGTCAGCCGCAGGCTGGGGCTGACTCGCCTTTCTGACCCTGTGAAGGTTGAAACAGTGCTGATGAAGCTATTTCCGCGAAAAAATTGGACTCTGCTGTCCCATCTGCTGATATTTCACGGGCGCCGCGTCTGTGTGGCTCGACGCCCGAGGTGCGCAGAGTGCGTGCTGAATGACCTATGTCCATCGAGTGAAGTGTGAAGCAAGCAACTATCGAAACAAACAAGGGAACCATGGTCGCCGAGCTCTACCCGGGTGAGGCACCACTTGCAGCGGGAAATTTCGAGAAGCTCGCAAATGAAGGTTTCTACGACGGTGTGAAATTCCACCGCGTGATTCCCGAATTCGTGGTGCAGGGCGGCGATCCGCTGTCTCGCGATCTTCCGGCTGGCAATCCTCGCATCGGGACAGGTGGGCCGGGCTACACAATAAAGTGCGAGACCAAGGGCAATCCGCATACTCACAAGTTCGGGTCGCTGTCGATGGCCCATGCCGGGAAGGATACCGGTGGTAGCCAGTTCTTCATCGTTCTCGACGAGAACAATACTCGTCACCTGAATGGTGTTCACACCGTATTTGGCAAGGTCATCAAGGGCGACGATGTTGTGCGTCAGATCCGCCAGAACGACGTGATGACGAAAGTTCGTGTCACGGATTCTGACACCACTACGGAGAAGTAATGCAAACCAAACAGCACACCGATTTTCCTGCTGCTCTCACCGGTCTGGTCGTGGGTGGTGCCTTCGTGTTCGCGATCCTGTTCGGCATCGTCGTGATCACGAACCATCACTACGCCGGCGAGAAGACGGCCGCCGCGGCTACCAAGTAAGCGCCGCGTCAGTCGCACGCCACCCGAAGCTCGGGATCGTGCGACCGTTTGCATTACGACAAATGGACCGCTCGTGACGCTTGCACCGGCGAGAGGTTTCTCCGTTACGGCGACCGATCTCGCGCGATCGTTCGGTTCCCGGCGCGCGGTAAATCGTGTGTCCCTCTCGCTCTCTGGAGGGGACTGTCTGGCGTTGTTCGGCCCCAACGGGGCTGGCAAGACCACGTTGCTCCGGATGTTGGGCGGCTTGCTGCGCCCCACGTCGGGGCAGGCGACCATCGAGGGTGTTGCCCTCCCGGGCGGGGTAGACGTCCGTGCACGTGTTGGCCTGGTCTCGCATCAGACAATGTTGTACGACGCACTAACTGCACGCGAGAACGTCGAATTTGCGGCACGAATGTACGGTATTCCGGAGGTGCGTCAAGCGACACAACGAGTCCTCGAGCGTCTTGGCGCAGACTCGTTCGCCGATGTCCGCGTGCAATCACTCAGCCGCGGAATGCAGCAGCGGGTTTCAGTTGCGCGCGCAATTGTGCATGACCCGTCGGTGCTGCTGGCGGATGAGCCATTCACTGGTCTTGACGCGGGCGGGGCTTCCGCGCTGACGGGAATGCTGGCCGGCCTTCGTGATTCGGGGGCGACGATCATCATCGTTACCCACAATCTTGATGAGGCGCTGTCACTCTGCACTGCGGCGGCGATCATGCGGGAAGGTCGTCTGGTGCGCATGGACCGCGCTCCAATTCCGGCCCGTGATGAGTACACTGCACTGTATCGCGAACTGTCCGTCGATGCCTCCTAGAACGATGTCGCATCGAACGCCGGGGGTGCTTGCCTCGGCACTGGCGATCACTCGAAAGGATCTACTGATTGAATTTCGATCACGTAGCGTCATACTCTCCGCGATCGCGTTTGCGGTACTTGCGATCACGATTTTCTTCTTTGCGTGGGACCCAACCGCGGTTGCCTCTGTCGACCTCGCACCGGGCGTATTGTGGGTCATCTTTACTTTCTCGGGGTTACTTGGCCTGCACCGCTCGTTTGGGGTGGAACAGCCTACCCGGGCAATAGATGCGCTACTTGCGGCTCCCGTCGGGCGCGAAGCCATTTACCTCGGGAAATTGTTCGCGAACCTTGGCTTCGTGATCGTCGTGCAGGCGATATCGCTGCCGGCCGTGGCGTTACTATACAATGTGCCGATCGGTGGCTATGTGGTGCCACTGATTGGCGTGGTCCTGCTTGCTTCTGTCGGCCTTGTGGCAGTCGGCACGTTGTTCTCCTCGATGGTCGTCAGCACCCGACTGGCTGAACTACTGCTTCCGCTGCTTGCTCTACCGTTCTTTGTCCCGGTGATACTTCCGGCAGCGCAGGCTACCGCGCGACTCATGAACGGTCGCCCGGTCGCGGAGGTTTCGGGATACATATCCATACTCGGCGCTTTCGACGTCGTATTTCTGGTAGTCTGTACGCTGCTGTATCCATACACACTGGAACAATGAAGTTTTCCAAGCTTGGTATTATTGCAATTCTGGCTGTCATCGGCACGTACATTCGCGCGATATACTTCACGCCGTTCGATGCGTTGCAGGGGCCGGCTCAGAAGATTCTCTACGTACACGCACCGTCCGCGTGGGTGGGCCTGTACCTCGCGTTCGGCCTCGTGTTCATCACGAGTATTCTTTACCTGTGGCTCAAGGATCCGAAACTGGATCGCGTCGCTTCCAGTTCCGCGGAAGTCGGATTCGTGTTCACTTCAGTGGTGCTCGTAACAGGCCCGCTCTGGGCGAAGCCGGTTTGGGGGGCGTACTGGACCTGGGATGCGCGTCTCACGCTGACGCTTTTCCTCTGGTTCATTTACGCGGGCTATCTGATCCTGCGCGGCTCCATCGAGGATTTCGAGATGCGCGCGCGATTTTCGGCAGTAATCGGAATTCTCGGTGCGCTGCTGGTACCGTTCATTCATCTGAGCGTGTACTTCTTCCGGACGATGCATCCGATGCCGGTGTTGCTCAAGCCGAGTGCTCCGTCGATGTCGCGGGAGATGTTGATCACGCTTGTTTCAGCGTTCTTTACGCTGACACTTCTGTTTGCGTGGCTGTTACGAGAGAGATACTTGCTGGCAGTCGATCGTGATGCAGCCATGGAGGCCAACTCATGAGATTTCCAGAAGACGCGTTCTGGTATCATCTGGCGTACGCAGTGGCAGCGGTTATTTATGGCGGCTATGCCGTTAGCCTGTGGTGGCGGAGGCGGAGATGGCGGAGAAAGGAATCGTCTTTGTAGTCGGCGCCGGACCGGGGCTGGCTGGCCTCCTTACGGTCCGAGGCAAGGAGTTGCTGGCGCGCGCGGACGCAGTCGTGTACGAGCGACGCAGTCAACGCAAGCTCATACCTGGTGGAGTCGCTGGCGGTCCTGAGCAATACTACGTCGGACGCCGCGGGAAAGTCCGCCGCGCGCCGACGGCAGACGTAGCATCGTTACTCGTGGAACTTGCGCGCAAGGACTATCGCGTAGTGTATCTGGCTCACGGTGATCCTCTTGGATTTGGCAGGGGGACCGATCTCGTCACGGCGCTCCACGACTTCGACGTGGCATTCGAAGTTGTACCGGGTGTACCGATACAGAATTCCGTATCGACTTACGCCGGAATTCCGTTGCTCTCGGCGACGATGGCATCCGCGACGATCTTCGCGAATGGGCGCGATCCTGTGCGTGGTGGCGGGACTGATTGGAGCACGATTGCACGTGTCGGCGCTACTGTTGTAGTTCGAAATGCATCAGCGGCGCTCGAGGCGATCGTCGCGGGCTACGCCGCCGCCGGCGTTTCCGGCGACATCCCCGCCGCGGCGATTGTACACGCCGGTCGCCCGAATCAACGCACGACCGTCGCCACACTTGGCACGATCACGGATGCAATGATGCGTGCCGGGATGATGAAGACCGCGACTGTCATAATCGGCTGGACGGTTTTGCTTCGGGATGAATTGACGTGGTTCGAAACACGTCCGTTATTCGGAAGACAGATTATTCTTGCGCGGTCGCGTTACGGCGTGTCCACAGTCGGTGATAGTCTTCGGGAACTCGGTGCGTTCGTGATCGACGTACCCAAGCCGGGGATCGCACGGCTGGACCTCGATCTGCTGCGTGCGGAAATTGATCGACTATCCGAGTACGAGTGGGTCGTGTTTTCGACGCCGGACGCAGTGGCCGTATTCTGGGAGCAGCTCATCCTGTCAGGGCGTGACACCCGCGCCATTTCCAACGCGAGAGTGGCGTGTGTGGATCCGGCGACGGCTGCATCGTTGCTCGACCGTGGGATAACGGTGGACGTGACGCAGGAGAAATTCCAGGCCACCGCGCTGATCGACGCACTTTCCGAGCGCGCCGATATCCCGGGCGCGTCGCTGCTCTACGTAGCTGAGGACGATACAGCAGGCTCCTTCGCGCGAGATCTGGAACTAGCCGGTGCCGTCGTGACGTCTCTCGCACTGTATCGCGATGTGCCGCTTGCCAAGCAACTGGAAAGATTCCGCCGCATCATGGGCGATCGTCATTCGGATCTCGTGGTCGCGATGTCTCCTGCGGCCGCCGAGGAGTACGTCCGTGCTGCAGCTGAGGATGCGATCGGATCCGTGCCGGCGGCGGCGTACGATGCAGCGACCGCGCAGGTGCTTCGGGATTCTGGCGTCGACGTGACGATCGAGAATGTTCAGCCTGGTGCGGACGCAATGGTTGCGGCAATTCGCTCAAAATTGGATAGTAGCAAGACGATTTCCTGAGTTCAACTCGTACACCAGGGTGCAATGTGAAGCTGACCACATCGATTCCCGCCGCTCACACATGGTCGCAAGGTCGTCTCCCGGCGGTCCTGGCAGCGAGCTGCCTGACGCTCCTTGCCGTTTCGTGCAGACCTGCGAGCTCGGGAGCACCTCCATCATCCGGTGCATCGGGGATCCCTGAGGGCCGCGCAGTTCTTCCGACCGGTGTGCGACTGGACCCTGTGACCGCATCGATTCCGTTAGGCTCGATGCCGCTGTCAATGGTGGTTTCGCCAAGCGGTGATCGAGTAGTTGTGTTACTCAACGGTTGGCGCGAACAGGGTTTTCAGGTTGTCGACCGTGCCACTGGTCGTGTGCTCCAAAACGTCTTGCAGGCTGCCGCGTTCATCGGTGTCGCGTTCTCCGTGGACGGCAGCATACTCTATGTGTCGGGCGGAAATCAGGATGTCGTCTACCGCTACGCATGGCAAAACGGAACGGCGTCGCTGATCGACAGCCTGGTGCTCCGGGCCAAGAGCTCGCGAGCGTCCGGGAAGAGCTACCCGGCCGGTATTGCGCCGTCCCCCGACGGTAAAATGCTTTACGTTGCCGAAAACCTTGCCGACTCTCTGGCGGTGATCGACCTGTCGAGCGGAAAGGTCGTTCAACGCTTCGGTGCGGGACGCTATCCGTACGGCGTTGCAGTTTCGCGCAATGGGTCCGTATACGTCTCTGGGTGGGGTGGCAATTCCGTATCAGTGTACGCCGCGAACGGTTCCGGTTTGCTTCGCACCGAAGGTAGCGTAATTGTCGGACGTCACCCGTCCGCGATGGTTCTGAACAATTCTGGCAGTCGGCTGTTCATCGCATCGGGAAGCACGGACCAGATTATCGTCCTGAACACAAAGAGCCGTGCCGTCGTTGCGCGTTTGATGGATCCGCCACCGAGCGGGCCTGCACAGGGAAGCACTCCGGATGCGGTGGCGCTCTCAACCGACGGAACGCGGCTCTTCGCCGCGGAGGCAGACAATAACGCTGTCGGTGTCTTTGACCTGAGCGCCGAAGCCTCCGGCGTTGCGTCCGCGCACGGATCCGACAAATTGGTTGGACGGATTCCAGTTGATTGGTATCCAACCGCGGTCGTCGCGGCCCAGGACACACTGCTGGTACTCAGTGGCAAAGGGCTTGGAACGGCGCCGAATCCAGATGGCCCGAATCCATTGCATCCGGCCAGCAAGGGATCGCACGCATATACTCTCGGTCAAACCACTGGCAGTCTCATGACTTTGACACTCGCCAACGCGACCAGCACGACGCTTGCGCCTCTCACGGCCCGAGTCGCCCGCGCGCAGGGCTGGAGCGACGATCGTGCACACACAGGCGCGAGTACTGCGAAGTATCCGCCGTTCACTCACGTGATTTACGTGATCAAGGAGAACCGGACGTACGACGAGGTCCTCGGCGATCTGCCGATTGGAGACGGCGACACATCACTCGTGTTTTTCCCACGCCACGTGTCACCGAACCATCACGCGCTGGCCGAGCGGTTTGGCGACTTCGATCGATTCTTTACGAATGCGGAAGTGAGTGCTGACGGCCATAACTGGTCAACCGCCGCCTACGCGACTGATTATTTGGAGAAGACTGTGCCAAGTCAGTACTCTGGCCGCGGACGCACCTACGATTACGAGGGAACAAACGGCGGCTTCGACCGCAAGGACATTCCCGATGACGATGTGAACGAGTCGGCGCATGGATATCTATGGGATCTGGCCGCGCGAGCCCATCTCACGCTGCGCAATTACGGCGAGTATGTCGTTAGTGACACCGTCAATGGGCACACCGTGTACGTCGGCGACAAGCCATTTCTTGCGACGAACACGAACCCCGATTATGCGGGCTTTGATCTGAACCAGACAGATCAGTCCCGCATCGCAGTGTGGCTTGAGGAGTTCGATGGTTATGTGAAGAGCGGAGTCATGCCGCAGCTCGAGATAATTCGGCTGCCGAATGATCACACTGCTGGGGCGCGTGCTGGATCCAGGACGCCTCTCGTGTACATGGCCGACAACGATCTTGCACTCGGCCGTTTGGTTGACGCGCTGTCACACTCCCCATTCTGGAAGAATACAGTCGTGTTCGTTGTTGAAGACGACGCGCAAAATGGACCCGATCACGTAGATTCCCACCGCGCCCCCGCGTTTGTAATCTCTGCTTACAACGACGGCGGAGTCGTGCACCGCTGGACCAATACAACCGATTTTATTGCGACGATGAGTGAGATCCTGCACACCGGATCGCTGTCTCAGTTCGACTACTACGGCCGTCCACTGCGAGCAATCTGGTCTGCCACTCCGAACCTGACGCCGTATGTCGCTCTGGTCCCCCACGTCGATTCGAGTGAGCGAAATCCGAGGAATACCGCGTTGGCAGCCGCGTCGGCAAAGCTTGATCTTTCAGCCGAAGACCGTGCCGACGAAAATAGTTTCA
>JBDTAW010000191.1:0-7788 GCA_039924445.1 Gemmatimonadaceae bacterium
TGGCCAATCGTTCCAACGTTTACGTGCGGCTTCGTCCGCTCAAATTTCGCCTTCGCCATGATTCGTTCCTGGTTTTCCGTTATTCGGTTATTCGGTTATTCGGTTATTCGTGGGGGCGACGCATGCGGCGCCCCTGCCTGCCTATTTCTTGACCTTGCTCATGATTTCTTCGGCCGCCGACTTCGGAACTTCCTCGTAATGACTGAACTCCATCGAATAAACTGCGCGACCCTGCGACATCGAGCGTAGCTTGGTCGAGTATCCAAACATCTCAGCGAGCGGAACCTGCGCATCGATCACCTGCGCCTCACCGCGCTGATTCATTCCGCCAATGCGTCCGCGCCGCGCCGAGAGATCGCCAAGCACATCACCCATGTAGTCGTTCGGCGAAACAACTTCAACCTTCATGATCGGTTCGAGAATGATCGCACCAGCCTTGCGAGCGCCGTCCTTCACCGCCATCGAGCCTGCAATCTTGAACGCCATTTCGCTGGAATCGACGTCATGGTACGAACCGTACACCAGTTCCACCTTCACATCGACCATCGGATAACCGGCGAGGACACCGCCTTCGAGTGCTTCCTTGATTCCGGCTTCGATCGGGTTGATGAATTCGCGCGGAATTACGCCGCCAACGATCTTGTCCTCGAACACGAAGCCCTGTCCCTGCTCAGCTGGCATCACGTTGATGACAACGTGTCCGTACTGTCCCTTACCACCAGACTGACGGATGAACTTGCCCTCGACCTTGTCGACGCGCTTCTTGATCGTCTCGCGATATGCAACCTGCGGACGACCAATATTTGCATCGACCTTGAACTCACGCTGCATGCGATCGACGATGATCTCGAGGTGCAACTCGCCCATGCCGGAGATGATCGTCTGATTCGTCTCTGGATCAGAATGCACGCGGAACGTCGGATCTTCTTCGGCCAGCTTCTGCAACGCAATTGCAAGCTTGTCCTGGTCGGCCTTGGTCTTCGGCTCGATTGCAACGTCGATAACGGGAGCCGGAAACTTCATCGCTTCCAGAACGATCGGCTGATCTTCCATCGTGAGCGTGTCGCCCGTCCGCGTGTCGCGAAGTCCGATGGCAGCGGCAATATCACCGCAATGTACTTCTTCGATCTCCTCGCGCTTGTTCGAGTGCATCTGCAGCAAACGACCGATGCGCTCGCGCTTTCCCTTCGTCGCGTTATACACGTACGAGCCGCTCTGCAGCACGCCTGAATAAACACGGAAGAATGTCAGCTTACCTACGAATGGATCTGTCGCGATCTTGAACGCCAGTCCGGCGAACGGAGCTTCGTCCGACACCTCGCGTGTCTCGATCATCTCGAGGTGGTCCGGCACGTGCCCTTCGACTGGCGGCACGTCGAGCGGCGACGGCATGTAGTCGATCACAGCGTCGAGCAGCGCCTGAACGCCTTTGTTCTTGAACGATGCTCCGCAGAGAACCGGAACGATATGGCTGCCAATCGTCGCTACGCGGATGGCGTGACGGATCTCGTCATCGCTCAACTCCGCGCCGCCGAGATACTTCTCAAGCAGCGGCTCATCATGCGAGACAGCGGCTTCGACCACAGCATGACGCGCCTCTTCGACTGCAGCCTTGAATTCCTCGGGCACGTCGACAACTTGGAACTTCTTGCCGAGCGACTCATCATCGAAGATGTACTGCTTGCGTTCGATGACATCGATGTGGCCGGTGAACGTGTCACCGGTACCCACGGGCAGCTGGATCGGATACGCTTCCTTGGAGAGCCGATCACGGATCATGCGCATGCACCGATCAAAGTCAGCGCCCGTGCGGTCCATCTTATTGGCGAAGATCAATCGTGGTACGCCGTAACGATCGCCCTGACGCCACACCGTCTCAGTCTGCGGCTCCACGCCTGCGACCGAATCGAGAAGCGTCACGGCGCCATCGAGCACACGCAGCGAACGCTCGACTTCAACGGTGAAGTCAACGTGCCCGGGCGTGTCGATGATGTTGATGCGATACTCGGGACCACTACCCTGCTCATCGCTCTGGCCGTGACGACGCCAGAAAGCGGTGGTCGCTGCCGAGGTGATCGTAATGCCGCGTTCCTGCTCCTGCTCCATCCAGTCCATGGTCGCGGTGCCTTCATGAACTTCACCGATTTTGTGAGACTTACCGGTGTAGTAAAGGATACGCTCGGTTGTAGTCGTCTTACCGGCATCAATGTGGGCCATGATGCCGATGTTGCGGTAATGTTCGAGCGGGGTGTGGCGAGCCATGTCTATATCAGCGGGTCAAGTCGTCTATTAGCAACAAAAACGCGGGTGGACCGGGCGTCCCATCCGGGACCGGTATCCATCCGCCGCCGCCGGGTGCAGCCGCCATTGATGCGCAGCTGGGGACTCGAGGCGCGCTGGCATTTGCCAGCGATTGGTTTTTTTTCAGTGCAGCCTCTAATTATACCGCCACGTGGCCGCAAGTCAACGCCCCGAGGAGCAAAAAAAGGACCGGTCGCGCCTGACGCGACCGGTCTCCATTCTCTGATACCCTACCAGGGTATCACGTCCAGGCCTATTTCCTAATGCTTCGTCGCCCTCGCTGGCTTGCTGACCAGCTCCGCTAACTTCACGTCATCCAGCTCGGCCCACTCGACCGGAAAATCCCAAAGCCGCCGAAAACCACGCTCGTGTGCGGCTATCAACGAAGTGGCGCCACGGCCGTTAGCGTCCCACACGCGCATCTCCGTCACCCGCCACGTAGTTCCCGTCTCGTCAACAATCTGACGCTCTACAGCCTGCTTGGTAGTTGTCATCTGCCTGTTGCCTGCCTCCCCAAAAGGTGCTTCCAGCTCGCGCCAGCCTGCGATTCTGGATCAAGACGATCGAAACCCACTGCTGATTACGTGCATCCAACGGTTGTGCGCGCGTAAATCGCAGTAGCGCCGATCGCCATCGTACGCCAACCGTGGCCGCACGGATCAGCGGTCAATTCGCATACCGCTAGCATCGGCAGCAGCAACCAAAACCTTGCCGCCACTGTCGATTTGACCGTACACTTCCTCGCGTCTCGCCCCATCAAGCCATCTTCAGCACATGACACCCGTAATTCTTGTTACCGATGAGCCGCTGACGCTCACCCGCGTTCGCCTGGACGACGATCCGGAACTCGCCCCAGGCGCCGCCATTGTCGGCACCTACCTCGGGCACGCACTCCTGACTCGGGCAGTTGCTGAGGCGGACTGGGAACCCGAGGCAGATCTCGGTCTCCTCGACACGCCGCGCCGCCTTCATTACGGTGCAGCTGAAATCGACGGAGGTACGATCCGCGCCGAGCTGGGTGCAGTCATCCCGGCGGCCGACCTGCCGCGCGAACCATGGCAACCCGAGCCAGACGCGGATGCACCTCCGCTCATCTTCCCGCTGGGGATCGTGGTCCGGCTGCAGGGTGACAGGACTGGAGCCGCTCTCGAGGTGGAGTGTTTTATCCACTTTCAAGCCATCCTTTCCGGCTCCGCGGAACCCGTTGCTGACAGAATTCTGCGCAGCTTGTAAGCTTCCCGACAGCAACGCCGACCCGGGACTGCCCGTAATCTTTAAGCTTCCCGCCAGCAGAGCCGACCGGGAACCGTCGGCAAGATGGTAGTCGAAGTAACCAAACGTGCCGCCACCCGGGCACTTCTCCATCTACACCACAGGATTCAATTGATGCACAAGCTGTTCTCAGCCCTCTTCCTCGTGCTCACTCCAGCACTGCTTCAGGCGCAGGGATCCGTTCACGGGACCGTCGTCGATCAGCAAACCGGCAACCCGATTGCGGGGGCGTACGTCACGGCCACAGGCACCACGTCGTCAACACAGACGAACGACGCTGGTGTGTTCAATCTCTCAGCGGGCAACACGATCAGCAGCGTGACTGTATCGCGGTCCGGCTATGCCACGGCAGAAGTTGCAGTCACCGATCCCGCGGCAGCGCTGCGTATTCGCCTCACTCCGCGCACCGAACTTGCGGGCGTTCAAGTCGTTGCCAACCAGCCGACGCCATCCGTTGCGGTGCTTTCGACGCACGACCTCAACCGCGCCGACGGACTGAGCCTCGAAAACTCGATCAACACCGTGCCCGGTGTATTCATGCAGTCACGCACACCGTTTGGCGGCGCGCGTATCACCTTGCGCGGATACTACCCAAGCACAAGTGGCAACAGCCCGAACTCCAACGGACTCGGCTATCAGGTCTTCCTCAACGAGATTCCGCTCACGGATGCGACCGGAACAACGGTCCTGGATGACGTTGACTACTCGTCACTCGGCAATGTGGAAGTGATCAAGGGGCCGGCTTCCAGCCAGTACGGGAGCTACATCGGCGGTACTGTGAAGTTCAATACCGAGCGCCCGACGCCGAACCAGACGAGCTTCGGTCAGCAGATCATGGGTGGCAGCTATGGCCTCATTCGCACCAACTCGAACTTCCAGACGGCAACGAACAATTCAGATCTCGACCTGAATTACGGGCACCAGACGTACGACGCGTTCCGCCCACACAGTGCATCCGTAAAGGATTACGTGCGTGGCAGCGGCGACTTCAGCGTCAGTAATAATCAAACCGTGTCGACGTACTTCGCATACAATCGTTCCTTTGAAGAACTCGCAGGCGAAATTGACAGTTCAGATTTCTACAATCGCAACGTGCTCAGCAATCCCGCGTATCTCGCCAATGATTCGCACATTGCAATCACGAGCTTCCTCGCAGGTATAACGGATAATTATCAGTGGAACGACCATTTCACGAACAAGACAACAGTCTTCGGAAATGGCCGCACATCTGGTCAGCCATTTGCGCACGGATTCACTGACGCGAACCAGTTCAGCTTCGGCGCGCGCACGACGTTCGGCTTCTCCGGTCAGGTCGGAGAGGTTGGGATAACGGGTTCGCTCGGTGCCACGGCGCAGCGCACCAACATTACCTCCAATGGCGTATTCATCATTCCGGCGCCTCCGTACCCGGAGCGTCCTACAGCTCAGGAGAACTACGCCACGAATGCCTCGCTCTTCACCGAGTGGAGCTTCGCCATGCCCAACCAGGTGAACGTCACCGTCGGCACCAGCCTGAACAAGGCTGAGTTCGGCATTCGCAATATGCTCAAGGCCAACGTTTTGTACGACACGACGACCCTCGCTGTTCGCTCATTCAAGGCTGCCCTCAACCCTCGTGTAGCGATTACGAAGGGCTTTGGCGACAACGCATCCGTGTATGCAAGCGTCAGTTCAGGCTACACGCCGCCGCTGCTGAGCAACACGATTGCGAACAACGGCAAGGTCGATCTGACACTCAAGCCGGAACGGGCGGTTCAGTACGAAGCCGGTACACAGGGCAGTCTGTTCGCCAACCGCCTGACTGCGCAAGCTTCTCTCTTCGACGTGGAGAACACTGACAAGCTCGTGACTGAGACTGCCAATTCGGTGACATTCACGACGAACGCCGGCAAGCAGCGCAATCGCGGCGCCGAAGTTTCATTGAGCTTGCTTGCCGTGGATGACAGCGCAAGCACATTGTCGCTTGCGCGCCCATGGGTATCCTATACATATACCGATGCCAAGTTCGTAGATTTCAAGAGCGACAACAACAACCTCGCCACGACGGTCGATTTCTCGGGTAACCCGGTTCCCCGCGTACCACGCAACATGATCAATGCAGGGCTCGATCTTGCGACCAACCATGGTGTGTACTTCAACAGCACATATCAGTACGTCAGCAAGGTTCCAGTAACGTTCGACAACTCGACGTACGTCAAGTCGTACGATCTGCTTGGCGCAAAGCTCGGGATCAAGCGGCAGGTCGACAAGCACTGGTCGCTCGATCTGTTCGGCGGCGCTGACAACATCCTCGGAAGTACGTATTACAGCTTTCTGTTTGTCGGACCGAATTACGCCGGACTCGCAACTGCAGCCGCTGGCGGTCGTGGCGATGGCTACATCATCCCCGCACCGTACAACGCGACGTTCTACACGAGCTTGAGTCTCCGCTACGCGTTCTAACCAGTAACGATTCGGAACGACCGAAGCAAGACGAACGAAAGCGGGGCCGAGGCGAAATGCCTCGGCCCCGCTTTTCATTGCAATACCGTATGAATGCTACGGTCGCTCGTGCGCTGTGCGCGGCGGTTGTGCCGGTGCAGGCGCCGGTTGAGCAGGTGGTGGCGAAACTACTGGGCGCGGTGACGCAGTTGAGCCGTTCGACCCGGACGAGTTATTCCTGTCGGCGGGGCTGCGCGTGTAACCGCGCCCCTTCACCGCCCGACCCTGGGGTTGTAACACGTCCGTGCCCTTGAGCACAATTATCGGTCGCGGTGAGTACCAGCCGCCATATGCGGCGCCATAACCCAACGAGCCCGGATAATACGCGCCGTAAGGCGAGTACCCGTAAGGCGAGTATCCGTATGGAGAGTAGCCAAACGGTGAGTAACCATACGGCGAATATCCATATCCGTAATAGTCGTACGGTGAATAACCGAACGGTGAATAGTTATAGCGCCCATAACCAGGAAGCATCATGACGCGCGTGTTGTCCGTGTTGTAGCCATTCGCTGAAGCCGAACCGGCTGATGGGGCCTGCTGAATGTCAGCGATCCCCGACTCATCGGCTGGCTGGTTGACGGCAAAAGCCTTGGGATATGTGACAGCTACCATTGCGTCGGTAACGTTACCGGGAACTCCGGCATCTGCGAGTGCGACAATCTTCCTCGCATCCACGTTGAAACTCTGCCCGCGATCCACGATCCACGCTTCTACCACGAGTGAGTCGAGCTTGTGCGATGCTTCAACGACGTTGGCACTTGTAAGCGGCGCGCCGGCGGCACTACGCGCAGTCGTCAGCGCCATGCCGCGAGCGTGAAGCGCGTCCGAGATCTCGCCTGGCAGCGTCGATGGAATGCCAGCGTCCGTGTAGTGCAGCGTGTGCACCGCAGTGTTGCCGCCGGCGGTCACACCCTGCACATTGACCCAGTCTCCTCGCTGCGACATTGCGAACAGGCCGGATGTCGTACGCTTGATCCCACCCGGACACGTGAAGTCCGACGTCAGATACAGCCGGTGGCCATCGGGTGACCACGCTGCGTTTTCGACGCCGCTGCAACTATCCTTCGTGCGCGCGACATCGCGTCCCGTCACGCTTATCGAATCTCGCGCCGCGATTGTATCGTGTGCAACGGTCAATACGTACACGCTCGAGCTCGCGGCGGCGTCCTTCGTCGGGATGATACAAACGAGCGGCGCGTCCGTATCGCGCGGCAAGCTGAACGTCATCCCTGGAGCTTGAGGTGCGGCGGGCCGCCAGCAGCCGATCCACGGCTGCCAGTTGGCGTCAACCTGAGATTGCTGCGTGGCCGGCTGTTGTGCAGCGACCATGACGGGAGTCGCTGCAACAACTCCGGATGCAAGCAGCAACGCGGTTTTTGACACCATGTAACGCTCGGCCGACTTGACTAGACGGTTCATGTTCACTCCTCTCAATATCTGTATGTGAGGCCGACTGTAGCAGAAATGCCGGACAAGTCAATCTTGTCGAAGCCCGAGAAGCTGTCATTCAGCGAGCCTTTGGCCCAGATGTATTTTGCTTCGCCGTTAAGCGCGATGTGTGGCGAGACATTAAAATCGACCCCGACCAGTCCCTGCGCTGCAGGTGACCAGCCAGACGACGTGAAGTCAGCGTTGAATACGCTGTTGTTGTTCTGGAAATCGACGAAATCGCCGTGTTGACTGAATTTGTACCACATCGCTCCGCCACCGACTCCGACGTACGGCGCAAATCGT
>JBDTAW010000192.1:0-7506 GCA_039924445.1 Gemmatimonadaceae bacterium
GCACACTGCTCAAGTCATCACCTCTGCAAGCTCGGCGAGCTCGCGTTGCCAGAAGTCGCGGTTATTGATTTCGCCATGCGGCACCCTTAGCTCGGGAGAATTCCAGGTGGTGTGCGCATACTTGACGATATCCAAATCTATCGTGCGCGGTCCCCAACGGGCTGTTCTGACCCGGCCCCCCATAGCTTCCGCCTCGTGGAGCTCGGCAAGGAGTTCGCTGGGTGAGAGCGATGTTCGAAGCGCGATCATCTGGTTCAGGTACGGGCCTTGCACGACCGGTCCGATCGGTGCGGTCTCCTCGATCGTCGATTCGCCCAGAATTACGACCCCGGGAATCGCCGTGATTCTGGTGCGCGCATCCTCAAGATGTCGAGCTCGATCGCCGATGTTGCTACCCAGAGCGACGAAAGCGATGTCATCCATTGCGCTCGCGGGTTATCGACACCTGCGCAAACTCGACAGGACCCGGCAACGGCACGTGCGGCTTGCGCACAGATACCGTCGCTGTGCGTACACCGTCCACCAGAAGCGCCGCCGATGCGATACGCTCTGCGGCCTCCTCGAGATACGATATGTGCGGCGCCGCCATCACCTCTGCAACTGCCGAATAAAGCGCAACGTAGTCGACGACGTTTGGCGGGCGCATGGCATCGTCGACCGTCACCGAGAGATCGACTTCGACAGGCTGCGGCAATTGCTTCTCGTGCGGGAGTACTCCGACACGCGTGTGGAATCGCATCGCCTGCAACACAACTGTGTCGGGGCTCATTCGCCTGCCTGGTCGATCCCGGAACGCAACGACTTTACCAGCGAGACTGCGGCATCAACGCTCTCACCGGCCGCTTTTACGATTGCACTTCCCACGACGACACCGTCGGCTATGGACGTGATCGCCGCGGCCTGAGCTGCATTCGTGACCCCAAATCCTACACAGACAGGGAGCGATGTCACAGAGCGAAGGCGCGCAACAGTTGCGCCCAGCTCGGGCGCTACCCCAGTTTGCATTCCCGTAACGCCGAGCCTGCTTATGAGATATACGAAACCGCTACCATGACTTGCGATCAGTTGCATCCGCTCGGTCGGAGTGGTCGGTGCCACCAGTCTGATGAACGCTATGTCGCTCGCGCCTATCCTGGACTCGAGCGCCGGATCCGCACCCACGGGCAGGTCGGTGATAAGAAGCCCATCACAACCAGCAGTTTCCATCCTGTCGAGCACACTCGGCCCAGCCGCAAGGAACGGATTCAGGTAGCCGAACAGCACGACGGGGATCGTCAGTCGCGCCTCGGCAACCAGGTCAAGAACACCGTCGAAGGTCATTCCAGCATCGAGCGCAATCTGCGAGCTCGCCTGAATTACAGGTCCATCCGCCATGGGATCGGAGAACGGCACACCAATTTCGAGAACATCCGCCCCTGCGTCCTCAAGTCCGTGCAGCAATTCGAGAGATCTCGAACGATCCGGATGGCCGGCAGTGACGTAACATACGAGTGCCTTCCTCCCGCTTGCTCGCAACGTTGTAAACCGTTCATCGATCCTGTTAGATGATGTAGTCACTAACCCTGATGCCATACCGTTCCGGATCTGCTGTCTTGATGATTGTCCGCACGAACTGGCCGTCGGCGCCGGTTGCCGCGAGGTCTGATTCGATAGGAGGCTGCAGGAGATTGCCCCGCCCATCACTCACGATAACTACTCGCGGCCGCGACAACATCTCCGGATCCACATTCGCCGCAAGAACCACGGCGAGCTCGAAGGTGTCCAGCACTACAAGGGTGCCAGACGGATAGATGCCCAGCAACGTGATGAACGCCTTGACGACTACCGGATCCAGCCCTCGAAGTGGGTTGTCGCGCATCTCCTGCAACACGGCCGAGGGCGGATACGGTTTTGTCTGATACGACCGTCGCGTCGTGGCCGCGTCGTACGCATCTGCGACAGCTACGAGCTTGCTCGTCATGGACATCTGACGTGGGCGAATCACCTTCGGATACCCGGTGTAATCACGCCGCATGTGATGCTCATGTGCAACGATCATCGCGCGGTATGGTAATTCCTGCTGTCCGCGGAGTTGAAATAGCGTGAGCATGCCCAGCCACGGATGCGCGGTGATCCGACGCCAGTCGTCCTCGTCAAGCGGGGTGCTCTTCTGGATGACGTCGGTCGGTACGCGTGATTTGCCGATGTCGTGCATCAAAGCGCCCATCCCCAGCTCGTACAGCTGGAGCTTGGACATTCCGATGCGTTTCCCGAGCGCGACAGCAAAGATGCACACGTTCACCGAATGTGTGTACGTGTATTCGTCGTACTCGCGCAGCGTAGTGAGTCCGATCAGCGAAGATTCTTCCGTGAGCACCTGGTCGACTATCGTCTGCACCGCGCGCTTGATCTTGCGCGCGCTTGGGACCCGTCCCATTCGTACCGAATTGATCACGTCCTTTGTGAGAGCGACCGACTGCGCATATGTGCGTCGAGCAGCAGCCTTGGCGGCTTCACGTTCCTCGATATCTTCTTCAGCCTCGGCGTCCGCACTTACCTCGAATACATCCACGCCCGCAGTCTGAAGTCGTCGCGCAAGTTCGTCAGCATCCGCGTCTGCGACCCCGCCGAGTGTAGCAAGAAGCGTGAGCAATGAAAACCATTCTCGAGGCGTCGCCTCGCGGAGGACGCGCAATACTCCGACTCCGGATGCGCGGAACAGTTCGAGGACGCGGCCGAAACTGGCGTAGTTGCTCAGGTCGAGTCGCAGGCGTGTGCCATTCACAAATATGAATTCGCCGTGGACACGGACTTCCAGTTGCGCGTCGACGCCGCTACTCTCCAGCGCCGCGACCGCAAGTTCAGCGAGTGACTTCTGAACCGCCTGGTGTTCGGGCGGATAAAGCTTCATCACACGAGAAGCGGCATGAATCGCGACAATGAGCGCCCGGCCAGTTCGCCGGGTATTCGCCGTCTCCTGGCGCTCGCCGTCGTCTGCGTTCATCGGGCTCACGTGCTACCCCGAAGTGCACGGGCTGCGGCACTTCGTACTACGATCTCCTTGTCTCCTGCAGCCTTTCGCAGCAGGTCCAGCGCGCGTTCGCTGCCAAGTTTTCCGAGCGCCATGGCTGCACTCGCGCGCGTGATCGGATCCTCTTTCCTTGCAAGCAGGCCTTTGGGAAGCAGGATGTTCTCGAGCAATGGAATCGCCGAATCGCCGCCGAGCGTGGCATAGGCGTCGAAAAACGCAGACTTCTCGACCGACGACCCATCACGAAGCAGCCGATCCTTAAGCGCGCGTTCGAGTCGAGCCATGATGGGTCGATATTGGCGCTCGGTGCACGCTTTGAGCGCGGCCAGTCGAATGTCACGATCGTCGTCCTCAATGCTCCGTTCGAGCAACTGCATCGCGCCCGGCGATCCGATCTCCGCAAGAGCGCCGATGGCCGCCGCACGAGTTGTATCTGACGAGGAGCCGAGCGCGCGCGCCAGATACGGCACAGCAACCGGAGACTCGAGGTCTCCGGCCCGCCGCATTGCTTCGAGCGAAACCGGCTCATCATCCGACCCGATCAACTCCATCAACTCCTCTGTATCAGTAGCGGCAAGACGCGTCACCGCCTCTTCGACCAGCGCGCGCAGTCCTGCGTTCCGGGAGCGTACCAGATGCGACACAAGTGGCTGCAACGCCTTTGAGTTGAGCCTCGTAAAGAGCATGACCAGATCCTGCTGCGGCGGCTGAAGCGGCGTGTCCTCAAGAACATCCAGCAGCTGATTAAGCGTCGCAGGATCGCTGATCCGGTCAACCAGTTCAGTCAACCGCTGGCGATGCGACGGAAGCAGGTTCTCTGCGCGCAATGTCGCTGCCGCGCTTTCCCGGATCAGAAAAGCAGTCGCGCGGAATTGCAGGCCGGACAGGAGCGCCAACATGAAGTTCTCGAGAATTCCGCATATCTCTTCGCGAACAGTGGGATCGCTCTGCGCCTCGAACGTGTCGAGCAGTGCGGCCGCAACCGAAGGTCTCAGGTCGCCGCCGAAATCCTGCCGGATGGAGTCATGCAGGTAGTTGATCTCCCGCTCTTCGAGAAAGTAGAGCGTCGGGTCAAAGTCAGAGATGCGGGCGAATTGCGATGGACTGGATCCGTAGGTGCCAACATCTTTCTCACCATCCTGTGGAGCGTCCACGGTCCCTTGCGGCGCGCCGCCGTGCAGCAATTCTGCACCTGGCGCGCTGTAGCCATCACCACCGGCCTCCTCGTACTTGTACGAGAAAGATTCAAAATCGCACTCCCAGAAGAGCGTGACCAGGTCCTCGTCGCCGCTAGCCTGCGCACGTACCGCCTGGACTGCTCCGAGGAAACGAGGGAGGTCACGCGTCTCGAATCCCCTGCGCAATTCGAACGACCGGATGCCGTCCTTGTAGAACAGCCACGGAAGACTTTCGCCGCCTCGATCCGTCTCTGACATGATCGAAACGTCCTCGTGCGTAAAGTCGTTCTCCGTAACGCCGATCTCCACGCGATCGGCACTTCCCCACAACCCAACAAGCGCAGCACGTGCGCTGTCTATTGCGCGAGCGTGCATGGGATTGTTGGGCAGATACAACTGAAATGACCTTACCGCGCGCGCAAGGCTCTTCAGCGCTTCCGAAATAACTGCATCGAGGGAGCCAGCTGGTGCCCTCGGACTTCCCGGCGGTGCGGCTGGCGGCTGAGACATCAGTGCGCGCTGCCCTGCATGGCGCGGACCTGCGCCACATCCTTGTCGCCACGACCACTGACGCACAACAGCACGTTGTCGCTCGACCCCCAGCTTCCGGCAGAAGCGAGCAGCCAGGCTACAGCATGCGACGTTTCGAGAGCCGGTATAACTCCTTCCAGCCGGCTGAGCACTCCAAACGCTTCGAGAGCGGCAGAGTCCGTCACTGCAGCGTATTCCGCACGTTTCGAGTCATGCAGAAATGAATGCTCCGGGCCTACTCCCGGATAGTCCAACCCAGCAGAAATCGAATGTGCCGGGTGTACCTGACCGTTCTCGTCCTGCAGCAGGTAGCTGAGCGCACCATGCAGAACGCCCGGGCGCCCTCTGGAAAGCGATGCTGAATGGTGTTCGGTATTCAATCCCTCGCCGGCGGCCTCGACGCCAACCAGGCGCACCCCCGCATCGTCGACGAACGCGTGAAATATCCCCATTGCGTTGGATCCACCACCGACGCACGCGACGACGGCAGTCGGGAGCCCACCGGTTCGTGCAAGCATCTGCTCTCGCGCTTCGCGGCCGATCACGCTCTGCAGGTCGCGCACCATTCGCGGATACGGTGCCGGACCGACCACAGACCCGATGATATAGTGCGTCGACTCGACGTTTGTCACCCAGTCCCGAATCGCTTCGGTGGTCGCATCCTTGAGTGTACGCGTTCCAGAGCTGACCGGGACTACTGTCGCGCCCATCAGTCGCATACGGAAGACATTGAGTTCCTGACGCTCCATGTCAATCTCGCCCATGTAGACCACGCATTCGAGTCCGAACTTCGCGCACGCAGTGGCGGTGGCTACGCCATGCTGCCCCGCCCCCGTTTCAGCGATGATGCGACGCTTCCCCATGCGCATCGCAAGCAATGCCTGCCCGATGGCATTGTTGATCTTGTGGGCCCCGGTGTGGTTCAGATCTTCTCGCTTGAGATACACGCTGGCACCCACGCGCGCGCTGAGCCTCGGTGCGTCACTCAGCGGCGACGGCCGTCCGACATAATCGCGCAACAGGTCTGCGTAAGCCCGTACAAATTCAGGGTCGGACATCGCAGCATCAAACGCACTCTCCAGCTCGTCCAGAGCCGGAATCAACGTCTCCGGGACGTATCGACCTCCGAATTCTCCGAATCTATCCGTCGCTTGGGGAAGCATTGTAGTCAACTCTCAGGCACTCCGCGCCGCTTCAATGAAGCGGCTTAATAATTTGGGATCCTTCACACCAGTCGAGGACTCAACGCCAGACGAAACATCCACGATGTCAGGTTGGAGCAGCTCGATCGCGCGCGCAACATTGTCGGGGGTGAGGCCACCGGCAATAACCAACTTCGCCTGTCGTCTCATCGGGTGTAGCAAATCACCGATTTCGCCCCAGTCGAACGATCGTCCGGAACCCCCCAGCCCTTCTGCGTCCCGTGTATCGAGGACGACTGCGTCTGCGCACTGAAACAGCTCCTCCGCGTCGTGACGCAGCTTCCCATCAACCACCGGAACCACTGCCCATACCTCGTGAACTCCGACCGCGCGTGCCGCCAGCACCGCCTTGGGCGACGAGTCGCCGTGAAGCTGCGCCACGGACAGCGGCACCGAACGCACGTAGTTGCTCAACTCCGTAGCATGTGGAGTCCCAAAGACACCAACCCTGGATGCATGCCCAGCGTCGCGTAGTATGTGAGTCGCTTCAGTAAGCGTCCGGTGCCTCGGACCACCCGCGAAAATTACTCCGACGTAGTCAAAACCGAGTGCCGCAGCGGCAGCTACGTCAGCGGCTCTCGTGAGCCCGCAAACCTTAATCTGGACGTGCATACCGCTCTTTCTGCATCCCAGTGAGTGAGCGAACCGCAGTCAGCGGATCGGCAGCGGCAGAAACGTACGAACCCACCAGAACCGCGTCCGCACCTGCGGATGCCGCTCGGCGAACATGCTCTGGCGACGCCATCCCGCTCTCCGCCACCGCCACCACATCCTTCGGAATGAGCGGCACGATCCGACCGACAGTCGAAGGATCTATTACGAGCGTCTCGAGGTCGCGATTATTCACCCCGATGATCCGTGCGCCAATGTCGATTGCGGTGGCCAGTTCGACCTCATCGCGAACTTCGACGAGAAGATCGAGGCCTATCGCCGAGCCCACATCGTGCAGCTCGACGAGTGCGCCCCGGGGCAGTGCCCGTACAATTAGAAGTGCCGCTGCTGCGCCGCGGGCGCGCGCCTCGTACAGCTGCACCGTCGAAACTATGAAGTCCTTTCTCAGGACTGGAACCGCGACGGTTGCCGCTACTACTTCCAGATCCGCCATCGAACCGCCGAAGTGCTCCGACTCGGTCAGCACAGATATCGCCGCAGCGCCGGCCTCTACGTAGAGGCGCGCCTGCGCAGGAGCCTGGATCTCCGGATTTATGATGCCCTTGGACGGCGACCGCCGCTTCACCTCAGCAATTACCGCGACTGCAGGGCGACTGAGCGCATCCCGAAACGAGGGTCCGGCCGCGGCAGTAGTGGCCAGGTCATTCCAGTGTAGCGCCTCCCGCCCCTGCGCAGCGGCACGGGCGTAGGCGGCGGCTACCAACCCGCCGAGCGTGCCAGAGGGGGGCGTCCAGATTCTCCGCGATGTGGTAATACCTTGCGTTTCGGGCATTCTTCGGATAACGTATTCTTTCGGCGGCTGTTCGGGGTCAGCCGTGCACGCAGACCCACCCTCTAGGAATCTGGCGATGTCGCTGACCAAGCGCCAACGGGAAATTCTCAGTTATCTCGCTGACTACACCGAAGTGAACGG
>JBDTAW010000193.1:0-5217 GCA_039924445.1 Gemmatimonadaceae bacterium
AAACGCGGAAAATGGTTTGGGTCGCTGGATTACAAGGAGGTGTCACCGGGTTTCGAAATCAACGACGTCGGATTTCTGTCACGTGCTGATTACCGATCGGTCGTGCCGGCACTTGGTTATCAATCCAATGATCCCGGTCGAATCTTTCGATCATACACGGTAACTGGCGCGTCTTTCAACGCGTGGGATTTTGGCAATACAATGATCCGTCAGAACAACACCGTCACCATGTACGGTACCTTCAATAATCTCTGGACTGCTGGCTTACAAACCACTTACGCGCCTGATCAATTGAGTAATGATCTCACACGAGGTGGTCCACTTGCGATGATACCGGCGCTGTGGAGTCTCGATGCATCGGTGAACACCGATTCGCGCAAGCCGTTCATAGCAAGCGGAGAGCTGCAATATCAGCACGACGCGGCCGGTGGGTTCGAAAAGACCGCAAATATTACTCTCGAAGCTCGACCAAACTCCGTTATCGATCTGAGCTTCAGCCCAACGTTAAGCGTTGCGAACAGTTCCAACCAGTACGTTGAGACGGTTTCCGATCCGCTCGCGGAGCGGACTTACGGGAAGCGATACATATTCTCCAACCTCCGTCAAACCACACTGTCGCTCGACACGCGACTCAACTGGACGTTCACCACCAATCTGAGCTTGCAGCTCTACGCACAACCGTTCATCGCAGCCGGGAAGTTCAACCGCTTCAAGGAACTACGCGTGCCACGCACAAGGCTATTTGATGTGTATGGAAGTGGTCGCGGTACAATTGCGCGTGACGGCAATGGCATTTATACCATCGAACCCAACACAGACGGCTCCGCTGGTTCATTCCAGATCGGTGATCCGGACTTCAACATGCGAAGCCTGCTGGGAGACGCGGTCATGCGGTGGGAGTATCGCCCCGGTTCCACAATCTTCTTCGTTTGGCAGCAGCTTCGTAGCGGTACTGCGCCGATTGGCGACTTCGGCTTGACCCGGGATGTTGGCGCCATTTTTCGCGAGCAACCAACGAATATCTTTCTGATCAAGGCAACGTTCTGGCTCGCGCGGTGAGGCGGGCGATCTGTGCTGATCTTGCCTGACGGGCCGATCTACCTCTCGGCGGCGACGCGACGCAGTCGTGATCTAACTCCCCGCTTCCGAAGTCTTCCAGGGGATGTCCCGGTCGACGATTACACTGTCACTGCCCGCGAAACCGTTCTGCTCCACGGTGATGTGAGTCACCGATATCGGCACATTTCTCGACGTGACCGTGTACTGCTTGGGCGACGTCATTTGGATGCACGAAATGTTGACCAGGCTCGTCATTCCCGCGTTCGGCCACGCGCCAGCAGATACAACAGCGATGCGACAACCAGCACAGCGCCAACCACTGAAAACTCCTTCATTGTCGCATTGCTCAGTATCCAGACAATCACCGCAACTGCGAGAATCGGCACCACGGGCCCGCCTGGAATTTTGAATGGCGTTCCACCTGCATGCACGTTGTTCCGTCGCAACTCCCATGCTGCGATACAGCAGAACAGATACAACACCAGCACCGCGATGTTACTCAATATCGCGAGCTCCGCAAATCCCCCGGTCACCGCAACAATAAACGTCATCACGCACTGGGCTACAATTGCCACGGCAGGTGTGTCATACCGCTGGTGCACGCGTGCAAATATCGGCGGCAGAATCCCGTCGCGCCCGAACGCATACAATGCGCGCGGTGCCGTGAGCATCATGCCGCTTACGTAACCGAACATCGATATGCTCGCACATACTCCGATGAAAATAGCGCCACCCGAACCGGCCACGGCGCGCGCGGCTTCAGTCAGTGGAGCGGCTTGTGCCAGCGCCAATTGATTGCCGAGTATCATCTGCGCGACGTACTGGATCGCCACGTACAGTATCGTTATCGCCGACATCGCCATGAACAGCGCACGCGGTACGGTGCGCGCGGGATCCTTCACCTCCCCACCCGGTACCAGGGCGAATTCGATTCCGGCAAACGCGAAGATCAACACGATTACCGATCGCCCGAGCTTGGCGGGATTGAGACTGCCGAAAACGTCCGGGACAGGACCGTGCGCCAGCATCGCTCCTGCAATTATGAAAAGTATCAACGGCAACAACTTCACCACCGTGATCATCTCCAGAAATCGCGTGCTCTGCCTTGTGCCACGAACATTGAGCGCGCCGAACAACGCGAACACAACGGCCAGGATCAACGCGCGCGGGATCGGATCTGCCAACGGTGCCCAGAATACCGCGATCGATCCAACCAGTGCGCTTCCAACAGCGGCCGTAGCAGTCGTACCAACCAGCCACAACAGCGTGCCCGCAAGGAATCCCACATACTTGCCGAGCGCGATTTCTACATATGCGTACGGCCCGCCCGTGAGATCGACTCTGCTTCCGGCCTGCGCGAAGCAAAGTACGATGAGCCCCATCGCGGCGGCGACAACGACGTACGCGACTGGTGCCGATGGACCGATCGTCGCCGCAACCACTGCTGGCAGTACGAAAATTCCGCCGCCAACGGTAACGTTGAATGCGGTCGCGGCGAGGCCGCGCACTCCAATCGCGCGCTCCAGCCCATGTTCAGTCGTTGTCACAGGCTGGCCCTCGCGGCGGCTCCCGGTCTATCCGGGAAAGTGTGGATGCTCGATATACACAGGCGGTACTCCGACGATTCGCGCCTGAACGTCGGAAATATGCGTCGGAAGCGGCGGTTCCGGAGGGATCTCTATCGAATCGGCCGCCCGCTCTTCCGGAATCTCCAATCGTCGCATCGTCGCATCAATACCATCGAGCGTCCCGATCTCGGCTACTGTCCCCGCACCCAGATCGCGGAACCTGCGTGCCTGCGGCAGTACCTTGCGCTCCAGTGAGCCCACCGCGCTGTTGTACGCCTCGACCGATTTCTCGAGACCGCGGCGCAGAGTATCGAAATGGTTCGAGAAGATACTGATGCGCGAGTACATCTCCTTGCCCAGTGCGCTGATCTCCTCGGCGTTCTTCGCAATCCGATCCTGCTGCCACCCATACGCGATCGAACGCAGCAACGCGATCAGAGTCGTCGGACTCGAGGGGATCACGTGCTGATCGAATCCGTATTCGATCAGACCTGGGTCGTATTGGAGTGCAGCGCTGAAGAACGTCTCGCCCGGCAGGAACATCACCACGAACTCGGGCGTCGATTCGAACTGTCCCCAGTACGCCTTCTGGCCAAGCTTGACCATGTGATCGCGCACTTGGCGCGAGTGATCCCGCATCAGTCGCTCGCGTTCGGCTTCATCGGTGCATTCGATCGCTGCGAGATACGCCATCAACGGCGCCTTCGCATCCACGATTATCACCTTCCCGCCCGGCAGTCGCACCGTGAGATCGGGTCGCAACTTGCCGTCACCACTATCAATTGTCGTCTGCTCGGTGAAGTCGCAGTGATCGAGCATTCCCGCCATCTCGCACACGCGCTTCAACTGCATCTCGCCCCAGCGACCGCGCACGGTTGGTGAACGAAGTGCATCACCAAGTTGCTTGGTGCGCCCGCTCAACTCACGTTGCGTCTCGCCCATCGAGCGAAGCTGCTCGATCAACGATTCGTATGAACCAACACGCGCCAACTCCACCTTCTGAATGGTACCGTCCATCTTCGCGAGCGTTTCCTTGATCGGCGATACCATTTCGCTGATGGCCTGCTGGCGGAGCTCGAGATCTGACGATGTGCTCTGCTGCATCTCTGACAGCGACGTACGCGCAAGCTGCAGAAACGATTCGCTATTCTGTCTCAGCGCCTCGGCGCCCATCGACTGAAATGCCTCGCGAAGACGTTGCTCCGCCTGCTCGATCGCAGCGACCTTCTGGTCAGTACTCTTGCGTTCCGCCTCCAGCTGCGCGGTGAGTGCAGCGCATTTCACATCGGCTGCACCGAGCTGTTCGACTCGCAGATTCAATCGAGCTGCTTCTGCGCTCCGGATTTCAAATCGCGCGCCGAGATCGGCGATCCTGCTTTGCAGTACGCCCAGAAGACTGCGCTGGCGGGTCACGGCGGCAAGCCAGCCGAATCCGACGCCGACGAGTAGCAGCGCAACCGCAACTCCGAAGAGGACAACCGGCGTCACGTCAGACACGTGACGCTCCCGAGGCCGCGTGCGCCTCGCCCCACACGCGGTCACTCAACTTGTAGCCTTTGAGCTTTGCAAGCTGAACAGCCTGACCGACATGTAGTGCAAGATGTACGGTCGCATTGAGGAAATCTTCGTACACCGTCCAGTGGCGACCCTCCGGATCGCGTGATGGTGCTGCGTAGTCTTCGGGCTTGAGCGTATCCATCACGGCGCGCACATCGGAGATCGCGCGATTGAACTCGGTCGATATCTCACCTTTGCTGAGCCGGCGCGAAGAATCGAACTCCTGCGGCCTGTTGCGCACGTAATCGGTCCCGCCAACGTGCCGGCCGATGTAGTGTCGAAGGTTGCCGGCGCAGTGCAGGGCCAGCACCGCGATCGGGTTTACGCCGTCCGCCGGTTGCCACCACACGGAGTCGTCATCAAATGGCTCCAGCGCCGCATTCATCATCTGGGGGAGCGCGCCGGTTAGTCGCGTACGCAAAGCGGACACCTGAAGGTCCTTGGGGTGAGGAACTGACATCGACCTGACCGTGTTGAGATGCTCGCGTGCTAGCGAAAATGGATCCCCGCTCTCGCGGGGATGACTGACGTTGGGGGACGACTCACGTTGAATGCGCCAAGACTGCAAAAACACGACAGTTTGCGGTGATGTTTGGTAACATTTCATCCGATACTTCCCGCCCATCCATTTTCCGACCCGTTCCGAACGCGAAATGAGTACCGCTTCCGACCCATCCGCCACGACCGGCGATCTGCCCACCGATGTCTTCCGCAAGCACGGCCACGAGCTGATCGATTGGATCGCTGGATACCTGGACAACCCGGGCCAGTATGCGGTGTTGTCACAGTCGAGACCGGGTGATACCATCGCCGCGCTGCCCACGGCTGCGCCAGCGAAGGGCGAGGAGATGACCGACATCCTCGCCGACTTCCAGCGCGTGATCATCCCCGGGATCACTCACTGGAACAACCCGTCGTTTTTAGCCTACTTCGCGATCAGCGCCTCGATTCCGGGGATACTTGGCGAGATGCTGGCGACGGCCCTCGATACCAACGCCATGCTCTGGAAGTCGAGCCCGAGCGCGACGGAGCT
>JBDTAW010000194.1:0-8543 GCA_039924445.1 Gemmatimonadaceae bacterium
AGACGGTCGACTTCGCGCGCGAGTGCGCGCGTCAATCTCACCATGTCGGATTGAGTTGCCATTGCCAAACGTAATGGAAATGGGGCCAGACCTGACCCTGAAAGCTGACCCTGAAAGCTGACCCTAAAAACTGGCCCGGATCCGTGGTACGTTTAGGCAACTTCATATCGCAACCTGGAGGTTTCGTGAAGCGTATGCACCGTATCCTCCCGCTGGCACTCCTACTCGGTGCCGTCGGGACATCCGCAGCGCAACAGCCCCGATCTTCGACCCCCAAGATCCCGGTGGAACAGTATCAGCTCTCGAACGGGCTGACTGTGCTGCTGTCGGTGGATCACTCGGCGCCCGTCGTGGCCGTCGATGTGGAACACCATGTCGGATCCAAGAACGAAGAAGTCGGACGCACCGGATTCGCGCACCTGTTTGAACACGTCATGTTCACCGGATCGGGCCACGTACCCTACGGCATGCACGACAAGTACACCGAAGGCGTCGGCGGCTCCAACAACGGATCGACCAACAACGACAAGACCAACTTCTTTGAGACCGTCCCGTCGAACTATCTCGAAACCGAGATATGGCTGGAATCGGACCGCATGGGATGGCTGCTCGACGCGCTGGATCTCGCCAAGCTCAACGCGCAGCGCGATGTCGTAAAGAACGAACGACGCCAGAGCTACGACAATCGTCCGTATGGACGGGTTGGCGAAATCATGGACGCGGAGATGTATCCCGCCGGCCATCCGTACCACTGGCCCGTGATTGGTTCAATGGCTGATCTCTCCGCCGCGTCGGAAGCAGACGTCAAAGCGTTTTACAACAAATGGTACGCGCCAAACAATGCCGTTCTGGTGATCGCCGGCGACTTTGACCCAGCGCAGGCGAAAGCCTGGATCAAGCAATACTTCGGGCCGATTCCGCGTGGTCCTGCGATCACTCGCCCGGTTGTACCACAGGCGCGCCTCGACGCGCCGAAGCGGTTCGTGTACGAAGACCACGTTTCCCTGCCCGAGCTGTACGTCGAATGGCCGGGAGTGGGTGTGCAATCAAAAGATCGTGCCGCGCTGAGCGTCATGGGCGCGATCGTCAGTGGCGACCGTACCCAGTGGCTCTCCAAGGAATTCGTGTACGACCGGAAATGGGCGACGCAGATCTCACTGCGGCCCGAAATGAACGAGAACGCCGGAACTGTCGGTCTGACCGTGGTGCCGATTCCCGGTGTCGATCTGACAAAGCTCGAATCGGCGATCGATTCAACGATCCATCGTTTCAAGACCCAGGGACCCACCGCGGAAGAAATGAAGAAGGCCACCGCGAGCATCGAGTTCAGCGCTTACAACCGACTGCAGTCGATGCTCGGCAAGGCGATGACGCTGGCGAGCGGCTGGATCTATCATGGCAATCCATCTTGGTATGCCACGGACATCACGGAAACCCGGGCAGTCACCGCGGCCGACGTCAAGCGCGTTGCGAACAAGTATCTTGGCCCCAACCGCATAGTGCTCTCCGCAGTGCCTACGGGCAAGCGCGATCTCGCGTCTCACGGGGATCAGTCGACCCCGATCACTTCACCATTTGCGTCGACTCAGGAGGTAGGCAAGTGAAGCAGCGCATCAGTCCAATATTCGTCGCTCTGGCGCTGCTCGCGCCGTCGGCGCTGACCGCCCAGGGGGCGCAGCTCGATCGCACCAAGCCGCCGCCGGTGGGTCCGACACCGACGTTCCACATGCCGTCGTGGTCGACGGACACGCTGTCCAATGGTGCCAGGCTTGTAGTGGTCGAAAGGCACGACCTGCCGATCGTCACCTTCTCGATTCATTTCAACGGCGGCACCAACCAGTTGGGCACGAAGGAAGGAGTATCGCAGTTTATCGGCGCGATGATGCGCGAGGGAACGGCTACACGGAGTGCCGATCAACTCACGAATCAACTGGCACTGCTTGGAACCAACGTCGGCTTCACCGTCGGCCAGGAATCAGGCAACGCTGGATTCTCGTCGCTCTCGCGGAACTTCGATGCAACGCTGTCAATCATGATGGACATGATGCAGCACTCCACATTCCCGGCGCCAGCATTGGAACGTCTGCGAGCCCAGGCGCTTGCCGCGTACACGCGCGGACAGGACGTCGTCGGCGTGGTAGCGTCGCAGATAGCACCCAAGCTCCTGTACGGTGATCAGCCGTACGGCAAAGTGGTCAACGCCGACGATCTCAGAGCGGTGACGCGAGACAACGTCGCCGAGCTGGGCACGGAATTCTTTCAGCCGGCCAACGCTACCGTCTACGTCGTGGGTGACATGACGCGGGCAGCCGCGAAGGCGGAGCTGGAAAAGGCGTTCGCCGCGTGGCCGGCGAGCGGCCAGAAGCTGAGCATCAGCTATCCCGCCGCACCGGCTCCGGGCCCGACCACCATCTACGTGGTGGACATGCCGAACAAGCCCCAGTCGCAGATCATGCTCGCGCGGACGATTCCGCCGGAATTCTCACCCGACATGCCGAAGATCGAGGTGATGGACGCAATCCTCGGCGGGATGTTCCAGTCGCGCCTCAACTCTACAATCCGTGAACAGCACGGCTGGAGCTACGGTTTCAATTCCCGCACGTCATGGCTCAAAGGACCAGGTTCCGAACGGGCCCAAGGCGCCGTCACAAGAGAAAAGACCGACTCGTCGCTGATGGAAGCGATGACGCAGATCCGCGGCATGACCGGCCCGATACCCATCACCGATGCAGAATTGACCGCGGCGAGGAACTCATTGACACTTTCGCTGCCATCGGCGCTGCAGTCGAACGCAGGGACGGAGTCGATTGTTTCGCAAATCGTGGACAACAACCTGCCGAAGACGTGGTGGTCGAGTTACATCGACTCCATCCGGCGGACTACTGCGGCCGATGTATCCGCGATGACAACGGAGTACATGAATCCGGATCATCTGACCATCCTGATCGTAGGCGATGGAGCAAAGATTACCGCCGGAGTCAAGGCAACGGGAATTGCGCCCGTAGTCGAGCTCGACAAGACGGGGCAGAAACTGCCCTGATCACATGGCCATCGAAGTGGTGGTCACGAGTTGATCGAGCAAACGAACAGCCCCGCGGTGCAATCACCGCGGGGCTGTTCGTTTCGGAGAGTGAGTTACGTCGCCAATAGTTCACGCATCGTCGCAATTTTCGACGTTTACAGCGTCGGATGTCGCTGCACGGTATCGTCGTGGATCTGGAACTGATGTGCGACAGACAGGATCAGATCGTCGTTGTACAGGTTGCCGATGATCTGACCGCAGATGGGTTGCGGGTTAAGTGCCGGCGCCGGTGCGGTAGGCGCTGAGCCAGGTCTGACACTGCGAGACTCAGGTACACCGAATTTGTATGGTAGCACTGCGCTTGGGTGTCCGGTCTGCGCGTTGGTGCCGACGTCCGCGAACGGGCTACCGATGTACATGTCCAGATCCTTCAGAAACTCCGCCCACATGGTGACCAACACGTAGCGGCGACGTTCGGTTTGCAGGAACTCGAATCCAGATATCCTGCGACCGTTGACGAATCGCGGATTCCAGTCGGCGGGCGCCATCGGGTTCGCCGGCTCCGCCTCGCGAGCGCCGTTGCCCGTACCACGCACTGGCAACGGTGGCAGATTGTTGAGATCGAGTCCGATCTCTTTGGCCTTGATCTGCACGTACGAGTCGAACGCTGCTGCGTCTTCAACATCGAGTCCGCCACTGCCGCCGATGCCGACTACCGTCGGACGGGCTCCGATAGTCACAGGTTTCATTCCCAGTTCCCTCAGCTTGTCCACCAGTTCCTTCGGTGCCTTGTCGTCAACGCCAATGCGGAGCGCAGCAATATCAATGCTGCGGTTGAACTGGAACGGTACCATCACTGTGGACGGATCCTTTTCATCAACACCGTGAATTACGTTGAACACCATCGCAGCGTCCTCGCTGGTACGCACGATGGGCCCGACTCGATCCTGTGACCAGGCCAGCACCATGCCGCCGTACCGGCTTACGCTGCCAAACGTGGGTCGAAGCGCGCTCACGCCGCAGCGGATGGTCGGCGATACGATCGAGCCCGACGTCTCGGTGCCGATTCCGAATGCAACACAGCCCGCGGCGGTGGCCGATGCGGGACCGGCGGACGAACCACTGGAGCCCTGCGACAGATTCCACGGATTGTTGGTGCGTCCCCGGAACCACTGATCGTTCTGGGCGAACAGTCCGGTGGCGAGCTTCGCAATCAACACGGCGCCGGCGTCGCGCAGCCGGACGACGACCTCGGCGTCCATGTCGATTATCCGATTCTCAAAATCCTTTGCACCCCACGTAGTGGGCACACCTTTGGTCGCAAACAGATCTTTCACGCCGTACGGCAAACCGTGCAGCGGGCCGCGGTAGTGGCCAGCGGCGATCTCTGCGTCGGCACGCGCTGCTTCGGCGCGTGCCTGGGCTTCCATGATGGTGACCGCACAGAGCAGCGTTGGATTGAGGCGCTTCAGTCGTGTGAGGTAGATATCAGTGAGACGCGCCGATGTGATCTGTCGAGATTTGAGAAGCGCAGAGAGACGGTGCGCGGGGAGGAAGGCGATGTCGTCGTCCGACGTTGGCACAGCGCCGGCCCACGATTCGGGTTCATACGTGCCGCGATCAAATGCCGCAGCGCCGTGTTGGCGTACGAGTTTCTGCATGAGCGCGCCGGTACCACCCGGGTACGGCTGAAACTGGAGTGCGGGCGCTTCACCATTGCCGAGCGGCAGGGGCGTTTCCTGTTGGAGGGATTGGGGTCGCCAGGTAGATCCACCAGCCGCCCCGCCGCGGGACTCCGCGAGTGCCGGCTTGATACCGAGCGTCGTGGCTGCCGCGGCGGCCAGCGAGTAGAAGACAAACTGGCGTCGATCAATCCCGAACTTTTCGCCGTCGAAGTCGGAAGATTCGAGATCGGCCTGATATTGTTCGAGGATGTCTTCGGGATTGCTCACTGCAGTGCTCCGATGTCGGCGGGTAGGAACGGTGATTTGCGCATGCAGAGAATCGCTCGCGGAGCACGAATTGGTAAGGGGGCATAAGGCAAGCAGAATACTCGGCGGTAACGGCGTCCAAAACCATCCCGAAAAGCGGCCGTGTCGATTTCTCGCGTTCTCGTTCGACGTATCATCAAGGGCAACTTGAGCCTGGGCTCGCCCGCGTCGAGCTCCCCGGCGGGAGGCCGCGCGTTTATGATCGAAATCATTCAACCGTTAACAAATGGAGAAGGCGGCATGCGAGTTATGGCACTTTGGTATCCTGACGGCGACATCAGCGCGCCAACCGAAGAGAAAATGGCGAAGATGGGGGCTTTTATACAGGAGGCAGTGCAAGCCGGCGTGCTCCTCGACACCGGCGGATGGGATCCCGCCGCATCGGCCACTGTGATTACCAGAAAAAAAGGCAACATCGTGGTCACGGACGGACCATATACCGAAGCCAAGGAAATCATTGGCGGATATGCAGTGATGCGGTTCGACTCGCAGGAAGATCTGGTCGAATGGAGCACCCGATTCGTGAACATCGCTGGCGACGGGCGTTCCGTAGTTCGTCCGATTGCCGATCAATCTATGGCATCGTAGCGTGGTGTTGTCGGGTCACCGCTTCATGGACTGTGACGCGCATGAACAACTACGCACCGCATCGTTCGCACGATGCGGTGCGTAGTTGTTCATGCTGGATCGGACGCTGCTTCGCGAAGCTAACTTACGGCTTTCTGCGCGCCTTCACATCGCTTGCTGTAATGTGTTTGCTGTTGTTCCCCCACGAAGATCGTTCGTGGTTGATGATGTCGGCGATCTGCGTGTTGTTCAATAACGTGGCGAACGGCGGCATCGCTGCCGGATAAACCGTACCACCAACGTCCTGTCCTTGGAGGCCGTGCAACACAACGTCGATTTGCTTCTCTGAATTGTTGTCCAGAACAACGAGGTTACCCTTGAGCGGCGGATACGCACCTGGTATTCCCATGCCGGTGGTCTGATGGCACGCTGAACAGGTGGTGGCGAACCCGGCAGCTCCCTTGGCCGGATCAAAGTTGTACGGACCCGGCGGTTCCGGAGGCGCCGTGCTCGCAACGGCTGTAGTTGTGTCAGCAACTGGCGGTGTCACCATGGAAGCTGCGACTCTCGACGAGCCGACAGGACGGACTTCGATAATACCAAGCGCGCCGACCATGATGTGTGCCATGTCATGATCGACAAAGGCGTACTTGCCCGGCTTCGGGATCACCACGTCGAATATGGCTCCTGCACCGGGTCCAACTGTATAGGTCGATACTCCGCTGAGCGCATGCGCTGCGTCGGCGTCTGGATACACCTTATCGAACATCGAACCAATCACATGAAACGAAGTCCACAGGTTCGGACCACCGTCGACGAAATAGATGCGAATGCGATCGCCCGCGATGGCTACAAGCGGACGGTCGCGATACTGGAATGCAACGCCATTGAACACGACTTCATCGGGACGTTCGGCGAGCATCCTGTCGTAATTGGCGGTCATCAGGTGGCCTGAAGCCTGCTGCGTATACCACTCGCTCTGCAGGATCACATAGCTCTCCTGTGCGGGTGGGAGCGGAGTCGCCGGATCGACGATCAGCGCACCATACATTCCGTTCCCGACATGCAGCAGAATCGGCTGCGTCTCGCAGTGGTAGATGAAAGCGCCCGGCACGTTCGCTACAAACGAGAACTTGAGCGACTTGTTCGGATCGATGTCGATGTAATTCAGGTTCGGTTCCGTCTCGGCAGCATGAAAATCGATCGAATGCTTCATGTTGCCGTGATTCGTAAGTGTCACGTTGACGGTCTGTCCCTGTCGCACGTGGATTATCGGACCAGGTACCGTGCCGTTGTAGGTCCACGCCTGGTAATCGACGCCGTTGGCGATGGCCACCGATTCGTCGGTAACTACAAGGTGCACATCGACACTGGGACCGGTCCCGATGAGCGGCGGCAAGTGCGCATCGCGAGCTTTGGCAATCGGCTCGTTGGATGCGAGCGACAGCGGAGAGACTGCTGCGGCAGCCGCACCGGGCGATGGCGACCGGACGTTAAGCGTGCTACGCAGACCACCGATCAGCATTATCACCAGCGCAAGCACGCCCAACATGGCGAAGATCTGTATGCGCCATGGCAACCGCTCCGGTTCCGGTGCAACTGTGTCAGGGCTTCCCCACTCCGCAAAGCGGCGCCAGCGCGGCCACCGTCTTTCGATGAAAAAATCCAGGCTGTACGGACTGCGGCCGCCACGACTGTTGATGGCGATGAGGGCTACAAAGATCAGCACGTAGCTGATCGCCGTACCCATGTTGGTCGCACCTACCGTATAGGGACCACCAAACCCCTCGGCGGTGCTCCAGATCAGCAGACTGAACAGACCACCCACGATGTACAACGTCTTGCGCGCAAAGCCTGTGAGCAGGGCGAGCGCGATAAACGTCTCGATGATGCGAGTGAGCCACGTGAACAGGAGCGCGTGCGGCGTCACCACGGCGATCCACATATTGAACCAGCCCGCAAGCCAGGCCGGCTGCCCCTGCGCGGCATTGTGCAGATAGCCCACATAATGCACTGCAAAATCGGGGGTCCAGGTCAGTGCCGCGCCTACTGCCCACACCACACCGAAGGCGACGCGTAGCCCGGCGGCGGCGACGGCCGGCCAGGTTTTGTGAGAAGCACTGTCCGTTTGCGGCTGTGACATCTAAAACTCACTCCGTTTGATCGACGCGCCGAACGGCCCCTCGGCGCAGGGGATTGGCTCACCTACCTGATCAAGTTACAGATTTTTCTGTCGCTGCGTTGGTATTAAGGTGCACTATTTGTCGCTAAGCCAGACGGCCGGAGCACTTCGGGCTCGATCCGCCACGTGTGTATCTCGTCAGTCTGGCGAGCAACTCAACATCTGCCTCGATATCGTCGATCGATGCCGCGGGG
The DNA here is from genome assembly GCA_039924445.1 of Gemmatimonadaceae bacterium. Lineage (GTDB taxonomy): Bacteria > Gemmatimonadota > Gemmatimonadetes > Gemmatimonadales > Gemmatimonadaceae > Fen-1247. The sequence goes on from JBDTAW010000194.1 coordinate 7,957, forward strand.
GACGAACCGGGAACTGCCGGCAGACATCAGACTGACTGGATCGCGCGCATTACATCGACCAGGCCGCGTCCTTGGAAATAGGGCTCCCGGCCCAGCGACGTTGCCGTGTCCATGAGGATCCGCTTGATCTCTTCAGGGCGCCCGATGAATTCCTGCCGGATTGAAAGGAATTCCGCAACTGCGCCGGAAACGTGGGGTGCCGCCATGCTCGTTCCTGAATCGTCGATGTACGCCGCGGCTATCTGCTTTGCTGGCACGTCGGAGAGAAGCGTTTTCATCTCATCCAGATGCGGACCCGCCGCGCACGACGTGATCCGCTCGCCCGGAGCGACGAGATCCGGTTTCATTCGCCCATCACCGGTCGGGCCCTTGGATGAGAAGTACGATACGCCGTAGGTGTGCGGGCTGTCGCGATGCGTTGCGCCGACAGTGATGGCAAGTGCGGCGTTACCGGGATCGTTGATCGTGAGCGACAGCCCGGCGCTGGTCAGACCTTCCTTGCTTGTGAGATCACCGTAGCCTGTGTTGCCAGCTGCGACAACCACAACGACACCGGATCGCACCAACCGGTCGACCTCCACGCAGAT
>JBDTAW010000195.1:0-6827 GCA_039924445.1 Gemmatimonadaceae bacterium
CCACTCCTCTCACCAAGATCTGCCGACCCATTTCCCTCAGATCCGCAGCCGAAATCTGAAACGGTTTTGGGCCGCGGAGGCGCGCTCGTTGACATCCAGGCCAGCAGCGCAACGACCCCGGCTGCCAACCGCCTTCGGAGGCAGCCGATAGGATGTCCAAGCCAACGCCAACCCGCAAGTTTCAACGCTATCAGTCGGTCAAATCGGGCCACAATACGGCCGATTCAAAGGCACTATCACGCCAGCGCTCGATCCTAACCTCGGAGTATGCTCCGAATGGAGCGCCTCGTCCTGCAACGAAAACGGCACCCAAGTCCGATGTGCTGGCGCAATCCCCGCCGCAGGAACGGAGTTCGGACCGCGGCAAACTTCTGACCGCCAAGACTATCCGAAGCGAGATTTTCAGCTCGCAAGTCAGCGAGTGGTGGATTCGCCACAACGTTGCACCAGCTAAAAAGGTCCGTTTTGGGCACTCCACCGTTATGTGGTACGCCTTGGATGTGCATGACTGGATCCAGGAACGGGTGGCGTTGGGTGCCAACAAGCCACTGAGTTACAGCAACCTCCAAGAGGGGATATAGCAGTGTCTCCAGACTCCAATCGCAGTAGCGGCGGAACGCCTAAGAACCGCACCAGTACTCACGGCTGCTTTCGCATCGACCGTGTCTTCCGTGAGTACGGGATCAGGATCCAGCGCTCGAGCGGCACGACCGATCCGCTCGAGTTCGCCTCGCGAAATACACTTTTGACCCAACTCGCGACGCGTGGCCGCCGAGATATCCTGGAGTTGCTGGCCGAGGGGCGTGTGCATATGCAAGCCATCGTCGATGCTGACGCAGTTGGGGATTGGAATAGCGTCACCAAGACCGCGGCGGAGCCCAAGCAGCCACTACAACGTCCGCGAAGTAACGAGCGCCACCAAACGTCAGACGACCCTGAAATGCGCTCGAGGCTTTCTGGGCAGCCGTTCGCTGCGCGCACGGCGGCAGACTCTCTTCGCATTGCGGACGCTGATCCGCGAAACCAACCACTCTGGCATACGATGGTTGACTTGATAATTCCGGGCCTCGAGACTGGCGCCGAAACACGTCGGCGTTACGCAACATCGTTGCAGCGGCTACGTCGTAAGCTGCGCGTCTTTGCTCTTCAGGATACGGACAGCGTCCTCAACGACCCGAGTTTTTTCAAATGGTGCAGGGACATTAAGGATGTTCCGCCCTCCGAGCTTGGCCAAGCAGAGCTCAAGGAATTGCTCGACCGCGTCGTCAACCTGATGCATTACATCGCGACGGATAGCGCAACCATTGCGGATCTTGAGATTCTACCACGGTGGGCGTGGCGTGTCTTACAACATCAATGGGAAGCGTCATCCGCTGACTGGAACCACATGCGCCGCGCTCTGTCGGCTGTGCTGACGGGCTTGTTAGGCACTGTGAGCCATCCGACACGTGGGATGATCATGCACAACGTGCCCACACTTGAGGAGTTTCCACGCGTACCCGATCTCACTCCGCAGAAATTCAAGGAGATATTGTCGCGCATGCCTGAATATCTGCGTGGCGCACCGTGGGTGCTCGTGATCACCGGAATGCGGATGAACGAGTATATGACGCTGGACGACTCTCACCTGCGTCCAAACACCTACAGCATCGTGGTGCCCGGAACGAAAACGCGCGCGAGTCGCGGAACGGTGCACGTATCGCCAAATCAATGGGCAACCGTCATTGCCGCTGTTCCCGCGCCGCGTAAAGCCAAAGTATTGCGTGCGGCGTGGACAGACGCGTGCATCAAAGCGGGCGTACCAGGAGTGCGACTCCATGATTTGCGCCACTGCCTCGCGCAGTGGACGACCGACGCGGGCGTTGCTGAGAAGTCGGTCCAGTCGGCGCTTCGCCACTTGGATCCTGCCATGACTCGGCGCTACTCGATGAGTCGCGAATCCAAGGAAGTGTCAACGATGATCGACCGCATTATGACCGACACGTCCGAGCCGCAAACACCCTCTGACCAAGGAGAGACACGGTAATTCCTTTCTGTCCCTCAGTCAGTCCCTCAGTCAGCAAAACGCGCCCGGCAGATTACCGGGCGCGTTGTTGCATTAACCTCTTCTGTATCAAGCACTTATGTTAGTGGCCAGGGGCAGAATCGAACTGCCGACACGCGGATTTTCAGTCCGCTGCTCTACCGACTGAGCTACCTGGCCGAATTTACTAGCTGCTGGCCGCCCAAATACCCACGGCTTTCTACGTGGCACCGGACCGGCTGCCCCAGTCTTCTGATAGCCCCTGCCCTTACCGCGCGGTTCCACCAGAGTCGCAAAATCTACCTATAGCGAGGGCGGTTTTGTACCCGGAGGGGTGGTCCCGGCGCCCATTCCGTTCGGACGAGCCTTTTGAGTCCCAGCGATCTTGTCGATATCCCGCATGAAGACCTCCAGGCCGCGGTCGGGGAGAGTCCGGGAGTAGCCCGCGACGAGCTGCTTGGCGTACTGATCAAGCTCGAATTTGAGCGGGTCTGCGGGATCGAGATCCACGATCTGCATCTCTACGTCAGCCATCGTCAGTCTCCCGAAGCGTATTGACCCGCCGCGGTAGTACATGAAATTCTTCGCGGCCAGATCAGGCGGGACCAACGGGGCCAGCGTCGAGTGATCGGCCGGGGCGTCGAATGTCTGAACGATCTGATCGCCCTCGACGCGTATCTCAGTTACGTGTCCTTCGATCGTGGGAGGGGGAAGCACTTTCACTGGGTCGATGAGTATGTCGTTTCCATTCACTGCGACGCCCGTCGCCTTGCTCACGTCGATCAGTTTCTCGAGTGTGAGGTGAAACAAGCCCATGATCGCCTTGCCGTTCATCCGCAATATTCTGGTCGTCGTCGGATGTATGCGCATCAGTCCTCCGGGCGTCGCCGATACCTCCGCAACGATATCGAATGGAATGTCCACTCCCTTGTGAAGCTGTCCCGTCATTCGCATCTGACCGTTCCCGATCGAGACGCTCACGCGTTTGATCGGGGCGCCGTTGTACGCAAAGATATACTTGTTCATCAGTGCGGCTAAATCCGACGCATTGAGACCAACTTCCGCTGAGTTGATGCCGATGACGAACGAATGCTTGTCGTCGAACAGGATCGGTCCGTCGGTCTTGCTTCGCACCGTTCCGCGGAGATGTTGGATTCGCAGGACGACACTGGGGTCCACGTAGAAGTCGACATTCCGCATCGAAACCTGTGTCTGACGGCCTTGCGGAACCGAATCGACTAGTGATGGCGCTAACGAATCGACACCTTGAGCAGCATTCGGTCGATCATGTGCGCTGCATCCTGCAGTCCACACCAATGCGCACAACGGAATACTCGTGAGGACAGCACGAAATCGTTTTCCAGAGAGACTACGTGTACGAGCCACGATTCACGCCTGTGCAAGGCGCGATCCACCCACAACTGTATCGGTCCCGGCGCTCTGAGCCTGTTTGGAGCGCCATGGGATACTGGATCACTCGTCGGGCTGTCAACCGAAGAGATACTGTCTCTAACATGACATTCTCGGCGAAACTGTGGCATGATCCCGGTTGATTGAACGTCCGGGTGCTGAAACGGCAGACCGAAGCCAGGCTGTTAGCAACCTGACATTCGTTTCAACCTCACGAGCGGCCCACACATATGCGCTTTACAAAGTTTTTCTCCTCCCTAGGTTTGCGTGACAACACAGCAGCTTCTGGTGTGTCTTCTTCTCACGCTGAACCCGTAGGAACATGCGACTGCATCTCGAACAGTATCGTTGGACCACTATTCTCATTTGCGCGATCATCGCAGTAACGTCACCAGTTGCAGCGCAAGGTACCGTTCGCGGTAGCGTAACGGACCTTGGTGGCCGACCCGCTCCCGGGGCGACGGTTCACGTAATCGGCACGCAGCTCGGCGCGGTTGTCGACTCGACGGGTACGTACCGAGTAAATGGAGTTCCCGCGGGCACCGTTACAATTCGCGTGCTAAGACTGGGGTTCACTCCGGATTCGGGAAATGTTGTTGTGGTCAGTGGCCGAGTAGCACAACACGATGTTCGGTTGCACCCGTCTGTGGAAATGCTGGGAAGCGTTGTCGTCAATGCGCAACGACTCGGAGAATCGCAAGCATCCGCGCTTGAACGCCGGGCTGCAGCTCCCAACGTTGTCAACGTACTCGCTGGTGATGTCATTCGAGCGCTGCCAAATGCAAATGCGGCCGAAGCGGCTGGTCGACTTCCGGGTGTGTCCACCGAACGCGATGAGGGTGAAGGCAAGTTCATCCAGGTCCGCGGCACCGAGCCGCGCCTTACCAATGTGACGATCAACGGGGCGCACGTTCCCGGAAGCGAAGGAGGCACCCGCGTGCCGCGGCTCGACGACGTTCCGTCCGATGTGCTCGCGGCCATTGAGGTAAGCAAGACACTTACGGCCGATATGGATGCCGACGCGATCGGTGGATCAGTAAATCTCGTTACAAAGACGCCGGAGGGAGATCCGAAGGGATACATCTCCGGACAGTACGGGAGAATCACGCTTCTGAGCAAGAGTCAGTACCAGGAAGGGTTTGCGTACGGAGGCCGCTTCGGCGCCGATCGCAGGCTCGGTTTCCTGCTCGGCGGCTCCGCAGATCGGAACAACCGAACAAGCAATGACCTTGAGCCAGCATGGGCGGTCGATGGCTCAGGTCGCCCGGTCCCGATTGAATGGAGTGAGCGCGACTACGAGTATCGTCGTAATCGGTACGGTTTGGGCGGCGACATTGACTATCGCTTTGGTGACGGATCGTCCATAGCACTAAAGGGACTGTACAGCCGCTTCGAGGATTACGGTACGACATTCACCAACGACGTTACGACAGGCGTGACTGGATCGACGTTCGGCCCAATCGGAGATTCCGCTGGCGTTGGCGCGCGCGGGTTTGGTACCGGCGCGGAGGCGACGCGAATGTCGTACAACCGCACGCCGTTAGGACTACTGTATGGCGGAACACTCGGTGGCCATACAACACTTGGCGGCCTGGATGCAAAACTGTCTTTGAACGCAGCGGGGACGACGTCTCGGCTCCGCGATTATCGTTTTAGCCCGTTCGTGTACGACGGGCCGAATGGTCAGGGGCTTACCGTGGCCTATGATGCATCGAATACTGCGGTGCCGACTTTCCGGTACGCGGATGCTTCAATGACGACGGCTGCCTCCACTCCGAGCAACTTTGCGTTGAGCCATTACTTCTCGATAGACGGAAATACAACCGGTCGTGATCTGGGCACCGCTCTCGATTTGAGTACGCCCTGGCACGAGGCGGAAGGAAACTGGACGGCGCTTCTCAAATTCGGCGGCAAGATCCGCGATGAACGCAAGGTATACACGGCGGCGCACGGTTTCTGGTACACGGACACGTCTCTACCGTTAACGGCGTCACTGGGCAACTTCTCGGATCCTACCTACTACTCGAGCGCCACGAACGCTTTCACATTCGGTCCGATGCCAGACGATGCCTCAGCGCGCAGAGCCGAGAGTGCAAACGCTGCGTCATTCGTAAACGGCACTGATACCGTTTCCAATATCCTGGCAAGCTTCAGCGGTACCGAACGTATCTATGCAGCCTATGTAAGCAACACGGTGAACGCTGGCCCGTTAGAAATCTACATGGGACTGCGAATGGAGAATACGCACTCCAGTTATGTCGGCCACGTCGTTACTCAGGATACCAGTGGCAACGTCACTGGCATTAATAAAGTACCGGGGACGCAAACATATACCGATCTATTTCCCAGCGTACAGCTCAAATACACGTTCCAGCCGCGCACCGACGCACGTATCGCGGTGACTCGCGGTATCGCACGCCCCGACTACTCATCGTTAGCGCCATCGCTCCAGGGTACTCTGGGCGGAAGTCTTTCCAATCCGGCCAATCTCACGAGCGGCAACCCCGATCTCAAGCCGCAGCATGCATGGAATTATGATCTGCTGGTTGAGCACTTCTTTCCATCGGTCGGCGTGATATCAGGAGGCGTCTTCTACAAGTCGCTCACGGGCTTCATCTTCAATCAGACGTTCACGTACAACGGCCCGGTTGCATCGTTCGATGGACAACTCGGAACACGACCTGAAAATGGTGGATCAGGACACATCCTCGGGTTCGAGGGCGAGTGGAATCAGCGGCTGGTCTTCCTGCCAGGATCACTAGCCGGACTGGGCTTTGATGCGAACTTTACTCACGTTGATTCGCGCGCCCTGGTCGATCCGTCGACAGGTCGTCATGCACCGTTGCAACGGACTTCACCGAATCTCGCGAATGTTGCGCTTACTTATGATTACGGTTCTGTGTCTGCACGCGCCGGCTGGGCGTATCAAGGCGCCAATATCACGTCGTACGGCGATGGCTCGGCGTCCCCCACAGGCGACACATACTTCTATGCTCACTCACAGGTCGATGCGTCAATTATCTATAACTTCAATACACGAGTACAGGTCCAACTCCAGGGACTGAACCTTAATAACGCCGTCTTTGGCCTGTTCAGCGGTACGCCTGGTCGCGACTACGCCATCCAGCGGGAATACTACGGCAGCACCATCTACCTCGGTGCGAAGCTGAATATCTAATCCCTGGACACAGAAATTAGGGGGGCGATGGCCATCGCCCCCCTAATTTTGTCACCTGCCGCGCTTGTCAGGCAGCTTTCTTCATCTGCCGGACGATATCGAGATTCGCGATCGCGCCGTTGCGCTGGTTCTGGATCATTGTCCGGATCTGTGCGGGAAGATCCTTCTTGAGTGCATTATCGTACGTCTTGATGGCGTGGTCTTCGCCGCGCGCGC
>JBDTAW010000196.1:0-23148 GCA_039924445.1 Gemmatimonadaceae bacterium
CTCCCGATCGGAGTTCCGATTCTTTCGGTTGCCGCATCAGCAAAGTACGCCGCACGAATTGACGGCGGTGCGGCACTTCGCACAAATCGCGGACTCAAAGGCAGTCTGCCGCAGGACTACGCAGACATGCTTGGATGGCGCGACGAAGCTGCTGCACTGCAGTCAGTGTATCGTTCGCTCTCGCCTGCTGAACAACGTGAAGCAGTAATCGCGGCTGGAAATTACGGTGAGGCCGGTGCTGCAGAATTCTACAGTAAGGAGTTCGGTTTACCACCCGTAGTATCAGCCGCAGGTTCGTTCTGGTTCTTCGGACCCGGGACACTTCCAGGGAACGTCCTCATCGCGTTAGTGGACGATCCGACGGAACTGCACAAAATCTGGGGTTCGGTGCACGAAGTCCGGCGCCTCGACCGCCCCTGGTCAGTGAGCGAAGAGCGCAACGTGCCGATCTACGTTGCGCGCGACCCGCATAAGACTCTCCAGCAAGTCTGGCCACGGCTCGCTGGCCGGCAGTAACTAGCGTACACACTAGCAACCCCCCCATGGTTTTCAGCTGACGGCGCGATAGCCGCTGCCAATGGCATCTCCAGCACACGGCCAATCGCGATTGGCGTTACATTCTCCACCGCGATAACAAAACACGCTCCGACTGGAGAAAATACGACAGCATGGAAGCACTGACGGAAGTCGCAGACACTGGCCTGATCCGCGCTATCGGTGTGCGCGGACTCTCGGCTAACGTCGTAAACAACGTTGTCGGTTCCGGAATCTTCGTCCTCCCGGCCGTCGTTGCGGCGACCTTGGGGGCATCGGCTATCGTGGCGTATATCGTATGCGCAATCGCGATCGGACTGATCGGACTCACATTCTCCGAAGCGGGCAGTCGAGTATCCGCGCCTGGCGGTACGTATGCGTATGCGGAAGCCGCGTTCGGACCCTATATCGGCTTTCTCAGCGGCGTTCTGTTCTGGTTGAGTCAATTGGGCGCAAGTGCTGCCATCGCAGCCGTGTTCGCAGGATCCATCGCCGCTGTCGCGCCATCGCTCGGCGGCACCGTTCCGCGCGTTGTAATTCTTGTCATCCTCTACGGTGGACTCGCCGTTATCAATATCAGAGGCGTCCGTACTGGAATGGATATGGTCGAGGTGATAACCGCGGCGAAGCTCCTCCCGCTGATATTACTCGCACTCATCGGCGCATTTTTCATCACTCCCGCCCATCTGGTATGGACGTCCATGCCCACGGTCGCACAGATAGGCAGCGCGTCGTTGGTGCTGATCTTCGCGTTCACGGGAGTCGAAGGCGCGCTTACATCGAGCGGAGAAGTCAAGGATCCGTCGCGTACCGTACCACGAGCTATTCTGATTGGACTCGGCGCCGTCTCGCTGCTTTACATCGCAGTACAGTTAGTGGCACAGGGAGTACTTGGACCGGATCTCGCACTCAATCAGGACGCGCCACTAGTTGCCGTAGCGTCGCGAGCCTTTGGACCCGCAGGGCGGATACTGCTTGGTGTCGGCGCCGCGGTATCGGCATTCGGATATGTCAGCGGTGACATACTTACGACACCACGGCTGCTGTTCGCATTTGCGCGCGACGGCTTTCTTCCCAAGCGGCTGGCCACCGTTCATCCACGGTATCACTCACCGACAGCAGCGATAATCGTTTACGCAACGCTCGCCTGTGTACTCGCAATGACGGGCACATTTCGCACGCTTGTCATACTCTCGACCGTGTCAATACTGGTGGTGTATCTCATCACCTGTCTTGCGAGCATTCGACTCACGCGCCTCGATATACGCGGCGATGGTCCGCCATTCATTCTGCCCGGCGGGCCTGCCATACCACTGATCGCATGTGGCGTGGTTGCCTGGATGCTTACGAGTGCCTCGCGTCGCGAGTTCATAAGCGTCGCGGTAGCACTCGTTGTTGCATCGATCCTGTATATGATTCGCCCGAGGCCCGGCGCAGTTGCCGGAACCTCGGGCTGATTTCATTCTGCCAACCAGACTGCGACCTATTTCAATACGCGAATCTTGATGTTGCGCATCGCGAGCACACCATTGTGATCGCCCTGAATCGCAATGTAGCCGCTCGTCGCACGCCCATAATTGGGCCACGCGCCGAACTTGCTTGCCTTCACCTTCGCAGCCCAGTCGGGACTCAGCAGGTCGTACTCAAGCAGCTTCTGACCGTTCATCCAGTGCTGCACGTGATTACCCTGCACCACGATGAGACTCGAATTCCACTGATCCGCCGGCTTCACGACACCAGCCGGCGAAGGGTACAGGGCATAGTCTGACCCTGCGGCGGTCAGCCTGCTCTTGCCGTCGGGATGGCCAGCATCGTCGAGCAACTGATACTCCGGTCCGCTCCAGTAAGGATGGTCATACTCCTCCGTCACGCGGTACATCACTCCGCCATTGCCGCCAGGCCCGAGTTTCCAGTCAAATGACAGTTCGAAATTGGCGAACTTCTCGCGAGTAACGAGGTCCTCGACGCTTCCGGACTTGGTAAGCTCTCCATTGACGATGCTCCAGCCCTTCGGCATCGTCTGACTCTTGTAGCCGCGGAACGCATTCATCGACGTCCCATCAAAAAGAGTTTGCCACCCCGCAGAACCAGAAGAGCTCGCAGCCTGCTCCGCGTTCTGTGATGCACTTGCGCAACCAATCAGGAGAAACGCGGATGCAGCGAATGCACTCACGCGTGTTCCAACTTTAACGTACATGATCCTCTCCGAGTGTAAAAAAAATTAGACCGCCCAGCCTGAACGATATTCACGTGTCAGGTACTGGTTGGCCTCGGGAATATTGGTCACGGTCATCCTCTCGCCGTCGTACAACAGCTTGCGCCCCTGACCTGCGTGCAACGCAACAACACCAAGCAACATCGTTTCAGTGAGCCGAGCACCGTACTCGATTGGTGAACTCGCGGTCGCCTGACCAAGGCAAGCCTTGGCCCAGTTCACTTCATGACTCCAGGGAATTCGCTCGTACGACTTGGGAACCAGCGCCGCTTCGGCCATGAGCGAGTTGGGATACAGTCGCGGATTCTGACCGTATGTGTCATTCATCAGTATCCCTCGCTCGCCCACAAATATCACACCGTTTGTCTTGAGTGGCACATCGTCCGGGAGCACCGCCGGTCGCGGTGGATACAGCCCGCCATCATACCAGTTCAATCGCACAGGAGGTTGTGAACCGCGCGCCGCAAACTCGTAGTGCACTGTCGTTGCCATCGGATAGGATACGTCTCTGCGTCGCGCCCTGTTGCCCGCAGTCAATCGCGCCGGCTCCGTCTGCTCCATCGTCCCCCACGGCGTCGACGTCGCCTCAATGCTGGTCGGATACATTAAACCCAGAGCCCAGTACGGTTGATCGATCAGGTGCGCACCCATGTCACCGAGCGCACCCACGCCGAAGTCGGTCCATCCACGCCAGTTGAATGGATGATAGATCGGGTGATACGGAATCGCCTCGGGAATTCCGCCGAGGTAAATGTCCCAGTCAAGACCTTCCGGAACCGGATATGATCCCATCGCGTATGCTACAGCGTCATCGAGCCTTCGCTGATTCCACGACGTTCCGAATCCGTCGTCCGGATAATCCGCTGGCGGCCTGGTAGTGGACGGACGCGGGACTCCCTGCGGCCAGTAGCCTTTCGGTCGGTTAGTCCACACATGCGCTTCGTGTACCGGACCAATGACGCCCGCCTGTATCCACTCATTGATCAGACGTGCGCCCTCGCCGGAGTGACCCTGATTTCCCATCTGTGTTACCAGCTTGGGATTTGCGAGCGCCACTTGCCGCAGCACACGCGACTCGTGCACGGTGGTGGTCAGTGGCTTCTGAACGTACACGTGCTTGCCCGCTTCCATCGCGGCCTTCGCGATAACCGCGTGATTGTGGTCCGGCGTCGCAACAACGACTCCGTCTATGTCGTGTTGCTTCGCGAGCATTTCGCGGAAATCTCTGTAGCGCACGGCCTTTGCAATCTGCTCGTCCAAACGTATGCGCGAAGGCGTTCCCTTTCCGTCGGTGTCGGCAAGCTTTTTTGCAATCGCACGATCAACATCGACGTCGCAGATCGCAACTATTTTGCAGAGTTCGGCAAGTGCCTCAGCGTTCACCGATCCCTGTCCACCAAAGCCGACAATTGCGACGTTCAGAACGTCGCCGGCGGACCGGCGCGTGGTCATCTCGCCAGCCATCATTCGCGGCGCCACCATGGCGCCAAGAGCCAACTTTCCAGTTCCTGCGAGGAAATCTCGCCGCGTCACATCGTGATCTGTCATGGGTTGCCGGTTTGCGGGTTCAACGCCCTGGATTCCGTACATCCGAGCCGTCCGAAAATGGCAAAGCCCGCCGAGTTTCGTAAGGGATCGGCAAAAAGGTTATCTATATAGGTGTAGTTTTATTCCGCAAAACCGCTCTAAGGAGAGCCCATGCAGCCCCGTTTCGATTACACGAAAGTGGATCCGGAAGCCTACCGTGCCATGGCCGGTATGGAACGATACCTCCATCAGGTAAGCCTTCCACAGCCCCTGGTTCACCTTATCAAGTTGTATTCCTCAGTCATCAACCACTGCGCCTATTGCATCGATATGCACTGGAAGGATCTTCGTGCACTCGGCGAAACCGAACAGCGCCTTTATGGACTCCCGGCGTGGCGTGAATCCCCCTACTACACCGACCGCGAACGCGCTGCGTTCGTCTGGACCGAAGCTGTGACAGTTGTAACTGACGGTTTCATTTCAGATGAAGCGTACAAGACCGTACAGGGACAGTTCTCGGAGAAGGAGATTGTCGAGCTGACCATGACAATCGTGACGATCAATTCATGGAATCGCCTCGCCATATCAGCACGCTCCACAGCCGGCTCGTACCAGCCAAAGACCTGATTCAAACTTCGCCGACATCGCAATGACGAAATCCACTGCCTTGGCAGTTCTCATTGCGCTGTCAGCGTTGGCGGGCGCGCTTCCGGCGCAGACACCTGCGCTCAGTACGCGCGCGCTGGCTGATACAGCCAGCAATAATCCAGTCGTACATGAATGCGACGCTGCGAAGCCGGAATGGATATTCTGCGACGATTTCGAGGCTGATCGCCTCGCAAGTTACTTCGAATACAGTGATCGTGATTCCAGCTTCGAACGCGCCGATAGCATCGGTGTGCGTGGGTCCTCCGGAATGCGCGCACATTTCAGGAAGGGACAGGTAGACGCTGGATCGCTCAGGCTGGCGTTCGGAAAGACGCCAACGCCGTACATGCATCCCGTGGATAGTGGTACTGCGATTTATCGAGACGTGTACTGGCGCGTGTACGTACGAGATGATTCTACGTGGACCGGTGGTGGTGGCGACAAATTGTCGCGCGCGCAGGTTCTCGTGTCACCCGCGTGGGCGCAGGCAATGGGCGCGCCGGTCTGGTCTGGCGGTGCCGGCGCCTCACCCGGCGCCTCGCCCGGCGCAAACTATCTGCTGATAGATCCATACTCGGGTACGAACACAGCCGGTGATATTCAGACGACCACTTATAATGACTTCCCACATTTGAGGTGGCTGGGGGCCGTGCGTGCAAGAACCCCGATCTTCGATCAGTCACATGTAGGCAAGTGGTACTGCGTCGAGGCTCACGTGCGACTCAACGACGCCGGCGCGTCCAATGGTGTGTTCGAATTGTGGATCGACGACTATCTCGAAGCGCTTCACGCAGATCTCAACTGGCTTGGAAGCTTCGCGGGTTATGGTATCAACACGGTGTTCCTCGAGAACTACTGGAATGCAGGATCACCAGTCGACCAGTACCGGTACATGGACAATTTCGTCGTCAGCACACAACGGATCGGATGCGGCAGGCTTGTACCTGCCGACACCACGTCCGTAATCGTCCACTGATGAATGGCGTGTGAAGTAGCGGCTACCCGATGTCGGGTATGGCCAACCATGTAACTGGCAGGCCGCCGCCATTGGCGTCAACCACAACGATAGTGCGTACCTTTCCAGCCGTAAGTTGGCTTCCATTCACGTCGAGCAACACCGTCTTCGTGCCTGTCGCGGTTACGACGAGATGCAGGTTGCCAACCCCTACATACTGGTAATTCATCACGCCTTCCAGTGGAATATTCGTCGCCACGGGCGTAGTGAGCGCAGTGCTATCAGCGCCAGTTAAATACACGTCGACCGCACCAGCAGCAGGCGCCGCATTGACGATCCGCAATCCGACGGAATTGACCGGCGGCGGCGATACCGTGTCCGGCAGAACGAGCAACCCGGCGCCAGACGTGCGTTGCGTGAGAATCAGCGCGTACGTCGCGTTGTTGGTCACAACCAGCTGGCTGGACGCAAGTGTCGTCGTGTCGGGAGCACTGCGGATCACGAAGCTGCGTGGTGTCGTGGGCGCGTTCACGAATATCGATGAACCCTGGCCGTATGGCAGGCCGGGAAGCGCGTCGACTCCGTCGACAAAGAGATCCGCTGTTGCGTAGCGGTTTGCCGCGTTGATGAATTGCATGATCGCCTGGTTGTTACTCGGCCCCAGTGCATTGTCCACCTTGCATCCAGAAGCCGCGACGAGGCTGAACCCCATACCGACAACCGCAAGCCGCCGCATGCTCCAGCGCCAGCGAATCGTTGAGAGCTTCATGTGTTGAGCCATTTGAATTCTTGGTTGATGAATATTGACAGAGCCCCGTCCCGAGCTCATGCATCACATTCCGAGCCAGGGAATCATTTACCCGGCTTCCGATGCTTCGGGTCCAGGGATTGATCCGGTTTCCAGCCGTCCCGAACACGGTGCCAACGCGCGAAAACTACACTGTTCTACTCATTGTCCCGGATGTCTAGCGGACATGCCGTGGATTATCGATCTCCGGGCACAAAAAAGGAGCCCTTCCTGGCACTCCGTCTCTCAGCCCTGTTTCCCGGTATCAGTGATTTCGCGGGCCGCCAGCCACACGAAGTTCGCCAGGCACAGCCCGTCGCCGTTCGGATCGAGGTTCGACTCTCCGCTCCTGATTTTCGACCGCCGAATCGCTGGAGCCGTCCGAATCCGCGCCTTCCATCGCGTCCGCCCCACGAACTATCTCGCCAGATCCCTTATGATTTGGATCAGTGGCCGCCAACTGACTTGCGCTCCGTGTGTCCTTGGCGCGCCTTATATCGTGGAGGAGCGCACACCGGAGGCACAGGTCGATCGTTCGATTCCGACGACGAAACACTCCGAACGGCGCCCCACAGACCTCGCAACTCAGCGCCGCGAGCGCCATTGCCACGATGACGATCGGGCACAGCAACAACACCGTGAGCATCCAATGCTCAGTCACCAATCCCAGCAGTGTTGTGAGTGCCATCAATTCTCCGATTGTGCCGGCAGCCGCGGTTCCCGGCTGCATGAGTTAGTCCAGGCTTGTAGTATCGACCACTCGTGCGGAAATGGGCATGTGCAATGCGCAACCGCCTCACCGATGGCCCGCCCCCGGCACGATAGCCCCCGCGGCTTTCTCGACCATAGTGAACGGATGATCCCGTGCTGGCGATTTCTACTACGCCACCTGATGCAAGGTTCGGCCCGGCAGCCATGCGTATGTCGTGTTATTGACGGATTACTGGCGCGAAAAAAGAGGCGGTCGCCGAACTGCGCCTCTGGCGACTAGTTACTCGGCGCCCGAGCGTGTCTCGCGGTACCCGTTCCAGTTAGCGCGGCACCGATTGCGGCACCGAGCACCGCGGCGGTTCCGGTCAGTATTGCGCCAAACAGGAGAGTCGCTACTACAAGGAGGACGGCCGGCACATGCATCACAGCGCCGATCTGAGCTGCCACCAAGCGAATATCCGCGCCCCTGGCCAAATCCGCTCCAACTAAACCGACCCAGGCTACTGCCGCCCCCAGCGCCGCAATGGAACCGCGCGCTGAAACTCGGGACTCAACCAGGCCGTAAACGAAGCCCACCCCGACCACGCTCAACCAACCGAGCCACAATGTACCGATTGCGCACGCCACAGCGATAAGCATCACCCTGGCGGCAAAGCGAACACTTCTCATCGCGCCGGCTCCAGCTTGAGCGTGGCGCTCGTTTCCGTAGTTGGCAGCTCGCCTGTGGTTCGCGGAAACAGCAGCGGTTGAAGCGCCCCGCTTTCCCAGAACCGGAGGTGATCCGTGTACCTCGGACTGAACGGATTGCCGCTCTGGCCACCGGGTAGAGTTCCCCACGCCCTGACCTCCGGGCCCATCTCGACCACCATCCGCCAACTGGGCCCAAATATCCCAGCGCCGCTCGAAGGCGCGAGTGTGCCCACGCCGCCCTGCACCGGAATCCCCAGAGCGGAAAAAGCGGGGATCTGCAGCAGGTGGTAGATATTCGCGAACTGCACCCGATCCCAGCGCCACCCTCCGGCATCTGCCGCACCGTGTTTTTTTGTCACGATGTGAAGCGCAGCGACAAGGCTCTTCGCAAGAATATCGTCGCGATTCTCCACCACATTCTTCGTCCGACGATCATCCCACCACGCGTTCGTTGGCTGGCTCATCAGTTCAGCCAGTACAGCGGTACTGGGCGTGGCGACGCGTTTCCCATCGCGCATCAGCTCATCCCAGGTGAGATCGGAGAGCTGCTGCATTGCCGTTTCGAACAACACTGCCCGCGTATTGGCGCGCGTGTATTTTCGATCCCACTCACCAAGCAGGGTGGCGGCGGAGTCGAGGCTCTTGCTCCCGCGCCCAAGCGAGTCCTCCCTTTTGGCGGCTGCAAGAAAATACGGCACAAAGAGATCTGCGCGTACGCTGGACGGATCAGTCTGCCAGCGAATCATGCTGTCGACCGTCACGCTTGTGCTGGTACGAAGCAACTGATTGATTCGCAACGCACGCCACACTTCGTAATCGGCATCGCCGCCGAGATATCCGAGCTGCGACTCTGGAATCTCCGGCTCCTGATTGGCGGATGCCAGAAAGCCCTGCGCGGGGTTTACCGACTGCGGGTATTTGTCGATCGGCCAGTAGCCAGTCCAGTCGTTCGCACTGCTCGAACCGTCAAAGATGAACTCACTCGTGCGTCCGTTTGGCCGAATGGGGAAATGTCCTGTAGAACGAATCGCGATCGATCCGTTGCGATCGGTGGCGAGCATGTTCTGCGCCGGTACCCAGAAATTCTGAGCCATCGCTGTCTCGAACTCGTAGACATTTCGTGCGTGCGAGACGTCGTAGAAAGCGCGTATTTCATTGGAAGGCTCCAGCAGCGTCCAGCGCATCGAGACCCACTGACCGTGGTCTCGCGTCATCGGCCCGCGATGCGTGTAACGCACCGTGTCTGTGTGAATCACCGCGCCCGACTGATCTCGATATTCTTCCAGCCGAGTGACGAGATCTCGCCACTCGCCGTCAACACGATACCGCTTTGGGTTGAGCGTATCGTCTACTGTCTCGCGGTAGAAATCCATCACATCCGCGCCGGTATTCGTGAATGTCCACGACACATCGCGGTTGAATCCGATCACAACGCCGGGTGAGCCCGGGATGGTAACGCCATACACATCCAGTTTTCCTGGCACAACGAGATGCACCTCGTACCAGATACTCGGAAGTGTCAGTTGCAGGTGAGGATCGCCAGCCAGCAGCGCGTAACCATCTCTCGTCCGCGACGGTGCAACTGCCCAGTTGTTGCTCGCGAACGAAGGGTGGGTCTCTGTACTCGGATCGTCCCCTTCGAATTGTCGGAACAGCGACGACACTCGTGCAGCGGCGGTATCGGGCGCACCCGGTGCGGCGATCTGCTCGAAACGATCGTGCGGACCGGTCCACCCCTCCACGGGCTCAATTGGCTCCTGAATTGGTGAGTGGACCGGAAACACGGACTCGGCGGCACTATCTCCGATGAGAGCCGCGGCGCGCAGCAGCCGGTGATCCGGACCGCCAGCGGCAAGCGTCAAGCCCATCTGGTTCAGTAGGTGCACGGAATTGATGCTATGCCACCGCTCCGGGCGCGCGTTGAGCAGTTTGTATTCGATCGGATAGTCTTTTGGCTTCAGATTATCGATGTATGCATTGATGCCTGCAGCGTATGCATCCATCATTTGGCGCGACACGCCCGCAGGGTCCAGAGCGGCGAGCTTTCGTTCAGCAGCTCGCGGCATCCCCATCATCCTTGGTCCCTCATCAGCCTCCAGAGCCTGGCGTCCAACAAGTTCCGTCAGTCGGCCAGTCGCGGCGCGGGTCTGAATGTCGAGCTGGAAGAGGCGGTCACGCGCGACTACATAGCCGAGGGCACGATAGACATCTTCTTCACTGGTGGCGAAGATGTGCGGCACGCCACGGGCGTCGTAGCGAACATCGACCGACCCTTTGAGCCCGGGAATATGTGTAACTTCGCTGCGTGCTGGTACAGACGTTCCGGCGTTGGCCCAGACCCCATTCACCGGGTCAAGCAACAACCCTACTGGCGGTAGCGGTCCGATTGGACGCAGTCCAGCGTAGAGCGTGGCAGCCAGAACGGCAGCCGCGAGAGTGGTTACCAGGGGTTTTGGCGTCACGGTCGATGTGACTGTAAGATACCGCTGCGGCCGCGATCTGCCATGCCTGCAATCAGCAGTCGGCAAGTCGGCTTTTTGTTGCGCGGATCCTTGGGACCGAACGCTTTTGGCGTGTCCGGCATCAAACCTTCAGTCCGTCGAACAAATGGTTGCAGCAGCGACGAACAGCATTCACGGAATTCCTGGGAGATTGCCCGTACCAACCACCGATAACTGCGCGTGAACGAAGCGCAGCTGATAACGCGGGTGTTGGCGGGCGACCGACTGGCCGGCCGCGAGTTGTACGACGCGCACGCGCCGCGGGTCTTTCGACTCGCGTTCAGCATGACGCGCGACGAGGAGATCGCCCGGGAATGTACGCAGGACACGTTCGTTCGCGCGTTCTCAAAGCTCGATCGGTTTCGGCAGGAGGCCGCGTTCTCGACATGGATTCACCGGATAGCGGTATCGACAGTACTGGAAGCATTGCGCGGAAGGCGACGCGCAGCTGCACGTTTTGTGGGCATCGAAGCAGCAAACGATGTTCACACACAAGAAAATTCGCACGACGTTGAGCTTGTATCGCGAGTTGAGAAAGCTGTCGAAGAGTTGCCGGAGATCTATCGCACTGCGCTGATCATGCACGATCTGGAAGGATATACACACGCCGCAATTGCCGATGTGTTGTCGATTCCCGAGGGCACATCGAAGACGAGAGTAGCGCAGGCACGCGCGAAGTTACGCAAAACCCTTGCAACATTGCGGGACTAATGAAGTTCTCTGAAGAAGATGGAGCATCGATGGAAGAAGAACATCTGGACGAACTGATCCGCAGGACACTCGCTGAATCTCGACGCTCACCGGAGCCCCCGCTTGATGAGATGTGGGCGCACATCGAACGGAAGGCGTTCGATGAAACGCCACGTCGCAGGATGGTCGTTGCAATGCCGGCGCGCTGGTCGCGCTGGACGACGCCCGCGATCGCGGCTGCGGCGGCGTTGTTGATCGGTGTCGGCCTTGGGTGGTCCGTCGCTCCGCGTGGGAGTGTCGTGACGCGCATCGTAACCGTACCGGCTCAGTCTGTCGCAACTGCTCAATCATCTGCGCCGAAACACACGGAGGTTCCTGCTACCAGCAATGCGAGCACGGATGCGAACACCGATGCGAGCACCGATGCTGCACGCACAAGCTCCAGGACACCGCGCATGACGCTGGCTCACTCCACAACTACTCCAGGTACATCCGATCGCGTAGCACAGCAACCGACAG
Organism: Gemmatimonadaceae bacterium; assembly: GCA_039924445.1. Taxonomy (GTDB): domain Bacteria; phylum Gemmatimonadota; class Gemmatimonadetes; order Gemmatimonadales; family Gemmatimonadaceae; genus Fen-1247. Next base: position 11,778 of record JBDTAW010000196.1, read on the forward strand.
TCGGGCTTCTTGCCAATCGATTCGACGATAGCGAAGGCAATGATGTGAGCCGCTATCTGATCAGGACGGCAGCATTGCTCCAGACGCTCCCGGCTGAAAAGACAACGGCAAAATCAGACACCGCGATTGCCAACAGAGCAGCTGAGCTGTTGACCCAGACCCACCTCCTTCTCGATTCCAGGGCCGGAAGCGATCCCACACTGCACAGGCTGCTTGAGGATCTCGAGCTGGTGCTCGCACAGGTTGCGCGTCTCCGTGTGAAACAGAGTGGGAGCGACCTGCAACTGATACATCAGGCTCTCACTGTTCGTGACGTATTGCCGCGCGTACATGACGCGACGGTTGAAGCAAGCATAACCGATTGAGGATTTACTCGACATGCGTACAGATTTTCTTCGCCTCACTACTATCGCTTCTATCGCCTCGGCAGCATGCCTCGTCGCACCCGTGACGGCACAAACACCAAGCCGACCGCGTGCACCCGTCGCTCCCGTCGCTCCCGTCGCGCCAACGCCGCCACGTCCAGGACACGTTCCTTCACGCTCGGTCGCACCGAAAGCCCCTGCGCCAAGCGCTGGGTGGGGTGGATCCGACTGGGCTGTGTTCGATGACGCGCGCGACGATGCAATGATCGCGTCGCTCGACGCCGCAAATAGCCTCAATGACATGCACCTGGACTTTGACGCACTCGCGCCACTGGCTTCGCTCAATCTGGACTTGGCGCCGATGATTGCGTCCGCGGGATCATGGACCAATTTCAATCTCGACCGTTCACGAGGAATTTCGTTCTCTCTTCCGGAATCACCACGCGCACCATGGGCATCGGCTGACCCTGCAGATTCGCTTTATCGGCTCGCTCGCCAATCACTGAACGCGGGTGATTACAGGAAGGCAGCTCAGTTGTTCGCGCAGATCACACGCCAATACCCAACATCGCAATACAAATCCGATGCGATTTACTGGCGGGCCTTTGCACTTTACCGCATCGGCGACACAGCCGACCTGCACGAGGCACTCACCGCGCTCGACTCGGCGCAGCCGTCCGGGCGCAGCGTGAATCGGACAAGCACCGCTACGAGTTCCGTGACGAGTACGGCGACGAGTGCCGAAGTTGAACGTGCGGCTACCAATCTTGCGTCGGCGCGCGGAGCGCAAGCTGAGGCCGAGGCGTTAGCGACCGCTGCGCGGATGCAGCGAAATTTCATGGGCGGTGTTCGCGACAACGAGTCTGCGGTCCTGGCCATGAGGATCCGTAGCGCGCTCGCTGCCCGCGGAGACGCGGCGGCGGCTGCACAGATTGCGAGTGCCGCTGGTTCCGGCGCGCCTTCGTGTGACGAGGAAGACGCAGAATTGCGAGTCGAAGCGCTCAATGCGCTTATTCAGATGGATCCCAAAAATGCGCAGCCGGCGATCACCAAAGTGCTCGCACGGAGAGATAGCTGTTCAGTCCCACTTCGGCGCGGCGCGATCTCACTTGCGACGCGGAGTACAGATCCCGGCACAACTGCCCTTCTTGTTAGTACTGCGCGCAGTGATCCATCACTCGAAGTTCAGGCCGAAGCAGTTCGTGGGTTGAGTCGGTCATCGGACGCAAGCGCTACCGCCGCACTCTCGGAGATCGCTACATCGTCGAAGAATCCGGCACTGCAACGGATTGCTGTGCGCTCTCTCGCAGCTCAGGACTCGCCGGCAGCGCGCCAGGCAATCAAAAATCTCATGGGCCGCGCGGACCTTCCAAGTGACGTGCGCATCACGGCACTCCATTATGCCGGGAAGTCGGACCTCACCGTTGCCAATCTCTCCAGCCTGTACGATGCTGCCTCCGACAGATCCACACGACAGGAAATTGTGTCGTTGCTTCAGGAGCGGCCGGAATCCGAAGCGTCTGACAAGCTCGTGAGCATTGCCCGCACCAGCACCGATCCGTCGCTGCGTCGCCGTGCAATCGATGCTCTTGCAACAAGAAAGGATCCCCGCGCGAAACAACTTCTCATGGACATCCTCAATAAATGACAAACGGTCACTTGCTGCTGCGTGTTACAGGCGCCGTATCAATCCTCGCATGCGCAGCCGCGCCAGCTCCCGCATCCGCGCAATCTCTGACATCGCGCGTCAATTCGGCATCGACGCCGCGAGTACAGTTCGAGTTCGCCGCTAAGCCTGGAGTGTGTGGCGATGGCTTGTCTTTCCTGTCCAGTGGCAATGGATCGTCCTACTACGGAAGGATCAACATCGTGAATGGCGTCGCAACCCAGCCGTGTTCGCCGGGTCCGGTGCGAGTTGTTATCGACCGCGCCGATGGGGTTGTTACCAACATCGAAACGGTTGCTGGGCCGCTGCATTCTGCCGATGGCGCGACTGACCTCGGCACTGTAACGGGACGTGAAGCAGTTGATTTCCTGATGGCGATTGCAATGAAGACGGACGGCAATGCGGGTCGCCAGGCGATTCTCCCGGCTGGCCTCGCGGACGGGATTGATATTGCGCCTTCGCTTACGACGATCGCCCGCGATCAAAATCGCCCGATAGATATCCGTCGCACAGCGCTTTCGTGGCTTGCCCGCGATGATGCGACGTATTCCGAGACGCGTACCGCTTCCGCTACGGACTTGCTGGTCTCCATTGCGCGCGATGAAAATGAAACGCAGGCAATCCGTCGCACTGCGCTCGGCCTGCTCGCACGTGTCGGCCACGGAGCTGGTGTCCCCACACTCATCCGCCTCGCCACAGATAATTCTTCATCCTGGGTTGGCGAGGAAAGCCTTCGCGCCGTCGCGCAGTCTGAGGATCCCCGTGCGCGTGCGTTTCTGCGTAAGGAACTCGCGAACTCGGATTTGCCGGAAGCCATGTTGATCGAGACGATCCGTGCGCTCGCCGGTACTCAGGCGACCGGGCAGGATATTTCGCTTCTGCGGAACACTTTCGGTGCGAGGTCCAGCGAACGGGCGAGACAGGCGATTCTGGAAATAATGGCTCAACGTGGTACAGCTGCCGACACGCAGTGGCTGCTTGGCGTTGCACGTAATGCCAGCGAGACTGTTGCGATCCGGCGCCGCGCAATTCAGCTCGCCGCACGCGGCCCAAATGGCACCACGCAGATCCTCGCGATGTACGATACCATGGATGACCCGGCTCTCAAGGGTACTCTGATCGAGCTCTACGCTCAGAGCAAGGATCGCGCATCGGTGGACAAACTCATCTCGATTGCCCGGACGGATTCCGATTACACGCTACGCCGTCGCGCGATCGCGTCGCTGGCGCGCACCGACGACCCGCGCGCGAAGTCGGCGCTGCAGGAGCTCACGGTGCGTTGATGGGAACGGTCTCCGGGCTACGGCCCGGAGACCGTTCCCATCTGGACCACCTCGAAGTCGCTGCCGTGCAACTTTGACAGGTTGCGAAGGTCGTCATCATTCCAGCGTGGGTCCGGTGCACCACTGATGTAGAACGCCGAGCCGTTATCGGCGAGAAACATCCCGTACTTCTTCATTGCCTTCAGAATGACCTGGAGCTGCGGTGAGTATCCGGAGATATCCACCGCCGCTTTCAGCCTGAATCGCGCGCCCATCGGCGGCAGCGAAGGGTCTGTTCCGCTCCCAGCCTGGTGGCGAGCGGGCGATATGTAGCCCTTTCTGGTACGGGGACAGGTCATGCGGAGCGCGTGTGCGATCGCTCCAGCAGTGACTTCATCGTAACGGACCAGGCCAGGAAAAATCGGAAGCCCAGCGGCATCTGCAGAGGTCCACCCCGCTGGACGAAGCGCGTTGGAGCTCAGATCGAAAACTGCACCGGAACCAGCGGTCCACGAAGAGCCCGCCGGATGCGCGTCGTACAGCTCGTAAAGCTTCCACGCATCCGCATCCACAACTATGACGTGTCGATCGCCGGTGGACGAAGGCCCGCCCTCGATCGGTGCGTCGGTTGGGATCGGATACGGGCCGGGATCGCTCTCGGAGGCGTAGTCGAATGTCACCGGGAGCTTCTGCTGGCTCGAATGGACGACGATATACGGAATCCCGTTCGGCGCGCCGGCATAGACGGTCCCAAAATCCGGATGCACCACGGCGCTAGCCCCGCACGAAGCGACCATGGCGCTCGACGCAGGGTCCACCGGATCGCCGGATATATCACGATTCCAGGGGTTATCTGCCGGAAACACAAGTTTATTGCCCAGGGTTCCGCCCGACGGCTGACTCGGGTTGCTACTCGTCGTATCGCTCGGCGGCGGGGCGGTCGCTACAGCGCTGCCACCGCCACACGAAACGGCGACCAGCACGGACGCAATCAGGGATGCGGGCAGGAGGGACCGAATTGGAAAGGTGCTCATGCTATATAGACCTGACGATCACAGCCACACCTGCGTCATCGACTACTTCAGACCTACTTCAGACCTACTTCAGACCTGCTTCAGGCCTGCTTCCGCTTCAATCTCATCCAGATGAAGTACGTCGGTATGCCAAGCGCCAGCAGCGTGATGCCGATCAGGCTGTGCCGAGGATCACTGTAGACGGTCGTGCCGACGACGATCCAGCTCGCGACCATGAAGAAGCCGGTCGTCCAAGGATGCCCCGGAACAGTGTATCCGACAACCCCGCTGCGATTCCTGTCCCGCGCCCGGAACACAAACAGCGCGAGTGCAGCCAATCCATAGAAGATGAAATCCACCGACGTCACGTAACTCATGATCGATTCGTAACTGCCCGAGGCGGCAACGATTGCGCACAGCGTTCCCTGCAGCGCGATTGCAGTGACCGGTGTGTGCGAACGCGGCGAGATTCGCGCAATTGCCTTGAAGAACAAACCGTCCGCGGCCATTGCTTGATAGACTCGCGGTGTCGCAAACATTCCCTGGCTCAGGAACCCGAACGTCGAAAGTGCGATGGCCGCGGCGATCGCTTCAGCACCGATATGCATGCTGCTCGATACGCGATCAACAACGGCAGCAGCTGGCGTTATCGTGTTCGCGAGTCCATCCGCGCCGAGCGCAAGCAGGAATGAGGCGTTTACTGCCAGATACAACGCCACAACACCCAGTACACCGTAGAGCATCGCGCGAGAGAGGTCACGCGCAGGATCGCGCATGTCACCAGCAGCGAAGCTTGCAGTCTGCCAACCACCGTATGCGAACATTACTGGAGTGAACGCAGCAGCAAGTGCGCGCCATGGATGTTCAGGCATGGTACCCGCCATCGTGGTCGAACCTGATCCGTGTGCCATGATCGCAACACCGCATCCGATGATCGCAACCAACGCGATCACCTTGAGTACCATGAACAAACTCTGCGTTCTGTTGCCGGCTTTCAGATTCGCGCAGTTGATTCCAGTGAGTACCGCAAGCGCGAGCACGGCAACGGTCGTTTCCGAAGCATGCAACGGCACAACGGCGAGGAAGTACCGCGCGAAGATCACCGATACCGCTGCAATTCCGCCCGTCTGCACCACGAGCAGTATCGCCCAGCCAAACATGAAAGCAACTGCGGGATGAAACGCGTCGCGCATGTATGCATAGTGCCCGCCCGGCGCGGGATGACGTGCAGCGAGCTCCGCATACACGAATGCACCCGCCAGAGCGATAACACCACCAATCGCCCACACGACCATCATCAACAATCCGCTGTGTACCATCTTCGCAACCACTGACGGATTGCTGAAGATTCCTGCTCCTACTATCCCGCCCATAACGAGCATCGTCGCGTCGAAGACGCCAATCTTGGGCGCCGAGTGATCTGCTCCGGTCCCGCTTATGACGGGATCAGCCATCCAGTAGCGCCAGCACGCGATCCATTTCCTGTTCTGTATTGTAGATGTGCGGTGCTACACGCAGCACACCACCGGCACGAACCGAATGTGATACTCCCCCCTCATCGAGCCGTTTTGACACAGCATCAACGTCATCGACCTTGAAGCACACAATTCCAGCGCGCCTCGCTGGATCGAATGGCGTGATGAGTTTAAGCGTACTGATCGTTGCAATTCCTGAAACCAGACGACCCGCGAGCGTGTGAATCTTCTCCGAGATCACATCCAAGCCGACTTCGCCGAGAAACTCGAGACTCGAAACCATTCCGGCCATATCCTGATACGGAATTGTCGCGACCTCAAACCTGCGTGCATCGTCCGTGTAGCTGAGGTCGTATTCCAGCATGTGAGAGAAATCTTCGGAGCCGCGTACTGCGAGCCATCCAATCGTGCGTGGCTCAAGATTGTGCACCAGATCCTGCCGCACATAGCAGAACCCGGAACCCCACGGCGACAGCAACCACTTCTGCGCGCCGCACGAGAGGATATCTATCTTGCATTTGTGGACGTCGAGCGGCGTCGTTCCAACTCCCTGAATCGCATCGACGACGAACCAGATTCCGCGCTCGCGACACAGCGTACCGATCGTTTCGAGATCCGCTTGATCGCCGGTTACGAACGACACCCACGATATCGCGAAGATCCCTACATCGCCTCGGTTCAGCCGTTCTGGAAGTGCCTCCCAGTCCGGCAATCCGTTCGGCAGGAGCGCGAGCTGCTCATAACGAGCTTCACCCCGCCTGGCTTTCGCCATCCAGGGATACACATTCGCCGGGAAGTCACCGTCGTAGCCGACTATCACCTTGTCTCGTTCTATCGGAAGGATCTGCGCGGCTATGTTGAGCCCGGTGCTGGTGTTCGGAGTCAGCGCGATCTCCGCCGTGTCAGCGCCGATCAACGCCGCGCACAGCTTTCTGGCCTTCGCGAGCGTCTCCAGCTGTTCATTCAGAGCGATATCCCACGGCTCTACACGAAGCCTCGTCCACCGAGCCAGCTCGGCGGCTGTCCGTGCGGGCAGCGGGCCGGTTGAGGCGGCGTTGAGATAGATAAGCTTGTTGCCACTCCAGGGAAATTCCTTCGCTATATCGACTGACATTTTTGCAGAATCTGTTTTATCGGGTGGGTACGTTGGAAGCTTCGCTCGATAGTCCGCACCACGCCAGTGGCCATCGGCCCTGGCAGCGTTGCGACCTCACGGGCCGCGCACTATCTTCGCGCGCGAACACTATTGTAATTGTATGCTTGAATCTCGCACGATTTCCGGTTGGAGGAATGGATGGCAGAAAATTCGCAGCGGCCAGAGTACGATGTCTGCATTGTAGGCTCAGGTGCCGGCGGAGGCATGGCAGCCTACGTCCTTACCAAATCCGGTGCCAACGTCGCATTGCTCGAAGCCGGCCCCGAATGGTACAGTAGCAAGGACTCCAAGATGCTCGTACCGGCCTACGCGTCCATGCGACGGGGCGCCGGCTCCCGAGAGAAGCCCTTCGGCGAGTTCGATGGCTGCATCGGCGGCTGGGATATCGAGGGCGAACCGTACACAACCGCACCCGGCACCCAATTTGACTGGTGGCGTGCCCGTATGCTCGGCGGCCGTACCAACCACTGGGGCCGCATCTCGCTCCGCTTCGGCCCGAACGATTTTCGCGGCAAATCCATAGACGGACTCGGCGACGACTGGCCGATCGGCTACGATGACATAAAGCCGTATTACGACGAGGTCGATAAACTCATCGGCATCTTCGGCAGCAACGAAGGACTGTACAACAATCCCGACGGATTCTTTCAGCCCGCACCAAGACCCCGTTGCTACGAGCTGATGATCAAGGACGCGTGCAAGAAGCTCGATATCACCTGCATTCCGGGCCGTCTCTCGATCCTCACGAAGCCTCTGAATGGACGCATGGCCTGCCACTATTGCGGCCAGTGCGGTCGCGGTTGCCAGACGAATTCCAACTTCTCGAGCCCGGGAGTGTTGATCGCCCCCGCACTCAAGACCGGCAAGCTCACGCTCATTACCAACGCCATGGCTCGAGAAGTAACGATCGACAAGAGCGGAAAGGCCACCGGCGTCACTTACATCCAGAAGAGCGACGGCACCGATCAGCACATAAAGGCCCGAGTCGTTGTCCTCGCAGCAAGTGCGTTCGAGTCCGCGCGGCTCATGCTCAATTCCAAATCCTCGATGTTCCCGCAGGGGCTCGCCAATTCGAGCGGAATTATCGGCAAGTACATAACCGACACGACGGGAGCCGGATTGAGCGGATTCATCCCCAAGATGACCGCGCGTGTTCCACACAACGAAGACGGTTCCGGCGGTAATCACATCTACATGCCGTGGACCAAGGACAACAAGAAGCTCGACTTCCCGCGCGGCTACCATATAGAGGTCGGCGGCGGCTTCGATCCACCGTCATACGGTTTCATGGGCGGCATCCAGCGTTATCCGAACGCCGGCGGTTACGGCAAGTCTCTCAAGGAAGACTATCGTCGCTACTTCGGATCAGGCGTCGGATTCGCTGGACGCGGTGAGATGATCCCGAACGATGATTGCTACTGCGAACTGGATCCCAAGGTCGTAGATAAGTTCGGTATTCCAGTGCTCAAGTTCCACTGGAAATGGAGCGACTACGAATACAATCAGGCCAAGCACATGATCGAAACCTTCCACTCCATCATCACCGAGATGGGCGGCGAGGTACACTCCCACATACCCGGCAAGGAACAGGGCTACGGACTCGCCACCGGCGGCAGCATCATCCATGAGCTCGGTGCAACGCGCATGGGCAACGATCCGTCCAAATCGGTAGTCAACAAGAACTGCCAGGCACACGACGTGAAGAACCTCTTCGTTGCCGACGGCGGACCGTTCGTTTCGCAGGCTGACAAGAATCCTACCTGGACAATTCTCGCGCTTTCAATGCGCACTGCCACTTACATCGCCGATCAACGCAAGCAGGGTGCCCTATGAGCGACGAAAACAAAAAGGGGATCAACCGCAGAGACGCGCTCAAGCTGCTCGGCGCGATTCCACTCACTGGTGCGATGCACTGGAGTCCCGAAGCACTCGAGCGCGGCAAGCACTTGCTGCAACAGGATGACGAAGAGCCGGCACCAGCAACACGCAAATTCTTCACCGCACACGAAGACGCTACAGTCCGTGTCCTGGTTGACATGATCATCCCGCGCGATGAGCACTCGGGAAGCGCGACCGAAGCTCGCGTGCCGGAGTTCATGGACTACAACCTCAACCTTGCATCAGAACGAAATCAGGTCGAGATGCACGGCGGACTCGCGTGGCTCGATACGGAATGCCGCAACAGATTCAACGCGAATTTCATCAAGTGCACTGACGCACAGCGCAAACAGCTTCTTGATGACATCTCCTGGCCCGACAAGGCGAAGCCGGAGTTCAGTCATGGCGTTCAGTTCTTCAACAGCTTCCGTGACATGACAGCGTCCGGATTCTTCTCGTCAGCGATGGGATGGAAGGATGTACGCTACATTGGTAACGTCTTCAATCCTGGCTGGAACGGCTGTCCCGCAGAAGCACTGCAGCAGCTCGGTGTAAGCTACGATAGTTGAAAGCTGTCATCCCCGCTTTCGCGGGAATGACGGACTTCGGTTCCAGGAAACAACATGAGCGACAACAAACTCGGCATCGGCTTCATCGGAAGCGGCTTTATCGCGAAATTCCACCTCCAGTCGTTTGTCGGCGTCCGCGACGCCGACGTGCTCGGCGTCTGGAGCCCGCACCACGACAACGCGGTCGCAACCGCTGCGCTGGCTCGTTCGCTCAACGTCGGTAACGCGCGCGCATACGATTCGATCGCGGACATGGTCGCAAATCCTGCAATCGACGCAATCTGGCTGCTCGGCCCCAACTTCGCGCGCATCGAGAACGTTCAGGAAATCGTCGATGCCATTCGAAGCGGGAAAGGAACGCTCAAGGCAATCGCTTGCGAAAAGCCACTCGCGCGAAATGTTGCGGAGGCGCTGAACGTGCTCGAACTCGTCGAAAGCGTCGGCCTTATGCACGGATATCTCGAGAACCAGGTATTCGCACCGCAGATCGAAACAGGTCGCTCTCTCATCTGGTCGCGCGGCGCCGCCGCAACTGGCCGCCCATATCTCGCGCGCGCGGCCGAAGAACACAACGGTCCGCACATGCCGTGGTTCTGGCGCGGTGACATGCAAGGCGGCGGCGTGCTCAACGACATGATGTGTCATTCCGTCGAACTGGTGCGTCACCTGCTTACACAACCAGGAGAGCCACGAGAATCACTCAAGCCGATCTCGATCAGCGGTCGCATCGCAAGCCTCAAGTGGAGCCGTCCTGAGTACGCGGAACGACTGCGCCAGACAATGGGCAAGGAAGTGGATTACAGCAAGCATCCCTCGGAGGATTTTGCAGGCGTCACGATTGAGTTCGAAGCGCAGGATGGCACGCGCGTAATTGGCGAAGCAAGTACGTCGTGGAGTTACGTAGGTGCGGGATTGCGGCTATCCGCTGAGTTGCTCGGTCCGGAGTACTCGATGTCGTGGAATACACTCGATAGCGGCCTCAATCTCTTTTTCAGTCGCGAGGTAAGTGGCAACGCGGGTGAAGACTTGATCGAAAAACAGAACGCCGAGATGGGATTGATGCCCGTAGTCGCGTCCGAACCTGCGGCGTACGGTTACGAAGCCGAGAACCGTCACTACGTAAATGCGTTCCTCGGTCGAGTGAAGCCGATGCTCACATTCCACGATGGCGTTGAAGTCGTGAAGCTGTTGATGGCAGCGTATCAGAGCGCGGAGGAAGCGAGAACGCTTGAATTGCCTGTGAGCGGAATTGAGAACTTCAAGCCAGCCGTAGCACGCGGAGCGTGGCACGGGTGAGGACCGGTCGTCATCCCGCCCGCGCCGTCATCCCGACCCTCGACGGGATGACTGACCCTACGCAGCGATTGGCAGTCCCACTTCATCCGCCGGCGGCTTGACGTCCGTCGTCGGCTTGAACCAGAACAGGAATATCACGAAGATCACCGCCGATCCGATCGCGGGAATCAACCAGATCGATCGCCAATCATGTGTGATCGTACCGTTCGCTCCCGTGATCTGATACGCCTGCACCACCAGCCCTGACAGCCACGACCCGATCACGTTACCGATCCCCAGCGTGGCGAAAGCGATCAGCCCCTGCGCAGCTGCGCGGATCTTCAGCGTTGCCTGCTCATCGACGTAGATCTGTCCGCTCACGAAGAAGAAGTCGTAGCACATTCCGTGGATCAGAATGCCAGCGTACAACATCCACAGGTTCGGTCCTGTGTTTCCATACGCGAAGAACAGATAACGTACAGCCCACGCTGCCATGCCGAGCAGCATGATGCGCTTGATACCAAGTCGCGTCAGGAACCACGGGAGCAGCAGCATGAATCCAAGCTCCGAAGCCTGACCCAGTGTCATCTTCGTCGCGGCCTGCGTCATGCCGGATTCGTTCAGAAATGCGTTGGTGAACGTGTAGTAGAACTGCAACGGAATTACGAGCAGGAACGATCCGACAACGAACACAGTGAAGGATTTGTCCTTG
>JBDTAW010000197.1:0-49196 GCA_039924445.1 Gemmatimonadaceae bacterium
TCGCTTTACCAGAACGTATCGGCTGCGGAGTCGGTCATCCGCGATACGAACATGGCGCAGGAATACACCAACTTCAGCAAGCTGTCGATTCTGCAGCAGGCTGGAACAGCGATGCTCGCACAGGCGAATTCGAGCCAGTCGAGTGTCCTGAAGCTCTTCCAGTAGGAACCAACCGGGTAAGGGCAGCGGAGAGGAATCTCTTGCCTCCCCAAGCTCGGCTACGAGACCGTAGGAGCCCAAATGGGCTTCTACGGGCTCGTCGCATACGAAGGAAATAAATCATGAGCACACCAGTAGGTTCATTTCCAGGTCTCGGAAGCACGTTCGACTACAGCACGTTGGTCGACTCTCTGATCCAGATACAATCGCAACCCGGCGTCGCGATGCAAACTCGCATCACGACCGGGCAGGCTCAGTTGAGCGCGTACAAAACCTACAGCGGTTTGCTCACAAACCTGGAAACTGCAACCAGTCCCATGCGTACAGGGACGGCGTTCCAGGGAGTTGCCGCAAACGTCTCAAACGCAACAGCGGCCAACGGACAGAGCATCCTGTCCGCCTCCGCACTTAGCGGTGCGTCGCCCGGTACCTATTCAGTACAGGTGCTTCAGACGGCCCAGGCAGAGAAGATCTCCGGCAACACGTTCGCGAGCGGCTCCACCGCACTCGGGCTTGCTGGTGATTTCATAATCAACGGCAAAACTGTCACGATCGCCGCGTCGGACGCCCTGACTTCCGTCCGCGATAAGATCAACGCGGTGAATTCGGGCGCAAACGCTAGCGGTGTTAGCGCCGCGATAGTGTCTGATTCGTCCAACGCGCAGCGGTTAGTGCTGACGAGCACCCAGACGGGCGCCGCGGGCATCAATCTGGTTGACGGTGCACAGAACATTGCGCAGACACTCGGCTGGGTCGACTCGACGTCGACGATCAAGCACGTAACAAGTGCCGGCGCGCAGAGCGACAATTTTGGATCCGCGACAGCGAGCATCGGCTCCCAACTCGGATTGACCGCCGCGCCTGGCGCGCGGACAGTAGCCATCGGTGGCCAGTCTGTCACGATCGACCTTGCAACTGACTCGCTTACATCGATCGCCGCACGCCTCTCCGGCCTTAGCGGAATTCAGGCGACTGTCCAGAGCACCGCGGTCAACGGGACAACGCAGTACTATCTCGATGTACGCAACACAACCAGTTTCGTGGATAGCGGCAATGCGCTGCAACAGCTTGGCATAGTAACCGGCGGACGCTCGTCTGTAGCTCAGCAACTTCAGGGCAATGCGATGACAGATGGCAACGCGACAACCGCGGCTACTGCGTCTACGCTGATCAGCAATCTCTGGAACGGTGGCTCGGCAGCCTCTCCGCAAGTTGGCGATACGCTTACCATCTCGGGGACGCGTGGCGATGGCGCGGCGGTGAACATCTCGTACACCGTGGGCGCCGGCGACACCGTTCAGACACTGCTCGACAAACTGAATGACCCGACTACCGGGTTTGGTGCCGGCGCACGCCCCGCAACAGCGAGCGTCGACGCCACGGGGCACATTGTCGTAAGTGATGGCACCCTCGGGCAGAGCAGCCTCTCACTTCAGATGGTAGCGAACAACCAGGGTGGTGGCAGGTTGGATCTTGGCGCCTTCGCAACTACATCCACTGGACGTGCGCGCGAGCTCGTAAGCGGCGCCGATGCCAAATTCACCGTCGACGGTGTCGCATTCACGCGTGCGAGCAACACCGTATCCGATGTTATCGCCAACACTACACTCAATCTTACCGCTGCAGACCCGAACACCACAGCGACCGTAGGAGTTTCCCTCAGCGCTTCTGCGGCCACTGGCGCAGTTCAGAGCTACGTCAACGCTTACAATGCCGTAGTCGATTACATAAAAACGCAGCAGACGCCAGGCACCGATCCTACCAGCAACCCAACACTGTACAACGATTCGTTGCTTCGTACAGCGCGAAGTGCGCTCAGCCAATCAATGGTGGCGCCAGTCGCAGGTGCAGCAGCGGACATGTCGACGCCGGATACTGTTGGAATATCGATTACATCCGACGGGCATCTGTCTTTCGATTCGAGCAAGTTTACCACAGCGTTCAATACTCGTTACTCGGATGTAACGAAGCTGTTCATGGAATCGGGTACATCGACGAATCCGTCGTTGGTCTACGCTGCGTCTACCTCAGCGACGCAGCCTGGTAACTACGACGTAAACGTCACGCAGGTTGCTACGCAGGCTCAAGTCCTGGGCTCAGCATTCAGTGGCGTTTACAACCAGCCCGGCGCGCCCGATACCATGACTGTGACTGATAGTGTCTCAAACGCGAGCGCGCAGATTCAGCTGGCCGGCGGTATGACCACCGCGCAGATTGTTGATGCGCTCAATGCGTCGTTCGGGACTCCGGAAAACCGCGCATTGCAGTCAGCGAACTCGATTTTCGACTCGACTGGATCTGCAGCATCGTCTTCCACTTTGTTGACTGATTTGCAATCGACTCCGGGAACACCCGCGGGAGTGGCCGTCGGCGATACCATCGGATATTCGGGCACCTCGGGCAACGGTACCAATTATTCCGGAAGCTTTACAGTTGGTGCCACATCTACCGTCGCGGATTTCGTCACGCAGCTACAGTCGTCGATCGGTTCCAGTGCGACCGTATCCGTTGTGAACGGGCAGTTATCTGTAATCGCGACTACCAGCGGATCGTCGCCACTCGCTCTCTCGCTGACAGCGAACAACGAAGGCGGCGGATCTCTGAATTTCGGCGCTACGAATGTTACAGCGGCGGGTCACGGTATGCTGTCACTCAACGCGACAGCTGTGGGCGGTCAGGTTCAGATTCAACACGATTCCTTCGGATCGGCCGCAGGCTTTTCGATCTCCTACTCCGGCAGCGGCGCACCTGACACGCAACTCGGAATTGCAGCCGGGACCTCGACGGGTCAGGATCTTCAGGGCACAATTGGTGGCTACGCCGCGACAGGTTCTGGTCGACAACTCGTAGGAGCGGCCGGAACTCCGGTTGATGGTTTGAGCGTCGCATATCTTGGGACCGCTCCAGGCGCGATCGGTAGTTTGACGCTGACGCAGGGTTTCGGATCCGTTGTGGATCGATTGCTCACCGCCTGGACACAAACCGGCGGCTCGATCGCTTCTCAGAGTCAGCAGATCAACGATACGATAGCCACTCAACAGCAACGCCTCGCCGACTTCACTGCGCGAATTGCACTGCAGCGCGCGGCGCTCTTGAAGGAGTATTCCAACATGGACGCCATCGTCTCACAGATCCGCGCTCAGGGTAATTCGTTCCTCGCGGCATTCTCGAATCAGAACGGATCGACGAATAGCAATTCGAGTGGTACTACTTCGACTGGGACGGGTGCGTGAGGAAGGCATTAGTGAGTGATGTGCCGCTCGCCGCGCACGCCAAGGCGGTGCAGGCAATTGACGAGTTCGACTCGCTTGTCTCGCAGTACGAGATGTTGCTCGACACTCAGCACGCGGTATTGCGGACAGCGAATTTCGCTGCCTTGTTCGAGCTGGCATCGCGTGGGGACAGGCTTGCGCGCGACGCAGCGCTCTGCGGCAAGCGGTTCGCACCGCTCGTCGAGGCTCTCGCATCAGGCCAGTTCATGGGGCCGCGCGCGACCGACATCCGGAAGCGCAGTTTCGCGGCTCGCTCAAACGCGGAGACACTCGGTAACGCGTCGTCGCGCCTTGCGGACGATTGCAGCGACCAGCGCGACAGCATGGGCCGAGAGATTCGGAAGTCGCTTGCCGCAGGATCGCAGCCGGGCTTGCCGCTCGCTTACCGTACTGACACTACGCGATTCCTGGATAGACGCGGTTAACGAACTTCACCGTGCCGTCGCAGGGTCGGCACAGTGTTCAAGTTTTGCTCCTTTTCGCCCGACACTGGCCAGCATGGGATATAGTGCATATACCTCCAAGTACCTTGAGAATGATGTGGTCAGCCGGTCGAAGGAATGGCTGGTTCCGCTGCTCTACGAGCACCTTCTAGCGCAACTTCGGCGCGCGCAGGTGCAGATCCAGCAGCGTGACTTCGAGGGCAAGGCGGCGAGCCTGGAAAAGGCGTCCGCGATCGTCATCGAACTCATGGGCTCTCTGGATCGTGAAAAAGGCGGGGAACTCGCACAGCGCCTGGCCGCTCTATATGCCTATTTCGGAACCGAGATTCTGGCCATAGGGCGCACTCTGGATATCGGTCGGCTCACGAAGGTCATGGAAATGGCGTCCAGCCTGCACGAGTCCTGGGTTATTGCGGCTCGTACGCAATGGCCTGCGGGTAGCTCTTCCCAGCCGGGCGACTCGACCATACGCGGCGCGACCAGATAATGGCCAATCAATCGGGAGCCATTCTCGAGGAGAACATAGACCGAGTCGTTGATTCCGTAGTGCGGAATATCAGCGCCGGCCGGGGCGCTGTGCCGGACGACGGCGCGATGAACTCCACGCCAGAAGTGGATAGCGACGAAGAGGCCCGCGAGACGCTGGCCGACTTGTGCGGGCATGTTGCCTATGCACTTAGATCTCTGGATGCCGGGCCCCATGCCCTGGCGAGTTACAAGGCTCCGGAGCAGCCGGCCACCGCGCCAACGCTCAACCTGATCCGTTAGGCACGTCACGACGACGGGGCGGCGGTAAAGTTACTGCCCCCAACACCCGATATTCGAACGCAAGGAGGAACGAAATGCACGTAAACAAGATCCCAGGTAGCGTCGCCGCCGACGCTCTGCAGCGCACACAACAGTCGACCTCGTCGAAAGGTCCGGTAGATCCGGTAGCATCCGCGCGCGGAGCTGACGCGGTCCAGATCTCGGATGCGGGACTTGCACTTGCAAGTCAGAGTAAAGCCGCCGCATCGACGACGTCGCTTGATTCACAGCGCGCCGATCAGATTCGATCAAACATCCTTTCGGGTGCGTACAACTCCCTCGAAACGGCTGATCAGGTTGCGCGCGCGATAGTTCGCAGCGGCGACCTGTAGAAGCGCCCCGTAGACTTTCTGGAGCCAAGCACATGCGCTTCCTCGTTGTAGATGATTCGGCCACAATGCGCCGCATTGTGGTCAACTCCCTCCAACGCGTCGGGTTCAGCGACGTCGTGGAGGCAGGCGACGGTGCGGAAGCAATGGAGAAACTCGCTTCCGTAGATTTCGTCATTACAGACTGGAACATGCCAAAGGTCAGCGGCGCGGAGCTTACCCGCGCAATTCGCTCGAACGAAGAGACGAAGCTGATGCCGCTCATTATGGTCACCGCACGTAGCGTGCGTGATGACATCCTCACCGCAATGGAAGCGGGAGTTGACAGCTATGTGGTCAAGCCGTTCACTCCTCAGGTTCTTCGCGAGAAAATTGACGCGGTGCTGGCAACCCGAGCTGCTTAAACCCCAATGTCCAACTCCCGCATCGCCGATGTTCTCTACGATTCCGAGACGATGCTTCGTCTGGTCGATAGCGAGCTGGAGGAATTGCGCGACGACGCACACGATACCGACCTTGCCGGTAATCAGGTCGGCGTCCTGCTCAGCGTAATGCAGAGAGCGTCCAGCGAAATCGCACAGGTACTCTGTACGCTTCACACGAGTCGCGAGGCTCTGGAAGGTGTCACCCTCCAGGAGATTCGCGACAGCGCACTGAAGCTCACGGAAGTGTCCAGAGCTACCGAAGTCGCCGCAACGCGCATGATGGATGGCCTGGAACGCGTCCACGATCTGGTGGACCGGCTTGATGAGATCGGTTCCAGGGACGGTTCGATCGACAACACGCAGGAGTCCGGCGATGTTCGCGCAAGGTTGCGGGATGAGCTGTTCGCGATCATGGGCTCGCTTCAGTTTCAGGATATCACCTCTCAGCAGCTTGGCCATGTGTCGCAGATGCTGTGCGATATCGAACGCCGTCTGCATGCCACTTCATCGCTGCTTTCTGGCGGATGTTCGGAGGCGGTAATCATTGCAGGGGAGAGTCTTCCGACGTTCAGCGAGTCAGCGTCAACGCAGCACTCCTTCGAGCGCCAGGCGACTGCTGATTCGATATTCTGGGGTTGTCAACCCAGCAGGCTCACGCAGTAGTTCCACGCGAACAGCCGGTCAGTGCATTCCTCAGTGCTGGTTCTTGGCCTCGGCATCGCTATCGAGGCCGTTCTTGTTGCCCTGCTTGCCAGGCGTGTTCGAAGACTCAAGCTCACCACCGCGGCCGCGGTAGTCACGAATCGCGTGGATGCCGGGCAGGTGCACGAAAGCATTCGCGGTGCACTTACCGAACGCGAGACGCTGATGCGCGAGATGCAGCAGATTCTCGCGGGGCTTGATCAGAAAGTTCGAGACCGCACCGTCGAACTCGCTGATGCCATGGAGAAGGCCGAACAGGCGAACCAGGCGAAAAGCGAATTCCTTGCGCGCATGACGCACGAGATCCGGACCCCGATGAACGGAATGCTCGGTATGACCGGCCTATTGCTGGACACCGGGCTGAACCAGGAGCAACGCGAGTACGTTGACACCGTGCGTTCTTCGGGTCAGTCTCTGCTCACGATCATCAACGAAATTCTTGATTTCTCGAAGATCGAAGCCGGTCGGCTCGAGGTGGAAATTATCGATTGCAATGTTCGAACAACCGTTGAAGAGGTGGTCGAGCTTTTAGCGGAGCAGGCGATCCAGAAGACGCTGGAACTTGGTTTCTATGTCGACGATGACGTTCCCAATACGGTACGTACAGATCAGGGACGCCTGCGCCAGATTCTGTTAAATCTGGTTGGCAATGCTCTGAAGTTCACGCACAAAGGTCGCGTGTATGTCCACGTGTCGGTTGTATCGGAGAGCGATGACGGGGTCGTGCTGCGTTTTGACGTAAGTGATACGGGGATCGGACTGACAGCGGAAAGCCGCAGTCGCCTGTTTCAACCGTTTCAACAGGCAGACAGCTCCACGACACGCAAGTACGGCGGCACCGGATTGGGTCTTGCGATATCGAAACAGCTCGTCGGACTGTTAGGCGGGGCGTTGAATGTTACGAGTGTCCCAGGCGAAGGGAGCATTTTCGAATTTTCGATTCTCGCGCAGCATGCTCCGCGTATCATACAGTCATCCAGCGCGGCAAGTATCGCTGGTTCTCGTGTCCTTGTAATCGTAGGCGGCAAGCTCACGCGAATCGTGCTGCGACGTTACACGAAAGATTGGGGCACCATATCGGACGGTGCGCGCAATATGGCTGAGGCGCGCGTGTTGTTGCAGCGTCTGGCTGCGACGGGCGCCATTTACGATCTTGTGATCATCGATCTGGCGACTCTCGGTCCGGATCCGCTTCGTATCGTGCGCGATTTTCGACAGGAGTTCGGAAGTGCAGTTCGGAACGTCGTAGCCCTGTCGCAACCGCGGCAGAAGCCGGCTGCAAACACCGCCGTCGCGGCTGGCGTCGACGCGACGTTTTCGCTTCCGATTCGTCCGACGAAGCTGCTCGCCGCCTTGAGTGGGGTTCTTCGGCCGGAGCTTGCACCGCGTCCACGTCGCGCGACGACGAAGCGGGCGGTCAACTCCGACGACAAGGCAAGGGCGCGAGTGCTTGTTGCGGAGGACAATCCGGTCAACCAACGCGTTGCCTCGCACATGTTGAACAAACTTGGTTATCGGTGCGACATCGCGTCGAACGGGAAGGAAGCTGTCGATATGCTAGCGCAACTTCCGTATGACCTTGTCTTGATGGACTGTCAGATGCCGGAGATGGACGGCTACATGGCTACCCGCACAATCCGTGAGCGGGAGATATCTGGCGGTCGACACACTCCGATAATCGCCATGACTGCGAACGCGATGCGTGAAGATCGTGCCCGATGCCTTGACGCTGGGATGGACGGATTCATCCCGAAGCCGATCGCATTGGAAGAACTGGAAACGGCAATGGAGTGCTGGATCCCTGATGACGTCAAGCCTGGCGCCAAGCCTGCGGCGCTCGACGCCAGTGATTACGTCTTCACCTCCAGCGGGAATAGGCAGGCTGAAAGGGTGGAACGGCGCCACGCGCCCGAGCAGTCGAATCCGGCGACCTCTTTCGCGGCTGATCCGGCCCTGGTCGCAGCACTAGCTGCACAGTTTACAACGGATGCTCCCGAGCAGAGTCGGGTTTCTACTTCGGTAGATCTGACGGTCCTGGACAATCTGGCAGCCATGGCGGAGGGAGGAGAAGAGTTTGTAAACCGCCTGATAGGAACATTCGTTTCGGACACTTCTTCCCGACTTGTGACACTGCATGTTGCAGTAGAGGGAGCCGATTTGCCGGCGATCGAGCGCACGGGG
Source organism: Gemmatimonadaceae bacterium (assembly GCA_039924445.1). Lineage (GTDB taxonomy): Bacteria > Gemmatimonadota > Gemmatimonadetes > Gemmatimonadales > Gemmatimonadaceae > Fen-1247. The sequence continues at coordinate 8,319 of JBDTAW010000197.1, forward strand.
CATGCTCTGAAGGGAAGCAGCGGCAACATGGGTGCTACGGGGATGGCGGCAATTGGCGCGGCTTTGCAGGGCGCAGGGCAAAAGCACGATCTGAGTGGTGCGAGAGCGCTTGTAGAAGACATGGAGGCCGAGTTTGCACGCGTCCGGGAAGCACTCGACTCCGCCTTTCCGGCGCATGCCGTAGCGGGCTGATCGCAAGCGTACCGAGCCGGCGGAAAGGGCTATTTCCCCCGTCTACAGTCCCGGATTTTGCGGCCGATAATTGCTTTATGATCCAGATCATCGAAGACGACCTCGTCACGTGCCACATCATCTCCGCCCTGTTAAAGCGGATGCGTTACGCCTACTGCGAAGCGCACACTGGTGCCGAGGCACTGCACCAGCTTCGAACGCAGCCGATCGACATGGTCATAGCAGATATGATGCTGCCTGACATGAATGGTCTGGACCTGCTCAAGGAAAAACACAGCATGCCGCATCTCCGCGACATCCCTGTGTTGTGCTGCACAGCTCAGGCAGACATTGAAACCGTCGAGACCGCGCTCGGATACGGCGCAATCGACTTCGTCAAGAAGCCAATAGCCATCCAGCCGTTCGCTGGTCGGATCAATCGTGCGATGGAACGTTCGCCTGTTCGCTGGGAATCATGGCGCGAGATGAGCAAGCGTCTCCGTTTCTACTCGCGCACGATCCAGCCGATGCTGGCGATTGCGCATCAGGTGCTGCACGAACTTGACGACGCTCTTGCTCAGGCCCAGGTTGGCTCAACGGACGCGCCGCTTCTCAACTCGATCGTTACTCGTGCACGCGGAGCTGCGCTCAACGTTGGCGCAATTCGCACAGTGCAGCAGATCGACAAGATATGGAAGGGAGAGGGCGCGACCGAGGACATAGAGCATCTTCGCGCGGCGATGGTGATCGAACTTGCAGCGTTCGAAGACGCGATTCGCAGCCGTTCCGGGGCTTCCGGTGCGGACGCGAGCGCGGCGAACCATGCGGCGATGCAACAGGCTGCGGCCAGCGGGTTCTAGCACGATCAAGCGGTACTGCGGGGAAGCTTAAAAGGGGCGTGTGCGCGATTATATTGCGACATGCCCCTTGTTGCTTTTTCTTCCTTACCGGAAGACGCGCGCATGTGGATCTTCGGGAGCGCCGAAGAACTGTCGTCCACCGACGCCTCGACGCTGCTGAAGAGCGTTGACGAGTACCTTGAAGACTGGCGAGCGCACGGCTCGCCGCTCACGGTCGCGCGCGAGTGGCGTGACGGCCGTTTTCTCGCCATTGCTGTCGACCAACGTGCTGAGAATGCATCTGGTTGCTCGTTGGACGCGTTGTTCCGCGTGTTGCAAGGACTGGAGACACGCCTGGGCACTGCGCTCCTTGGCAATTCACGCGTTTACTTCAGGGGAGTGGATGGGTCGGTTCGGGCCACCGATCGAGCCGGTTTCTCGGAGCTGGCACGGGACGGGACGATCGAGGCTGGCAGTCGTGTGTTTGACCTGAGCGTACAAACCGTCGGTGACTGGCGAGCCCACTTCGAAACCAGCGCGGCTTCCGCCTGGCATAGAGCGCTGCTCCCGGTCGTCGCTGTGTGACTGCCTTGGTTGGAGGCTAGCAGGAGTGCCATACCAGTTACGGCTGCAAGCGTAGAGCGCTACATTCTCTGGCCATCTTGCTTCGGAGGAGTGCCATGACTCCATCAGTGGTTAGTACTCCACGTTCCTGGCGAATTGCCGGGATTTTTTGCCTGGCCGGGTGTGCGTCCGGTGCTTCGGTCGGCGGAGGGGTGTCTTCCGGTCCATCCGTCCAAGTCAGCAACGCGCAGGGCGGTGATCGGATGAACACTCCTCCGGAATTCAAGGTTGCGCAACGATCCACGGTGCGGGTCCCGATTGGAGAGGCGTGGGCACGCCTCTCCAAGGCGTATGCCGATCTTGGGATTCCGCTGACGACAGTGCAGGCAGAAGTTCACGAACTCGGGAATGTCGGGATGAGACGAAGCCACAGTCTCGGGAATCAGCGCCTCTCGTCGCTGCTGGAATGCGGGAGCGGCGGCGGCGGAGACAACGCGGATACTTACTCGATCAATATGAGCGTGGTGTCTCGGCTCACCGCAACAGCGGATAGCACGACGGAAATCGCGACTCTCGTCCAGGCGACCGCATCAGCAATGGCTTTTGGAAGCGCACCGGTAGTGTGCTCGACCAAGGGCTCACTTGAGGCGCAAATTTCGTCGATTGTGAGCGGGGCTACGGCAAAGAAGTAGCGAAATACGCGTGTGGCGGCTTGTAGCGATAGAACATGCTTTACCGCTACTCGCCGCTCGCGATGCGTATATTGGACTACGATCTCATGGACCCCTACACATTCGCTCTTGCGCTAGGCGGCGCGGGCCTGGTTGCGATGGCTGCGACGGGTCTTGCGCATTCGGGATCGCACGACGGAGGACACGCCTCCGCTGGCCATGCGCCCGGGCACCACGGCGACGGTAGCTCGCACGCGGGCCACACTGGCGAACTGCATGTTGCTGGCAAAATGTCCGCCTCCCAGCACACAGGTGCAGGCGGCATCAGGTCAACTTTGCTGTCGCTGGCCTCGCCGCGAGCCCTCTTCAGCTTACTGGTAGGCTTTGGTCTCACAGGAGTGGTTGCACGGCCGTTTCTGGGTGGAATCTTGCTCGTTGCCGCAGCTGTACTTGGCGCTCTTGTCTTCGAGCGTCTGCTGGTCGAGCCGCTCTGGCGATTTCTGTTCCGGTTTGCATCCAACCCTGCGGTGACGCTCGAAGCCAGCCTGATGAGCGAGGCACGCGCGGCGAGCGGGTTCGACGATAATGGTCAGGGATTGATCTCGGTCGAAGTTGACGGTCAGATAGTCCAGTGCCTGGGCACACTGCGGTCGGATGACCGTGCGCTGGGTGTGAGGGTACGTGCCGGAGATGTATTGCGCGTTGAGGATGTAGACGCGGCTCGAAGTCGCTGCACGGTGTCGTATGTTGGGCACGAACGCAAAGCGTAACATGCCTGCAATTCCATCAACCAATCAATAACTCATGGAATCCATTCTGCTGATCGTCGGCGTCGTATTTGTCGTCCTGATTCTGATTCCTACGATCGTCGCGTCGTTCCTGCGAAATGTCGAGGCGGGAACGATCAGGCTTGTAAGTTGGACGGGTGGCGGGACGGTGATTTACCGCGGACCGGGGAAATCAAAGGAGATCCCGCTTCTGACAACTGGAACGACGCTGTCGAGCAAGGTGATCAACGTAGATCTCGATATCACCGACCAGACGGCCGATGTGGACGAGAACGGGCATCCACAGCCTATCAAGGTACGAGTGCTCGCAAGCGCGATTGTCTCTGTCGGGGAGACGGACGCGATGATCAAGACGGCTGCGAACAGGTTCTTCGCGAAGCCGGAGCCGGATCAGATGAGCACGATCACCGATCTACTGTCAAGCTCTGGACGACGGGCGATCAACCTGCTCACGCATGACCAGCTATTCTCGGCCAAGACCGCACCGCGCGCATTGCCAGCGCAAGCTGCCGCCGAGTCAGGGGGAATTGCGTTGACCGGTCCGGTATCGTCTCCGATGGCTTTAACGGAGGTACCTCCGACGGATGATGATGACGATCCTTTGGCCGTAATCATCCGCAAGGCGTGCTCGCGCGAACTTACGGACCTTGGTCTCGGCTTCAATTCCCTGAACATCAAGGTTGTTCAGTCGGAGGTTGCAGACGCAAGGCGCCGCCAGTCCGCCGCGGAGGCGCAGGCCAACGCCGACATTGTATCCGCTCAGCAGGCGCGTCGCGCGAAGGAGGCGCAGCTGGAAGCCGAGCGCGTGATTTCCGACAAGCAGCGCGAACTCGAACAGACGAAGGCATCCAATGCAGCGTTGATTGCGCAGGCCGAGGCGCTCAAGCAGGATGCGCTCGCGGTCCAGCGCACGTCAGAGCTCGAGGCGACGCAGATTGCTCAGGCGCGCGCTGACGCCGAGCGAGTAAAAATTGAAGCTGAAGCGGCGGCGGACGCGGAGGCCATTCGCATCACTCGCGTTGCTACGGCGAACGCCGAAAGCATTGCGAAGGTTAACGCGGCGATCCAGGCTGGTGGAGAGAGCTATTTTCGGTATCGGCAGATCGAGCTGCTGCCACAGATTGCGCCGACGATCGCGGGCGCGCTCGCGCAGGCACGGATAATAAATATTTCGAGCGATGGTACGAGTGCGGCGGACGGTGCGACGAATAATATCACGAGCGTGATTCAAACTGTCCTCGCGGCGCAGCTCGTGTCGAAGAGCGGCATCGGGGAGAGCAAGTAATCGGGATGCGGCTGTGAGCAGGTCTTCAGAACAGATACCCGAGTCGATCGCGCGGGTGCTCCGGCGATTTTCAGCGATGGATCGGAACGAGAGGATGCAAGCGCTCGTTCAGTATTCGCGGAAGCTGGAACCAGTTCCGGAGCGTTACCGTGATGTGGATCGGAGTCAATTTACGGTTCCGGAGTGTCAGACGCGCGTTGATATATTCCCGGAGATTGGCGACGGTCTGATGCATTTTTATGCGGACGTGAATGTGCGTCAATCGCCGACGGTTGCTGCGGTGCTCGCGATTGTGTTTGCGGCGGTCAACGATCAGCCGCCGGAAGTCACGCTCGGCATACCTGCAGATTTTGTCCAGACACTGATGACCGGTATGGGACTGAATGCGCGGGAGGTCGGTCTCAACGCGATGATTGTGCGGCTGAAGCGTGCAGCGGCCAACGCACAATCACGCGAATAGTCGGAAGAATCAGTTGACCGGCATCGGGTCGCGTAAACCGGCGAGTCTCTCCTTCATTGCGCCTTCCACCTCGACGCCCAGCGTCGTGCCGTCGACTTTCAATCTTCGCATGATCTCAAGCATGACGGTTTGTTGTGCGTCGACATAGACCTGGTAGGCCGGATCGGTGAGATAGTAGCGAGTCGTGAAATCAATGGTCGTTGCTCCGATTGCCGTGAGGGATGAGCGAACGAAGCGGGTATTTGGAAGATTTTCGACGATCTCTCGAATCATGATGGGAATACGGACAAGTCTGTCTGGAGGAGTACTGCCCGCAACACTCGTTGTGAGTATTGCGAGACGCTCATCCATTCGGCCGTAATTACGGATGCGGCCCTTCAGGAGATCGCTGTTTCCAAAGATTATCTGTTCACCGGTATCCGAGCGGACGCGAGTCGACTTGAGGCCGATGTATTCAACCTTGCCGGAAAAGCTGTCTACTGTGATGGAGTCGCCTATCACGAACGGTTTGTCGGTGACGATGGACATGGCGGCAAACAAGTCACTGAGTACGTTCTGCAGGGCAAAGGCGATCGCAATTCCACCAACGCCAAGACCGGCAACGAGCGCGGTTACGTTCTGATGGAAACCCTGTTCGAGTGTCAGTACGGCAAGAATTATCCAGAGTGCGACTTTGATGACTAGAGAGATCGCCTGGATCGTGGTTGCATCACTGCGCTCGTGCCCATGTCGTTTAATGTAGGAACGCGACCAGTGTGTGACGAGAACACTCGTCCAGATTCCCAACTGCAGGAATAGCGCGACGATCGCGACAAATTGGAAGGCGCGGTCGAATCGGGCTTCGTATTTTGTCGGGAAGTCGACAAACAGCGGAATCAGCCACGCACCAAGGAATGCCAGAAACAACCAGCGAGTGCGTTGGAATAACTGTTTCGCGAGCGGCGAAATCGGCATGGCCATAAACCTACGAAAATTTTCGTGTGGGTGGACGCCTGCAGACGATCCCTCAGGCCGTACGAAGCCGCTCCCATGCGGAGAGCTGATCGCAGGCATCGCAATTTCCGCACGTCCATCCAGCGTCGATCTCCTCGCCGAAGTGCTCAAGAATGAATCGCGTGCGGCAGCCGGTGGTCTGACAGAACTGGATTACTGTGTTGAGTTGCGCCTGGTCCCTGGAACGGCGGTCTTCATAGTCGGTGAGATCTGCGGTGAGGTCGACCGACGTGAGATTGTCGCGCAATCGCTGCCACTTGTTACCTCTGTGCTCTCGCGCCAATCCGTGCTTCTTGAGTAAGGCGAGCACGATCTTGACCTTACGCTTGGCGATGCCGGTGACGTCTGCGAGATCGGCAAGCGGTGCGAGCGCATCGGCGTCGTACTTCTCAAGTGCGATGGCGACGCGCGCGGCTTCGGATACCTCGGGGTACTTACCACCGAGGAAGTACGATTGAATGCGTTTGTCTTCGACTCGATAGAGCAGTGTGCAAGTTGCGGGCGCTCCATCACGGCCAGCGCGTCCGGCCTCCTGGTAATACGACTCTATCGAACCTGGGAAGTGATAGTGGATTACGAACCGCATATCCTGCTTGTCAACTCCGAGTCCGAATGCATTTGTGGCAACGATCGCCTTGAGCGAACCGCCCATGAAGCGATCCTGCGTATCGCGGCGATCGGCAGCTGGCATCTTGCCATGATACAGCCCTATGTCCAGTTCGCCGTCGAACTTCTCACGGAGCTGCGTATGAAGCCGGGTAGCCTCCTTGACAGTCGCCGCGTAGATGACGCCCGAACCTGGCGTCTCGCGGAGCATGTTCTCAACGATGTGATCTTTCAGGTTATCGTTGACGGTTCGCACGACATCGAAGCGGAGATTCGGCCGGGCAAATCCAGTGACGGTAATGAACGGATCACGCATGCCAAGTTGACGGATGATGTCGTCGCGGACTGTCTGGGTCGCTGTCGCTGTGAGCGCAAGGATCGGCGGCCTGCCAACACGTTGCGCTATGGAACCAAGCGTCAGGTAGTCTGGCCGGAAATCGTGACCCCACTGCGACACGCAATGCGCTTCGTCGACAACAAAAAGCGACACATTCCGCTGCAGCAGCTGCTCAAAAAAGTCCCGGTCTCTGAACCGTTCCGGTGTCACGTAGAGGATCTCGCCTTCGCCCGCGGCAAGTTGTCGGTGCGTCTCTCTTGCCTCGGCTGACGACAGATGCGAATGAATGGCTACGGAATCAACGCCGATCGCGCCGAGTTTGTCATGCTGATCCTTCATCAGCGCTATCAAGGGGCTCACCACAACTGTGAGTCCTGGAGTCATCAGTGCAGCAAGTTGGTAAATGACGGACTTGCCACTCCCGGTGGGCATGACTACGAGGGTGTCGCGTCCGGAGAGAATGGAATTGACAGGTTCCCACTGTCCGGGACGGAAATCCGGGTGGCCGAATCTACTGGATAGCACGGACCGAGCGGCGGATCTGGAGATCCCCGCCGATTTCGAATTCTTTGACATTCTGAACCCCTCATAGGCACGAACCATTCCGTTTTTCCGGGCTCGGCGCGAACAGATCAAGCGCGACTCCGGCTCGTCAATCGGGCCGGCGCTCGGGTGACGCGTATGCGTACCACGAATCCTGTGCGTGCTCCAGGCGCAAGATGCCGTCGCCTTCGCTGTCGGCCAAGCGGCAGCCGTCGGGAGCGAAGACGTACCCGTAGTCGGTGCTATCGCGCTCGGACGCCCTGACGAAGGTGCACTCGTGATACCGCGCGTCGCGATATACGCCTGTGAAACCGGAGCTGCGAAGCAGAGCGTGAAGTGAGTCGAGTCGCCTGTCGATGGTGGCTTTCTGATCGGCGCTGGTGACGTTGGTTCCGGCAGTTGTTGTAACCAGGTCTGGCCCCGGTCCGCGAACATAGATCGAGACTAATGAATCGAGCATCTGGCGATGCGATTGAAGCGCTACTGCGGCCGCCGAAAGTGCAGCTGTCTGAGCGGGTGACAGCTCGACCTGAGGGACTGGCTCCGGAGGGATTCCTCGCACGAGCCAGATCGCGCGTCGACCGACCGGAGCGCCACGCCAAGCCAGCAATGCGGGACCCAAAAGAGTCGCTTGTGCGGCGCCCAGCCGTCTGACCACACGCTCGCCAGGGTCGCCCGTATCGACGACGATCAATGCACAGTCAGTCGGTTGTGCAACTGAGTAGATGCGGGGCCAGAGATCGTACTGATTGGCTCGGCCGCCCAGATTGAGTGCGAATACTCGCGGGTTATCAGGGAGATTGAACGCCAGCTCGGATGCGTCCTGATATCTGTCTGCCGCAATCCACGTCACGCTGCAACCGTGCGCTTTTGTTTGAGCGGATTGAACTGCCTGTGCAAGATCCGACCAACCATACGCCTTTGATATCGGATCGCGACGCGGAGCTACGGGAAGTATGCGAGCAATAGCCTGGGTTGCTACGAGTAGAATACAGACTGCGCCGAACACGCTGCCACCCGTAAACCAGGCGCGGCTGCGGCCGCGAAGTGGAACAGTTGCGAGCAAAGGGAGCGCGGCGACGAGCGCTGGAATGGGCCAGTTGGGTTCTACCGGGCGCCGGATCGCACTGACGAGGAAAAAAACGAAAACGGTAGTTGCGATCACGGCCAGCATGAAACGCCTTGCATCCGACACCTGGCGAATCGCACGAGCCACTGCGATGGCTGCCATCACCGCAATGATGGGGGAGATCAAGCCAAGCTGTCCGCCAATTACTGCGAGCTCACGCCCCAAAATCGAACCGTGCGTCTGCCCCAGGCCATGATGAAGCTGGAAGGTGAATGAGATCCAGCCGTTGTGTGAATTCCAGACAAGGTTTGGTGCGAGGACCAAGAGTGCGATAATCGTTGCAGCATACGGACCGGGCTCTGCAAGCCGCACACGCAGATCTCGCCTCGAGAGAAGCGCGACAAACACCCCAAATGGAATAAGCACAGAGGTGTACTTGGAGCAGAAGGCGACGCCAAGCGCTAATCCAGCGGCGCACCACCAGCCAAACGTCTCTCGCGAACGTGGTGGGAATGCGATTGCGCGCTCGAGTGCGGCGACCGTCAGTGCAATTGCAGCAAGCAGTGGTGCGTCGGGGGTAGCAATGACGAAACCCACGAGTGCAGCGGGAATAACGGCGAGCAATAAAGCCGCGCGTACGCCGGGATCGTCGAGAATCGAACGTAATCCATCGCCGTCGCTTACCGCGCTGACGTCACTGGTGTCGGCGAGTCGCCATGACGTCACGATCATTGCCAGCGACGCCACGACACCAGCGAGAACGGCACCGATGCGCACTCCGAAAGCGGTTGCCCCGAATAGGGTTGTGCCGGCGCGGATGAGCAGCGGCAGTCCGGGCGGATGGTCGAAGTAGCCCGCGGCAAGGTGGCGGCTCCAGTCCCAGTAATACGTCTCATCGGGAAAGAGCGGTATCACGGCGGCGAGAGTGAGTCTTATCAGCGTTGCCACGACGACTATCGCAATGGCGACTCGGGTCTTACGCATTTTTCACTTCCTGACCACTCCGTGGAGATCTCCAGAAATCAGTGCTGCAATATTTGCGAGGATCACCGGTCGCTTCGCTCCGCCGTGGCTTACAAGAAAGAGCGGTTCCCAAACGGGGTGGAACCACTGCTTGAATTCCCGAATGCCCTGGAAGTTGTAGAAGCGCTCGCCGTATCCGCGCATCGTGACCGCGAGCTGATTCCAGAACGGAGCGCCGCGATGTACGCTCAGCCCGCTCAGAGAGGCCATGCCGAGATTGAACCAGCTGAATCCCTGTTGTTCCGCCCACAGCATCATCTCAATAAGCACATATCGCATGATTCCCGGAGGCGCATCGGCCCTATAGCGCATCAGATCCGCTTCGATCTCGATCTTGTTTCCGGAGAGCCATGCGTTTGAGAATGCAACGATACGGCCATCCTTTCGCGCAACTCCTATCGGATGTCGCAGAACATAGGCATCGCTGAATGCGCCGAGAGAAAATGCTTTTTCGCGTGTCTTTTTCTGTTGAAGCCATTCGTCGGAGACTGCGCGAAGCTCAGGAAGGATTCCCGGAATCTGCGAGGGTTGAACCATTTCGAACGAATATCCGTCATCGACCATCTTGCGCCAAACTCGGCGGAGATTCTTGCGTGCCGAGCCGTCGAGTGAGAAATCCACCAGCGATACTCTCGCCTCTTCTCCCAGTTTGACGACATCCAGTCCGTAGTCGAGGTACACGTAGAGCAGATGCGGAGCCACCTTGTAAAAGACCGCCCACCCGCCATGCTGATCGACGAGTTGTATGAAGCTCTGGATCAGCTCTGCGGCGTCATGCGGCGATGCAACGGGGTCTCCAAGGGAAACCCAGCTTTTACCGTGCACGCCATACATGATGAACCCTGTTTTCGAAGCGTTGAACAGGATCGACTTGTCGCCGAGGAACGCAAGTTGGGCCGCGGCGTGTGGGTAAGCACCGGCAATTTCGCGTGCAAGCTGCAGATCAGCCTGGGTGGGCCGGGGTAACGGCATCCGCGCGGTACGAACCAGCGTAAGGACGGCAAAGACGATTAGTACGCCGAGTACACCGGCGCTTGCGCGCAGGAATCTTGCGGCCTGCGCGTGGGTGGCAAAGCGTGAAAGCGTCTCGGTCGAAATGTGCAGGTTAGCGTAGGAGACGAGTCCAAGGCCGATCGAGCCGAGTGTGACAAGCAGGATGGCTGCGATCCAGGGTGCTGAGAATCGCTCTTCTACAAGAGAGCTTTTTCTGTAGAAATATTTCCGGCTTGGGATGAAGACCGCGAGCATGAGCGCGAGAACAAGGGCCTGTTCGATGTCGAGCGCGCGAAGCAGCGACAGGAAAATTGTTGCGACGAGCAGCCCAATGGTCAGATGATACGCCGCATCGAGACGTCGCTCTACACCGCGTGCGAGAATCAGCAGCATCACACCGGCGAGGCTTGCTGCAAAATGCGACACTTCTATGATTGGTAGCGGGATCCAGGCGTCGAGCGATCGTATTCGTGCCGCTACTGCTGGTGTCGCGCCCGAGAACAGGAGCAAAGCTCCGGCAACGAAGGTTATTACAGCGAGAAGGCGTGGGATCACGGCCGCCGTCCAGTCTCCCCCAAGCCGCCGAAGCCGTTTAATTGGCGCCGTGTGCCGAAAAATCGCGAGAGTCAGGTAGGCCACGCCCAGAGCCGTCGTGAAGGCGAGAACGTAGTGATGGCGCGGATAAACTTTGATTGGCACTGTCACTTGCGGGCAGGGATGCTTAACGTCACGACACGAAAATATATGACTGAATCATTGCTCGAACTCTATTCAACGACCGCGCCAGGCCTGGAAAAGGTTACGGCGTCGGAGTTGGCGCTACTCGGTTTCGGGCAGACCAAACTGTCACGCGGGGGTGTCGAGTGGCGTGGCACGGCGCGCGACCTGTATCGTGCGAATCTATGGCTGCGCACGGCCTCGAGGGTAATGGTACGTGTCGCAACGTTCCACGCCGACTCCTTCTCTGAATTTGAGCGGCGCGCCAAACACCTTCCGTGGGGTCGATTTGTTCGGGCGCGCGATCAAGTCAGGTTTCGTGTCAGCTGTCACAAATCGGCTCTATACCACAGTGGTGCGGTCGCACAGCGGCTCGCACAAAGCGTCGCCGCGGCAACGGGCTGCACCCCGACCCGTGATCCCGAGGCATTGGAAGATCACGAGGGATTTGGAGGCGAGCAACTTTTTGTCGTTCGGATCGATCACGACAGCGTGACGTTGAGTGCGGACAGCTCGGGAGCGTTGCTGCACAAGCGAGGATATCGCCAAGCCACCGCCAAGGCCCCCATGCGGGAAACGCTCGCGGCTGCGATGCTGCTCGCCGCCGGCTGGCGGGCGGAGGAGCCACTGTTCGACCCGCTTTGCGGGTCCGGCACAATTCTGATAGAGGCTGCCCTGATCGCACGCCGAATAGCCCCGGGTTCTCAGCGGGAATTCCGATTCGAACGGTGGCCCGGATTCGATCAGTCGACGTGGAGGGGGCTTCGCGACCAGGCCCAGTCAGAGTCGCTGGAAAAGGCCGCCTCGCCGATCAGTGGCAGCGACCGCGACGCCGGCGCGGTTGCTGCCGCAGCATCGAACATCGAGCGGGCGGGGGTTAGCGGTGACGTGGAGGTGGCGCAGCGTTCGCTTTCCGAGGCCGTCGACATCAGGCGCAAGGGCAGTGGTTGGCTGATGACGAACCCCCCGTATGGAATTCGGATTGGAACGGATGTTCGAAACCTTTATGCATCGCTTGGGTCGATTATGCGGTCGCAGATGGTGGATTGGAAGCTGGGGATCCTGACGGCGGCGCCGGAGCTCGAGCGTCAGTTGGGCTTACCATTAGAACGGGTGTTCGAATCGCTCAATGGTGGAATCCCTGTCAGGTTCCTCACAAGCAACCCTGTGGCGGGTTCGAACTCTGATGCGGGGACCGGTGTAAGCTGAAGGCACCAGTTAAACCGTAAAAGCTGGCGCCGCCGCAGCGAGCGTTTGGAGGCGGCAATGGCACATTCTCTGCCTTAGCAGAGCCATTGGCACTACGTAGTTCCTCGTAAAAATTGGAGTAGTAAAATGAAGGTCCTTTCTCGTTTTGCAGCGCTGTCGCTAGCCGTTCTCGCGTTCGGATGCTCAGGGGGCGGCGACAAGCAGGCCAACGATGCTTTGAACAGTGACCTGTCCCTTGCGTCCCAGGCGAATCAGACGGCGGCGACGGACAGCATTTCTGCCCTTGAGCGTGCGCATGCCAATACCGCAGCCGCGAGGACATCCGGTACGACGAACAGGACAGTCGTACACCACGTTTACGAGAGTAGCGCGGCGAGCAGTGGCGCAAGCCGTTCCGCCGGAACTCACGTTGAAAAGAACACAAACCGTGATGCCGCGATCGGTGCCGGCGCCGGCGCGATAATTGGAGCGGTCACAAGCAAGAACAAGGTCAAAGGTGGAGTAATCGGTGCGGCCGCGGGTGGAATCTTGGGGGCTGTGATCGGGAACAACGTCGACAAGAAGAAGGTACCAAATCGGCCCTAGTAGCCGGTGACCACTCCGGTTAGGATCGACCGAAGGGCGGCCTCGTGGCCGCCCTTTTTTCGCCCGGAGACAGGAAATTCTGGCTTCAACCGATATCGCTGACACTTTCGGCGCACCCGGTAGTACGGCATCATTCCATGAATCGCCTAGTGAGGCTGCCATATTGAGACCCCTGTTCGTCGTCTGCGTCGCGCGTCACGAGTATATCGCGAGTCATCTGGCTCGGTTCTTCGAGCATGCCGATGTGACCACCATTGGCGTAGTTGGGGTGCAGGGGGCAGTCGACGCGACTCGAGCGCAAGCGCCGGACGTTGTCGTCTGCGAGTATGAGCTGCTCACTTCCCATCCGCTGGATGAGTGGGAGTGCGACGCAGTGCTCCGCAACACGCCCATTGTCGCAGTGAGTCTTTCTCGGCGCTCGGACGAACTGGCGCCTCTTGACTGTAACGGAATTGCGGGATTTCTCTATCTCCCAGTCCTTTCGTCATCGGCAGCGCAGAAACTCCTGCGTGCGGCGTCCACGCGACCGCGTTTTCGGCCCGGCGAGGACAGTTTCTCCGCTATGACGGCCGAGTCGCTTCGAGCAGACGTGCGGGGCTGATTTTCCGTGCGCAGAAAGCGGGATCGGAATCGGTTAAATTGAGCCTATGAGTACGGAAGCCATTACAAGCGTTTTCAACGACGGCTACATCGTCGCGATCTACGATACCTACCGGCGTGATCCATCCGCGGTAGATGAATCCTGGCGTCAGTTTTTCCGGTTTGCGGAGCAGCTGGGCGGAGCGGGCGGAGCGGGCGGAGCGGCGGCGGGCGGAATCTCGGTCGAAATGCTTCGCGCAGCGGCGGGGGCAGCCGCACTCCTCGATGCGATCCGCGCCTACGGCCATCTTGCTGTCAGTATTGATCCGCTAGGAAGCAAGCCGACCGGGGCGGCAGAGCTGACGCCCGAGAGCCATGGTATTACGGAGGCCCAGCTCAAATCGATTCCGGGAAGCGCGCTCGGAACCAGCGACGCTACGGCGGCTGATGCGACCGCCAGGCTCCGTTCGCTTTACTCGTCGACGATGGGGTTCGAGTTTGAGCATCTTGGGTCCTTCGACGAGAGGAAATGGGTACGCGAGGCAATTGAAAGTGGGACCTATCATCAGGATCTGAGTGCGGCGGAGAAGAAGCAGATTCTCAAGCGCCTCACCGAAGTCGATGCACTTGAGCGCTTTCTCGGGCGTGCGTATCAGGGGTACAAGCGTTTCTCAATCGAGGGTAGTGATGCGCTCGTCGTCATGCTTGACGAGATCATCGGCATCGCTGCTCTCGGCGGATCTCGCGAAGTTGCGATGGCAATGGCCCATCGCGGGCGCATCAACGTGCTTACGCATGTACTTGGCAAGTCGTACGCGACAATCTTCGACGAGTTTGACGGAAAGCACCCAGATGGCGCGGTGGATACAAGCGGTGATGTGAAGTACCACCAGGGAGCCGATGGGGCACGGGAGATTGGCGGTCGTCAGATTGCACTGACTCTGGTTCCGAATCCGAGCCATCTCGAATTTGTGAACGCGGTCCTCGAGGGCGTGGCGCGGGCCAAGCAGCGGACAGCCAAGGGAACGCAGGACGAGGCTGCCGTGATTCCGGTTTGCGTTCATGGTGACGCGGCGTTTACGGGCGAGGGGATAGTTACCGAGACGATGAATCTTTCGCTGCTGGAGGGATTCCGGACCGGCGGGACAATCCATATCATCGTGAACAATCAGATCGGGTATACGGCAGATCCCGACCAGGGGCGCTCGACGCGATATGCGAGCGATCCGGCCAAGGGGTACGACATTCCTGTGGTGCACGTGAACGGTGATGACGCGCTCGCGTGTATTCAGGCTGTGCGCTTTGCGATGGCGTATCGTGCGACGTTTGCGAAGGATGTAGTGGTCGATCTGGTCAGTTACCGTCGGCATGGTCACAATGAGACGGACGAGCCGGCATTTACGCAGCCGATGCTCTACGCGAAGATTCGCGCGCACAAGACACCGCGCGAAGTCTGGGGCGAGCGATTGGTTGCTGAAGGCGTGATTACTTCTGACGAGATGCAGGCTGTAGAGAAGGAGATCATGGCGAATCTGGAGCAGATTCAGGCTGGCCCGAGGAGTGTTGGTGCGACTACGCCTGCGCCAGTGCCAAGCGATACGGGGTCGGTTCAGCCGACCGCTGTCAGCGTGGCGATATTGCAATCGCTCAACGAGTCGCTGTTGGCGTGGCCTGATGGATTCAAGGCCAACAGCAGAGTTGCACGGACACTACAGCGCCGCCGCGACGCCATGGGAGATGCTGGCGGTATTGATTGGGGCCATGCGGAGGCGCTTGCTCTGGGATCGCTACTGCTCGAAGGGAAGTCGGTCCGTCTTACGGGGCAGGACGTAGAGCGTGGAACGTTCTCGCATCGCCAGGACGTACTGCACGACGCCGATACCGGCGAGACGTATACGCCCCTGCAGCACATCGATTCCGCGAAGGGGCACCTCGAAGTATTCAATTCTCCGTTGTCGGAGACTGCAGTTCTTGGGTTCGAGTACGGCTACAGTGTATCGGTTGACGATACGCTTGTGATGTGGGAAGCGCAGTACGGTGATTTTGCCAACGTTGCTCAGATTATCGTCGATCAATTCATTTCGTCAGGGCGGGCAAAGTGGGGGCAGGAATCGTCGCTAACGGTGATGTTGCCGCATGGATATGAGGGCGGTGGGCCAGAGCACTCGAGTGCGCGGTTGGAGCGATATCTACAGCTTTGTGCCGAGGGTAATATGCGCGTTGCATACCCTTCTACACCGGCTCAGTACTTCCACATTCTCCGCCGTCAAGCGCACAGTACCGAGCGCAGGCCTTTGATTCTGATGCAGCCCAAGAGCCTGCTCCGCCTGCCGGAAGCTGCTTCGAAGCTGAGCGAGATCGCAGGCGGGTCGTTTCGCGCTGTCATCGACGATATCGCGATGATGCAGCAGCGAGAGAGCGTCAAGCGAATCGTGTTCTGCACCGGCAAGATCTATTACGATCTTCTCGAGAAGCGTAAGCGAAGTGGCGCTGAGGGTGTGGCGCTGGTCCGTGTTGAAGAACTGTACCCATGGCCGCACGAAGAAATTGCGGCCGTGGTGGACTCATACCCAGCAATTGAAGACGTCGTCTGGGCACAGGAAGAACCGAAGAACATGGGTGCGTGGACATTTGTATGGCCGCGACTGCGTGTCTCAACGGGTAATGCAATCTCCATTCGATACATCGGTCGCGCAGAGCGCGCGAGTCCTGCCGAGGGCTACTCGGAGCCTCACAAGGCTGAGCAGGAACGCATCGTCACCGACGTTCTGACATTACCTCAACCGGCACAGGGCGGTCGCACTCGCGCAGCGGCACGTTGACGGTGGTGACGGTTGCACGTACGTGCCGGCACATGTTGCTGTCGGCTGCAGCTGCCGCTGCGACGATAGCATTGATGCCGCTCTGCCTGAAAGCTCAGGAGCGCGGCATTGTCGCTTCCGCTGAGGCGAAAGCTGCGGCGGGTGTTCATACCAGAGTCCTCGTAATTGGTGCGCACCCGGACGATGAGGATACGCAACTCATCGCGTGGCTTGCGCGCGGACACCGAGCTGAGACTGCATATCTGTCGCTGACGCGTGGCGATGGCGGGCAGAATCTTATCGGCAACGAGCTTGGCGAAGCACTTGGGGTGATTCGCACGCAGGAACTACTTGCGGCTCGTCGCATTGACGGAGCGCATCAGTACTTCACGCGTGCATATGACTTTGGATTCTCGAAGACTGCTGCGGAGAGCTTTTCCCACTGGCCGCGCGATTCAGTACTTGGCGACATGGTCAAGGTTGTGCGCGGCTTCCAGCCGCAGATCATCGTTTCCGTGTTTTCCGGAACGCCGCGCGACGGGCACGGGCAGCATCAGGTTGCGGGAATCCTGGCGCGTGAGGTGTACGATGCCGCAGCTGATACGGTACGATTTCCCACGCGGAAATTCGGCGCGCCGTGGAGTGTGCTCAAATTCTACCGTGGTGCGCGGTTTTCGAGCGCGGATGCCACCATATCAATGAATGTTGGCGAGTACGATCCCATACTTGGGTTGACATACGCGGAGATCGCCGCTGAGAGCCGCAGTCAGCACAAGTCGCAAGGGTTTGGGAGCACGGCGCGGAAAGGCGTGGTGATGGATTATCTTCGCCGTGAAGAGACACGAGTGAACGCGGCGACTCCAGCGGCATCCGAGCGCTCCATGTTTGACGGAATCGACACAACGCTGCGTGTGACGCAGGCCGATCGGAGCCGGATTGCACAAGCGGATGCAGGAGTTGATGTCGAAGCTATCGCCGATCGTGCTCGCGTTGCATTGGGCGACAGTGTGCCGGTTCACGTAGCGGTGTACATTCGCGGTGTTGTGGACAGCAGTTCGCTCCACACTATTTACGTGCACGGTGACAGGATAACTCAGCCGTACTGGCTGGTGCGTCCAAGAATTGGCGATCTTTTCGCATTCGCGTCGGATTCAATCTCTGACGACGCGCGGGAAAGGTCGGGCTGGCTGCCGGTCGAGGTGAAGTTGCCCGGACATGAGCCGATCGCCATCAGAACGCCTGCAGTTTACCGTTACGCGGACCCGGTCCTGGGAGAAGTGGAACGGCCGCTGGCGACGGCGCCGGGCATTTCCGTCACGTTTACACGAGATGTTGAACTCGCGCGAGCCGGCGCCCCGCTGGATCGAACATTCCAGGTTACGTTGCTTTCGTCATGGCCAACAACCCACAACATTTTACTTTCCGTATCGCTCCCGTCGGGACTCAAAACCGATTCTGCGAATCGCAACGTGGCTCTCGAGGCTGGCGCGACGCGGACCATCACATTTCGCGTGACCGGTCGACTTGCCCCCGGCGTGCATCATGTACGTGCGGTGGCAATCGATGGGGCAGAGAGAGATAGCGTAGGGTTCATCCCGATCGAGTATCCGCATATCACACCGGAGCGGATGTATCGCGCGGCTGACGTCCCGATTCAGGCTGTGGATGTTGTGGTACCAGCGCACGCGACGATCGGGTATATCCAAGGTGTCGGCGATAATGTCGCGAACGCACTGCGGGATCTGGGTCTCGTCATTCACGATATCGATCCCGCTTCGTTACCGACGACGGATCTAGCCTCATACAGCACGATCGTTATCGGTCCGAGGGCCTACCAGGCCAACCAGCTGCTTGTCAACAACAACTCGTACCTGATGAATTACGTGCGAGCTGGAGGAAATCTGGTTGTTCAGTACGGCCAGAACGAGATGCAGAGGCCGGGATTGATGCCATACGCGATCACGCTGGCTCGTCCAGCCGCGCGCGTAACGGACGAGAACGCGCAAGTCACGATACTCGAGCCACGAAACGCATTCCTCGATTCTCCGAATCGGATCACGAATGCCGACTTTGCTGGCTGGGTGCAGGAGCGTGCCACGTACATGCCGACCACTTTTGATCCGCATTACTCGGCGATGTTGAGCATGAATGATCCGGGCGAATCGGCGAACACCGCTGGAATACTGACCGCGACAGTCGGGAAGGGTCGGTACACGTACGTCACTCTCGCGCTATTCCGTCAGCTTCCAGCCGCGGTCCCCGGTGGCGCTCGGATATTCGCGAACCTATTGAGATGAAGCTTCGCCGCGCCGGGGTGGGCATCGCCTGTGCTGTGATGGCGGTGATGCTTGGGTCGTGCGTGCATGACAACCGGACCGTACTCACTGTCTACTCTCCGCACGGCATCGATCTACTCAAGTTCTACGAAACGGAGTTTGAGAAAAAAAATCCGACGATAGACGTGCAGTGGGTGGATATGGGATCACAGGAAGTTCTGGATCGTATTCGTGGCGAAGCTGTGAACCCGCAGGCGGATGTCTGGTTTGGCGCGCCAAGCGAATCGTTCGCTCGTGCAGCGCAGGCGAATCTGTTGCAACCGTATCGCCCGACCTGGGCGAACGCCGTACCCGCCGAAGCGCATGATCCGAAGGATCTCTGGTATGGCACGTATCTCACGCCAGAAGTAATCGCGTATAACGGTGACGCCATACCGCGCGATAGCGCGCCACAGGACTGGGAAGACGTAGTGGACCCCAAGTGGCGCGGCAAGGTGATAATTCGCGATCCGATTGCATCGGGGACGATGCGTGCGATATTCGGCGCGATGATCGCCAAGAGCATTACGGAGACGGGATCACCGCAGCGCGCTTACAACTGGCTCCTAAGGCTTGATGCAAATACCAAGGAGTATGTACTCAATCCCACGATACTGTACCAGAAACTGAAGAGTCGGGAAGGGTTGATCACATTGTGGGACATGCCGGACGTGGCGACGATGCGGGACCGTGTTGGAATACCGATCGACTATGTCATTCCCAAGAGCGGTACGCCGCTGCTCGTGGATGCGATCGCGATCGTCCGCGGCACCAAGCATCCGCGTGAGGCGGAGTTGTATTACGAATTTGTGACGTCCGAACATGCGCAACTTGAGGCGTCCCGTCAGTTTCTGCGCATTCCGGCACGTACCGATATTCCTCAGGATTCTCTCCCAGCCTGGATACAGACAGCGATGAAGCAGATCAAGCCGATGCCGGTGGATCAGGATCTGCTGGCGAAGCATCTGAACGAGTGGATGAGGTATTGGGATTCACACATAAGGAATCACGGATGAGTGAGGGCAACGACGGGTTGGTTGTCGACGCAATTGCGCGTTCGTTCAATGGCCAACGGGCGGTCGATCAGGTCTCGTTCGAGGTACGACCGGATGAGTTGGTTGCCCTCGTGGGGGCGTCCGGGTCGGGAAAGACGACAACGTTGCGAATCGTCGCTGGCTACGAGCAGCCAGATGGCGGCCGCGTGTTGTTCGGCGGTCAGGATTTTACGCGACTCGGACCGGCAAAGCGCGGATTCGGGATGGTGTTTCAGCACTATGCTCTATTCCCGCACATGTCGGTGATTGAAAACGTCGCTTTCGGTTTGGAGGCACGGGGCGTCCGCCGTGCGGAACGGCGTCAGCGTGCTGCGTCTGCACTGGAGCGTGTCGGGCTCGACGGCAAGGGCGA
Source organism: Gemmatimonadaceae bacterium (assembly GCA_039924445.1). Taxonomy (GTDB): domain Bacteria; phylum Gemmatimonadota; class Gemmatimonadetes; order Gemmatimonadales; family Gemmatimonadaceae; genus Fen-1247. The sequence goes on from JBDTAW010000197.1 coordinate 28,274, forward strand.
GCGCATGGTGCAACAGCTATCCGGCGGGGAGCAGCAGCGCGTGGCACTTGCCCGCGCGGTTGTGATCGAGCCGCGGCTTCTTCTTCTGGACGAACCACTCTCCAACCTTGATCCCACGCTTCGTGCGAGCACACGCGATGAACTGCGTGCGACGCTCAAGGCTACCAAGGCGCCCGCGCTTTTTGTAACCCACGATCAGGATGATGCGTTTGCGATAGCTGACCGCATTGTCCTTCTGTCACTGGGCCGAGTGCTGCAGGTTGGCTCGCCAGAAGATCTCTACGATCGGCCGGCATCTCGCCAGGTGGCCAAGTTCATCGGTCATGCGACACTGGTTCACGCGCGACGACATGGTAACGCCGCAGATGTGACGATTGATGGCACCACGCATCAAGTCGCGTTAAGCTCGTTCGCCGGATTGTCTGATGGAGAGACGGGAGTGATCGTATTGCGCCCGGAGGCCGTTGAAATCGTTCCGCATGACGAAGGAAAAGGAACGAATGGCGAGTGGCACGCAGTCGTGGATACTCGGCGGTTCGCAGGAGCAGATTTTATGTATCGTCTGCGGCTCGATCATGAGATTGTCATCGACGTAGCGTCACGAGCCCGCATCGAAATTGGCAACACAGTCGGCGTGCGCATCACGCGGCCGGTTCCGATGGTTCCGTGACGATCGCCCGCTGGTTCGGTGGGCGAAGCCGCGCCGAGCGTATCGCAACACTCGCGGCGCTTCCGTTGCTTCTGATACTAGCCTGGACCGTCATCTATCCCAATATCTCGGTCATTGCCGGCAGCTTTGGCCATTGGAAGGAATTCGCTGAGTCTCCGTCGGATGTTGAGGCACTGAAGAACAGCATTATCATCGCTGTTGCCTCAGTGGTTGCTTCGCTGGCGATCGGAGTACCGCTGGCATTTCTCCTCACGCGATTTGATTTTCCGGGACGCACACTGTTGCGCGCGGCGGCGCTCCTTCCTGCAGCGCTCCCGCCACTGGTAGGTGTGATATCATTTCTGTTCCTGTACGGTGACACAGGGGTCATTACACGTGTTACGCAGATCGTGCTGGGACTCAAGGAAGTGCCGTGGCATCTCAGCGGCATCGGCGCGATCATCTTCATCCATGCGTACACGATGTATGTGTACGTATATCTGTTTGTGTCAGCTGGACTCGAGCGCTACGAATCTTCGCTCGACGAGGCTGCGATTGGGCTTGGAGCGGGGACGATTCGGCGATTGACGCGGGTGACACTTCCCTTGCTTACGCCAGCGATTGCGGGTTCCGCGCTGCTCGTATTCATGAGCGCGCTGGGTTCATTTTCTGCGCCGTATGTGTTCGGTGGTGGAATTCGCGTCCTGTCCACGCAGATCCTGAACTCGAAGCTCAACGATGCGATTGGGTTGGCATACGTGGAGACGACTGTACTCGCGATCAGCGCCGTGGCGGGATTGATGTTGTTCCGCTGGCTTGAAGGAAAGCGAGCATATGTCACGCCCGGGAAAGGTGGTGCGAGCAGGACACCGGTGCATTCTCGCTCGGTGCGGATCGGCCTTGCATGTGCCGCGGGACTGATCGTTCTCGTACTTGTTCTGCCCCATCTGATGATTATTCTCGTGTCGTTCGCCAAGGACGGTGCGTGGACGACTCAGATGCTCCCGCCGGAATACACGACGCACAACTACGCCGGCCTGTTCACGACCAATCAGCTGTGGACTCCGATTCGGAACAGCATAGTAATGTCTGTACTTGCGACGGCTGCGGATCTCGTCTTTTGTGTTGCAGCGGCGTATCTCATCGTCACGCGCAAGTTCAGCGGGCGCAAATTGCTTGAGGTTCTGGTTGCGCTTCCGTGGGCGATTCCAGGGACAGCAGTCGCGCTCGGGCTTCTCGCGACATTCAACACGAATGACCTGGCTGTTGGCAAGATTCTCCTTGTCGGAACCTTCTGGATTCTGCCCCTGGCGTACTTCGTGCGCAACATCCCACTGGTGTCACAGGCCGTGGAAGGTTCGCTCCGGCAAATGGATCCGTCTCTGGAGCCAGCTGCTCGCGGGCTTGGCGCATCATGGTGGATGGCGGTACGGCGTGTGGTTCTACCGTCTGCGAGACCAGGTATTGTAGCTGGTGCATTGCTGGCATGTGTAACGGCAGTAGGTGAATTCGTGGCAAGTATAGTGCTGTATACGCACGGGAATCGTCCGATATCGATTGAGATACTCGCGCAACTTCGATCGTACGCGTTCGGCACTGCATCAGCGTACAGCGCGTTACTCATCGGACTGGTGCTCATCATGGCCCTGGCAGCACGGGTCGCGGAATCTCGTATGAAGTGAGGGTTTGTTCTGGTGACTGAACCGGCAAGAAATGAACTGCCCCGTGTAGTGGTGATCGGGAGTGGTTTTGGTGGGTTGATGGTCGCGAAGAAACTGGGTCGAGTGAAGGCGAACGTTACCGTGATCGACCGTACCAACTACCACTTATTCCAGCCACTGCTATATCAGGTCGCGACTGCTTCGCTGGCGCCGAGCGACATCGCGGGGGCGATCAGGCACATCCTTCGGAATAACAGCAACACTGTAGTAGTGCTGGCCGAGGCTGACGAAGTAGATGTTGCTGCGCAGATTGTGAAGTGCACCGACCCATCGGGACGACGCCCCGACTTTGACGTTCCATTCGATTACCTCGTGGTCGCCAGCGGAACTCGGCATTCATATTTTGGTCATCCGGAGTGGGAATCGCTCGCGCCTGGGTTGAAGGGAATCGAAGACGCTCTTGAGATGCGTCGTCGGTTTCTACTCGCATTTGAGGAAGCAGAACGTGCGGCGACTCCGGAAGAACGCGACGAGTGGTTGACTTTCGTTATCGTTGGGGCCGGTCCGACCGGATGCGAACTTGCAGGAGTGATGCAGGAGATCGCGCATGGAATGCGGAAGGATTTCCGGCGAGTTGATACAACCGATACGACCGTGATTCTTCTCGAGGCTGGTCCGAGGATTTTACCGGCGTTTCCCGAATCACTCGCGATGCGCGCGTCGCAGGATCTGACAAAGCTGAAAGTTGATGTGCGGACGAGCTCGGCGGTCACGAAAATCGAGCCCGGGAAGGTATATGTCGGTGATCACCTCATCAGGACACGCACGATATTCTGGGCAGCTGGCAACGTAGCGTCACCAATATCGAAGTCGCTCGGTGTTCCGCTGACAAAGACAGGCCAGGTGATTGTTGGACGCGACCTGTCGATCCCGGGGCATCCGAACATTTTTGTCATAGGTGATCTTGCCCACGCGCTTCAGAACGATGGTCGGCCATTGCCGGGAGTTGCCCAGGTTGCGATGCAGGAAGGACGCATCACGGCACGAAACATTGTTGCAAGCATGGAACGTCGTCCGCGGACGGACTTCAACTACTTCAACAAGGGTGATCTCGCGACAATCGGACGGGGTAAGGCGATAGCGAACCTGTTTGGTGGCAAGATCCAGCTTGCGGGGCGAGTCGCCTGGATGATCTGGCTCGGCATCCACATCACTTATCTCATCGGATTTCGAAACCGGCTCAGCGTGCTACTGCAGTGGGCGTACGCCTATTTCACTTTTCAGCGAGGTGCACGCCTGATCACTGAGACGCCACGGTCAGACATAATACGCTAGGTGACGCGAACAGTGTCAGGTCGCGGCTCTCCCGCACGTCACGCAGAATTTCCACGAAGTATCCATCTCCGATCCGCATGCTGGACAGCGGCGCGTTCGCAGATTCTCTCCGCAGTGCGGGCAGTAGTTGGTTTCGCGGCCCTCGGGAAGAGTGCCGCCGCAAAAGCGGCAATCAGTTGGTGCGTCAGTAGCGGATAGAGATTCCAGCAGCGTCGGAATCGGACTGGTAGCAGCTGCCGGCGCTACGGTCGCGGGTGACATCGCGTCAAAGGCAGCGACGACGCCCTGACTGGCGGAGACGTTATCCGTGCCGTTGTCATGTTCGTCGAGCAGCACCGGCGTATTCATCCCAGAGGCTGCAACTGTCGGAACGGGTGTCTGCGCTGATTCCGCTGCTGCCGTCAGTGTGATCGTGGCGTCTGCGAAATCCTTGAAGACGCCGGGGTCACCGGTCGGCGAGGCAAGTTCGCGTCGCAGCGAATCCTGCATTGCCGCGTCGGCGACCACGTAACCTCGTTCACCTGAAAGAAGCCGCGCGATTGCAGTCTCGTAATCGTCGTTTGTCTCGATCGCCAACTCTCGGCGGTTGTGCCGATATGGGATGATTTGTTCGTAGAGTTCGCGTACGCTGAACGGGATCTTCAGATATTCCGGACGCGTAGCGCGAACATTGTGCACCAGCCGGCGGTGAAGGCGATCTAGATCGTCCATTCTCGGTGCTTTCCTCTGAATGTTTCGTGACTTGGAAATGGTGCAACTGATTGCTTCGTAACGCCAGTCCCCCCGTGCGCTTCCATCCACGCATCGAAGGCCGACGGGATCAGACCGCCGGAGTCTTGCTGAGATGCTGCGGCTCTTGTAGCAAGGTCGTTGGCGTATTCGTTCTGCGGCTGGCCATTGTGACCACGGACCCAGCGCCACTCGCAGTGGTGAGTGCCGAGCGCCCGAAGGGCTTCCTTCCAGAGCTCCAGGTTTTCAATAGGCCCGCCCTTTCGCTTCCAGCCCTGTTTCGCCCAGCCGTGGACCCAACTTGTCATGCCATCTACGATGTAGCGCGAATCCGTAGTGAAGACTACCGCAAAACTCTTGCGCTTGGCAGAGATACCCCGAAAAGCTTCTATCACTGAGCGTAGCGCCATCCGGTTGTTTGTGGTGGATCGTTCGCTGATCCAGTAGTCCCAACGAGTGATCTTTCCACTTGCAGGATTTTGCCACTCTATGAGGCCTCCAGCGCCTCCCGGATTGTCGCCGTCGCGGCCATTGCCCAGGCACGATTCGTCGGCGTAGACGGCGACGATTTCTGCGGGTACATCAGGCATCCACAACCTCGAAACCCTCAAGGTCGTCGAGGTATATAGTCATCCGATCTCCCGTAGCGGGCTGCACCGTTTCGATCGCCTCGCGCCCGGCGCGGAGGCCGAGCGATTCCGGACGGACCACGAACTCCGATCCGCGCCGATATACCACGATCCGGCGCCCATCCGCGATTGCGCGCTCCAGCAAGTTGTATTGTCTGGTCGAGAGTTGCATCTAACGATTCTAATCGCCGGTCGCGCTTTCGTGGAGCAGAATCGGGCTTTGCTTTTCAGCGCTTGCTGTTGCACCAAGAGTGAGCAAAACGACTGAGCACGCGAGAAGCCGTGTCGATCTCTTCGAGCGGGACAAATTCTGTTGCCGAGTGGGCTAGCGCTATGTCGCCGGGGCCAAAACATATTGCAGGGATACCGGCTTCGTTCAGTAGCGCGGCGTCGGTCCAAGCGCTGAGCCCTTCGATGCGAAGTGGCAATTGCTCTTGTAGTAATGCATCCGCCATCGCGCGCATGACTGGCTCGTCGGTCGCGACGTCGCTCGCGCGCTGGGCGGTCACCAGTGACACGTCAGCTTCGAGATCTGCGTGGGTCTCGCGAACTTTGGCTATCGCGGCGCCTACCTCCGTCAGGAATGTTTGCTCGGTCTCGCCGGGGAGGGTCCGCCGTTCGAGCTCCAGAGTACAGAGATCGGGGTAGGTAGAAAGACCTGCACCTCCGGAAATGAGCGACATGTGCAGTGAACCGCGGCCGAGGAGGGGATGAGTGCGTTGGTGCAATGATTCGGTCTGGAAGCGGTCCAGCTCGGCGATGACGAGGGCAGCATTTGTAATGGCGTCAACGCCGATATCATACCGGCTACCGTGCGCGGCATGGCCGTGGAAATCCACACGGAGCCAGACAAAACCGCGGTGCGCGGGGCACAGGGCGAGCCGTGTTGGTTCTGTGATGACAGCGGCGTCGGCGCTAATTCCTGACGCGATGAGCGCGCGAGTGCCGAGGCTCTCATACTCTTCGTCAATTACGAGCGCGATGATTATCTCACCGTCGATGCCGCGCGCTACCGCATCCCGAGCGGCGACGCACATTGCCGCGATACCGCTTTTCATGTCTGCGGAGCCCCGGCCGTACAATCGACCGTCGGCGATCGTAGGATCGAAGGGCGGATGGGTCATACCATCTACGCCGACGATGTCGAGATGGCCGTTCAGCAACAGTGACTTCGTTCCCGAGGCAGCCGGACCGGCGCGCGCGATGACGTTGAACCGGCCCTCGACGACTTCCTGCTTCGACACGCCGAATCCCCAACTCGAGAGCAGATCGGCCATAAAAAAAGCAGCCTGATGCTCACCGGGAGCATCAGGCACCAACGTGGGATTTCTGGAATCGATTCTTACGAGCTTTGCCGTAAGCTCGGCCGAGGTCATTTATGCTTGGCGGTCGCTTTCTTGGCGGCGGTCTTGGCGACTGGCTTCTTAGCGACGGCGCGATCGCTCTTGTCGGCAGTTTTCGCGGCCGGCTTCTTGTCAGCGGCCTTGGCTTCCGGCTTGGCTGCTACTGGCTTGGCGACGGCTGGCTTCACCGGTACTGCGTTTGGAGATGCGGGTTTGTTCGCTGCCTTGGGATCTGTGTCGGTCTTGGCGGTGTGAGCCGTTTTCGGAACGGCTGGGGGAGCGGGCTTCGGTGCCTGCGGCGCCTCCGGCGCGGCATGTACCACGGGAACCGCCGGTGGCGGGACGTGGGCTGCCGGCGCGGCGGCGACGGCCTTGGGCGCTGGTTCCGGCTCAGGTGCTCTAGGCGGCGGGGCCGGTCGTCCGACCTGGGCATCTTCGGCCTGCCGGATGAGCTTGTCAGCCTCCTCCTGGGTCATCTGGCCACGACGGACCATGTACTGAACCAGGTCGCGGGCGCTTTCCAGGACGAAACCCGTCAGGCCGGCGGCTGCGTTTACCACATCTTTCATCGCGGCGGCCATCTTACTGCCCGCCTCGAGGCTGATTTCGTGTGCCTTGGCGGTCATCTCCGCCACAGTATCCTTCACATCGGCGCCACGGTGTCCGGGGCTTCGCTTGGGGGGAGGAGGAACCGTTGGAGGAGCCACCGGGGTCGCCGGAGTTTCTGGCGTGACCTCAGGCGTTGCTGACTTATCGGCCATGGCGGCTATTTGGGGCTGTTTGGGAAGAAGGGTAGAAGCCGCGCTAAGTATATGATTTTTCAACACTTTCGCAACCCATTGGCACTATGGGGTGGCGTTGCTGCCGCCTTTAGTGGATATTATGGCCGGAATGGGCGCATTCGGTGCCACCACGCAACCGCAGGTAACATCTGTGACGTCTGAGACCGGCCCGGTCGACCAAGCTGACCTCGATCAGGAGGTTATCCAAAGGGTACTGAACGGGTCGCGAGACGCGTTCGAGCTTCTTATCGTGCGGTACAGCGACCCCCTGTACCGGCACGCCCTGGGTATGACTGGAAGTCCGGACGTAGCCGAGGACATTCTCCAGCAGTCGTTCATAAAGGCTTACGCCCACCTTGGCGAGGTTCGTGGGCGATTCGACGCCTGGGTGTTCCGCATCGTGGCGAACGCTTGCAAGGACTGGCTAAAGAACATCCGCCGGTCCCACATTAGTTACGAAGAGGACGATCAACCGTCCTCATATTCGACGCCCGAAGAGGAACTGGATCGCAACGAATTGCGGTCAGATCTCGAAGTGGCGCTCGCCGCTCTTGCGCCCGCGTTACGCGAAGCTTTCGTTATGAAGCACGTGGAAGGGCGGTCGTATGAGGAGATGGCGGAGCTGTTGAATACAACGGTTGGAGCCCTCAAAATGCGTGTCCACAGGGCGCGAGAGGCACTCCAGCACTTGCTAGAGGGGAAATACGCGTGATGTACGACGACCTGAGTACGCCAGAGGATCATTCGGATCCGTCGCTCGACTTCGAACTGCCACGGTCCACGAACAACGGTATGGGGGACGCGCCGGCGCGCCACCTTCCGGATCGGGAAGTCCCACTTCCGAACACCGGCGCCGTATCCGTTTTGCACCAGTGGCTCGATGGCGACGTTGGTGTCGCTGTAGTTCGTGCCAGCCAGGGTGGAAACGACGCGGTCGATCTTTGGACCAAGATCCACGATGAAGCCGAGACCCTGCGGAGCCGAACGACACCGCTTTATGTCCACAAGAGGATCATGGACTCGCTTCCGGACGACAAATATCGCGGTCATCATCCGTGGTACAAGCGTTCGATTGCGATGAATCCCGCGGTGTTGATTGCCGGCGCCGTGGCGCTCCTCGCCATCGGTGTCGTTGTCGCCAGGATGGTGCTCCGCTAGCCTCCGGCATCGTTCTGATGCTGGTTGAGTGTCACGCGAGAGTGAGCGCGCGACGCTTTCTACGGGCGCCACACCTCGACAATGGCTTGTGCTGCGCCTAGTATCCCCAATCGCATCGCGACGCAGAAGCGTCGCGCTGATGCCGAATACTCACTAGCCGACTGAACTGAAAACATTCACAGTGCTGGGGGCCGCGGTGTTTGCCGCGGCTCTTGTCTTTGTTTCTACGACTGCGCCGGGTCCCGGTCTGGACCCGGATTCGATGGCGTACGTTGGTGCGGGAGAGTCACTCGTCCAGCACGGCCAGATGCGCGTCCCAACCGCGAAGTGGGACAGAGCCGACTCGACGTCGGCATTGTCACTCTGGCCGCCAGGTTATCCGGTGGCGATAGCGTTGCCCGTCCTGTTTGGCGCGTCGCCGATACAGTCGGCGCGCTGGATCAACGTACTTGCGGCCGCAGCGACGGCGGCGGCCATCGCGCTGCTGATCGCCGTTCCAATCGGCTATACCGCTGGCGTCGCAGGAGTGCTGGTCGTTTTCGCGACGCAGGCGTTGTTCGACACGCAGATATCGGTGTTGAGCGAACCGTTGTTTATAGCGCTGCTGCTGATTCTTCTGATCGCGATGATTCATGCGCGTGATCGGTTGATGTTGCTAGGTGTGCTGTCCGCTGCGGCGGTAATGGTGCGTTATGCGGGCGCGGCCGCGCCGCTGGCCGCGGTTATGTGGACATTGCTGGATTCCCGGCATGACTTTCGAAGTCGGCTTCGTCGCTGCGTTATGGTTGCCATCGTCCCGGTGATCGTCGTTACATGGTGGATCGCACGTACAGCGATCGTGCCGGATCGACACGCTACACCCAAGTTGAAGCTGTACGGCGGTTGGGCGACGACTCTAGGGCAAGCGCGCGACACGTTCGCCGAATGGTTGGCGCCTCTCCTTCCGGATGGGATTGCGCAGCAGTGGATTGCGCTGCTCGCCGGGATTGTGATCGTCGTGTTTATTGTGAGCGCGGCGCGAGATACGTCGGGCAAGCGACTGCGTCGCATGCGGGTGAGTGGAGTCAACACTCTGATTACTGCGGCGACTGTGCTTGGCGCTTCTTACCTGCTGGTCATCCTTCTGTCGCGCGCGTTGGTCGGGGGGACGATTCCTCTCGACTGGAGGATTCTGGCGCCGCTGATCGTATTGCTCGAAATCTCTGCCGTGACTGCGATCGGCTATTGGTGGCGCGCGTACCACTCTCCCATCCGTGCAGCGCTTGCTCTCATGATATTGGTGTGGTTCGGAGCGTCTGCAACTGTGACTGTGAACGATGCGGTTTACGCGGCGACTGATGGCAGCGATTTTGCAAATAGTGACTGGCGAGATTCACCACTTACGGGGTGGGTGCGCGACCACGCGACGGGTCACAGGTTGTATTCCAACTGGCCGCCTGCTCTGTATTTTCACGCGAACCGAATCGCGCGAGAACTGCCGGAACTGATAAAACCTGAAGATGTTCTTCCGTTCGGGAACCAGCTGCGAAAGGACCACGGTTACGTGGTAGCTTACGACGAGCAAAGTCCGGATTTTATCTCCACAGAAACTTTGGTGAAGGAGATCGGTCTGCATCGAGTTGTCCGGACCGCCGACGGCGCAGTCTGGTCGGCCGATTCTGTTACTGTTGCGTCGCACGACTCGACATCGGCTGACTCGGCGGCTACCTCGAAGGGAGCACCGCCACGCCAAGGTTGACGCCACCGCGTGTGGACGGACGTATGAAAAAGTTGGCGTAGTGGCCGTCGCGCGCGATCCGGACGGTTTGAATCGTGGCGATCCCCGCGTAGATCAACGACGCCTCGGTGCGGCTGAGCGAAGAGGTGCGCGCCATGAAAGTAATGTCGCTGTTTCGCGCATTGCGTCCGATCGTGGCGTAGAAGTACGCCGTAGCGATACCGCCAGCCAGGACCCCGCGCTCGAACGCGGAGCCACGATGATGCGGGATATCGAGTATCGCTTCGTCCAGAATTGCCTGAACGTTCAGTCCGGCACTCGAGAACAGGAACTGTTTGTGCGGGTCCCGGTTGGGGTCGATTCCTGAGAAAACGGTGGGCTTCCCGTCTTCGAAGCCGAAAGTCGGGCGGGCGCCGAGGGCATAGGACATGCCGACGTGGCCAGCTTCATGCGCGAGGATGCTCGCGGCGAAACCTGAGGCGAGATTACGCCAATAGTGGTCGGGTGTAGTATGATTCGTCGAATCTGCGAGGGGGCGGTGTAGCGCAGTGGTTTCTGCGGGGCGCTGCCCGAAAGCGGTCGCGGTCGGAAAGAGAATGAGCGCGGTAGGCACAATCAACCCACTCAAATGTTTGAGGGCGGAAAAAATGAAGAATACTGAGCGTCCTGAACGGTTGTCGGACATTGCGGTACAGAGAGGGCTGGGGTCGCTTCCGGGCTGGGGCCGGAAGGGGGATGTGCTATCCAAGACTTTTCAGTTTGAGACGTTTCCTGATGGCATCGCCTTCGTGACGCGGGTCGCGGAGGCCGCCGAGACTGCGCAGCACCATCCCGATATCGACATTCGATACACCAAGATCACCTGCATGTTGACGACTCACGACGCGGGCGGCATCACGCAGAAGGATCTGAACATGGCCAACGAAATCGAGTTCGCGGCAACGCGATAGTTGTCGTCGGCTGAACCGCACCAAAAAAAAGAGCGGCGCGTCGTAATGGACGCGCCGCTCTTTTTTGATGTCGGGGCGGCGCATGCGTCGCCCGTACTGGTCAGCTTCGGCGACCGCCGCCAAGTATGCGGAGGATCGCGAGGAACATGTTGAGCAGATCGAGATAGATCGCGACGGCCGCTACGACGTAGTCTTCCGGGCCGTAAACGTTCCGCAGTCGCCAGGTATCGAAGACGAGCAGTCCGCTGAATATCAGGACTGTTCCTCCTGCGAGCCAGAGGCTGGACGTTGCGTTGCCGAAGAACATGTTGAGGAACGATGTCGCTATCAGCACCCACAGACCGACCACGAAAAAGCTGCCCCATGCGGAGAAGTCGCGGCGGCTGACGAAGGCGTAAAGTGTCAGGATTCCAAACGCGCCAACCGTGATCGTGGCGGCCTGCGTTATCAGCCCGGAGTTCCAGCCGCCATAGATGGCGATTACCGGACCCAGCATTACGCCCATAGCGAAGGCGAAGAGCAGCACCATCGCCACGTTAAGCGGAAATTGAGTCCGCGCACCCTGTGCCGCGATCAGCGGAATGAACACCGCGATCATCGTGAGCCACGGGTGGGCCGTGACGGCCTGCATGATGGTAGCGTTCGACAGAGCGTAGGTAGCGCCGACGATCGTGACCAGGATGCTTATGAAAACCAACGAATAGGTGCGGCGGACGAGCTGCGCGCGCTCCTCGCCGGTCCGGACTAGGCCGGAAGTGACGGGAAGTGAGAAACCCATCAAAGGCTCCAATTGAAGTGGGAAGTTGCTGACAATATTACACCGCAGCGCGGTTCTGGATTCGGTCTACCATGGTTGGCAGATCGGAAATATCGTCCAGAAAATGGGCGGGATTGGCGGATTGGAGCTGGTCGCGCGAAAATGGGCCCCAAAGGGCAGCAATCGAGACGACGCCGGCGGAGTTTCCAGCGTTGATGTCGTGCGGAGAATCGCCCAGGAAGACCGCCTCGCTTTCCTGGTAGTCCAGTTCCTGAAGTGCCATCCGAACTGGGAATGGATCGGGTTTGTGCAGAGAGCACGAGTCGCAGCCAATCGTCGAGGTCATGTAGGGTGCGATTCCGGTGAGATCGAGTGCGCGATGCATCATTTCATTGGATTTGCTCGTCACGATTGCCATCGGGTGGCCCGAGGCTGCCAGGGCGCCGAGCACTTCGAGCGTACCGGGGAACGCCGTTGTGAGCCGGTCGTGGGCTGCGCGCTGGAATGTCCGGTACCGCAGGGTGACAGCCGCGAGCTGTTCATCCGAGTCACAGTATGCCTTGAGCTGCGTTGCGAGCGGGGTTCCGATCCCGGCGACCCATTCCTGTTCGGTGGGCGCTCGGCCACCGAATCCTTCGAACGCGTGATGCACACTTTCGAGGAGCAGGCCGATGGAGTCGATGAGGGTTCCGTCGAGATCGAAGAGCACGGCGATCGGCCGGCTGCGCGGAGTTTCCGAACTTACTGGTTCTGGTTCTGACATGTGACGAATGTTAACCGGTCACGCCGTCGACTCTGTCTCCGGAACAAATACGATCACCGCAATACATCGGAATCCGACCTCGCGAACACGGTCTGCAATGGGTCTGGTCGTTTCGACGAGATCGAGGATGGAATTTACGGACGCTTCGTCGGCACACTCGGAAAGGCTTTCAAGTGACCATTCCACTGCAAGTGGGACCGGGCTCGAGGCTGCATCACGGAGACGGCCCGCGACAGAAGCAGACTGGAATCGGCGCGCGAAGGTGGAGTTGTTGACGGTCGCGTCGGCGACGCGGGCCAGTGAATGTCTGATGTCATGGCGTACCTTGTCCGGTTGACGGCCATTGTTTCCAACCACCGCTGTCCATGCGCGCCGCCGATCGTTCCACGCTCTCGCGGACTCGAGTATTGATGAAAGTTCTCGCGGACTCTCTGTCGCAGCGACTGATCGCGCTTGAGTTACGCGCTCTGCGGCGCTTAAAACGCTGGATGAATCGTCTGTCATGACACCTGCGCGGTCCAGCGACAGCAAGATCGGCGAGCCGTCAACGAGCCACGCTCCGAGCGCACCGGATCTGGATCCGGCAAGATACGCGACGTGTGGCGTCGAAGATGAAGCGTCAAATTGCGTCGCTGTGTCGCGCCAGCTATCGAGCAGCCTGCGCATCGCCTCGTTTTCGCCGATCGCGCGACTCCCAGTTCGGCTGTCTTCACGGGGCCGGACCGGCGTGCCGAGAAGTTGTTCCGAGATGCCAGCCTTCTGCGCGATTATCTCCAACTCGTGCAGACACTGCTCTGCCCGTTGCGGGGGAGACACCGTGTACGACACGACGCGTGAGTGAGGTGAGCCAAGCCGCACGAGTCTCCCGACGCGCTGTTCGATGCGCGCCGCAGTCCATGGTAGATCGAGGTGGATCACCACCGACGCACATTGCAGGTTCACTCCTTCACTCAACAGGTCCGTTGCGATGAGCAGCCTGATCGAGTTGTGTCCTTGCATGTTGCGCGACGCAGGCGATTCCGGATCAAATTGTGCGAGCACCTCGGCGCGACTCACTGGACCGGTCGCAATCAGCGCCCCACGGGCAGTGAGCAGAGCGACATGACCGTCGCGACGCAATGCCCGGTACAACGATTCGGCAGTTTCCGCATAGCATGAGAATGCGACAATTCTCTCGTCAGGATGGGCGTCTCTGATTTCTCGTATGTAGGCAATCAAGGCCGCATCGTCAATATTGCGTGCACGAACCAGCAACTTCGTCAACGCGTCGACGTGCTCACGCAGCGACGATGCCAGCGAAGACGGTGGGACGTTGTTCGGGACGAGGAGATCGCCGAATGCGAGCTGTACAGCATCGCCCATATAGACCCACGCGGCCAACTCGTCCGCTGTCGGATAGCGACCTGCGACGAGCGACTCCAACAGGCTTTGCGATCGAGCGATTCTACGTTTGAGGGCAGCCGTCAGGGCCGCTCCGCTGGATACCCACTGGCGCACGAGTCCGTGAATCACGAGCTGGGTTGCCACGCTTCCGTCCCTCGGTGGTACCGGCGGCGGAATGGAGAGTATCGAGTCGAGAATCGCGGCCTGCGCGATAACGACGCGAGGCGGCGAGTGTTCGAGCACCGGAATGGTCTGAATCCCGGATCCGTTCTCCGCAATGCGGCGGATGGTCAGGCGTGCCAGGTCAGCATCGGTCATTCGGTATGCGCCCGAGCCGAGAAAAAGTGCAGCCAACGCGGCAATATCGTCTCGGGAATTGTGGAGCGGCGTGGCGGTCAGGAGCAGAACGGGAGTAAGCGTGCACAGCCTTGCGAGAGCCGCATATCGTCGTGTGCACGCATTCCGGAAGTGATGAGCTTCATCGACAATGAGCAGTGTTCGTCTGCGCTCTGCGGCGCCGCCGCGCCCCAGCGATTCCATCGAGATGATTTCAGCGGTGATGCCAGTCACTTGGAGCGCAGTGCGCCACATCTCGCGGAGCGACGCTGGAGCAACAATCGTGACGGCTTCGTAATTGGCGGAAACAGCAAGCGCTACATACGTTTTCCCGAGCCCCACCTCATCGCAGAGCAGCGCGCCGTGGTATCTGTCCAGCGTCTCATGGACCCGTCCAAGTGCGGAAATCTGGTGCGGGTGAAGCGTAACGTCGCCGATCCGTCGCCCGTTTGCTTTATCTCCGAGCATCGCGCGCGCGATCGTTGCCATAACAGCAGCGGCCGGAACGGTCACCGCGGCGTGTGCGCGCGTCGTCTCAATCGTCCTGGCGAGCATCAGTCCACGACAGGAGCGGGTAGACGTCCGGCATGCTCAATTTGTACGCGCATAGCACGGCGTCCCGGAGTTCGGCGGCAGACGGAATATTCCCTTCCCGGGCCCGGGCCGCGATTGGCGCGAGTAACATCCGCGCGCGTGGCCAGTCGATTGGCACCGGCAATCTCGCGAGCGTCCATCCCAGGTATCGATGGTATCCACCCCGTGCCGGCTCTGCTAGAGCGGCCAGCCATGCGGCTGCCACATCCGAGTTGAGCAGGGCGCAGAGCGCCAGCGCGTCGTCAATGCGCTCACACCGCAAACTGTAGCAAGTGTTGAGAGGAACAATCGGGCTAGCTGGGTCGAGCACCGCCGCGCAGGGCATCCGCCCGAAGTCACCCCAGACGACGCGTGGGGTGCTGCAATGTGCGGTGTCCACACGGAAGAGAGACCACCACCGCGCGGAATGTGAGTCGCTACGGCGTTCGAGCTTGCGTCGCGAGTGGGCGAGCCAGCTCTCCGCGTATGGTGGCAGGCTTCGCAGTGGTGCTCCATCGCTGTCATGCGTCCATACAATTCGGTCAGGATTATCAGCGACGCTCCACCGTTCGAGCGTTTCTCCACGCAGCACTGGACGGAGCAAGTTCGTTTCAATCTTGCCGTAACGCGCGTCATTGTACACTGAGGTGAGCCCCTCATCGCTCTCCCCCGCACAGACAAGAAACGCTTCGTTGCAACCCGTTTTAACCCCGAGGTGTGGTCGCCCAAGGATACTCTCGAACAACGGCAAGCCAGCTGCGCCGATCCGATCGAATGCTCGTCGCGCGATCGGTGGGATGAGGAGCCACGGGCTACCAGGCGTAGCGTCGAGTGCAAGATCGCGAACTTTACCGGTCCACTTCTGCATGGTTACATGCCGCATAACCGAAACGGAAACTGCCGCGGACCGCTTGATATCGGTGTCAACGCAGCCAGCGACAAGCATGGAGGGATATACGGCGGCCTGAAACATGTCAGGTCCCTCCGAGTGGTCCTCAATTGCGTGGACCTCCGTCCGCTCCAGGACAAGCCTGCGTGCGCCGCCGCCGGCAAGAGAACGCCAGAGCTTGACTGGCAACAGAAGCCCTACGGTGCCGCGCGCGGCAAGTAGTTCGACTGATCGCTCCAGGAAAAGTGCCGCAAGATCAACCTGACCGGCGAAACCGCTCCCAGCTCTTGCACTTCGTGCTCCTTCGAGCCACGCACTGGCGCGGTACGTGGAGAAGCGTTCGCGGTAGCTGGCGCGCGCGTGTGTCGGGATATTGTGGATTCGCACCCACGGCGGGTTTCCGATGATGATATCGAACCCACCCGCCTGGGCGACGTTCGCGAAGTGAGTAGGATACGTGAACGCCGGCACTCCACCACGTACGATTGCCGCACGCTGCTGTCGAAGCGCGCGCAAGTCAGCCCGTAATTTCAGCAATCTGGATCGTGATACAACGTTTGCTGCGCGCCGGTTATTGAACAAGTCCTTGGCGCGGACGGAGTTGAGAATTTCCTTACGTTCCGCAGAAGCTCGTGTAATCGCACTGTCCAGCGCCGCCATTCCGCGTTCGCGTTCAATGAAGTCCATTCGTTTGCCAAGAGCGATTTTCCGGCGTCCAGTTGCACGGGCGTATCGATGATGAATTGCCGCCATGCGCCGGGATAATTTCCCGATATGGTCGGTCGCCCCGAATGCCTCGCCGGAAAGCGAATCGCCCACGCGAATCTGCCTGTCGAGGTTCGGAAGTGGCAAGATGCGCATCGGGTCGGATTCGCCGCTATCTATCACAACCGATAACCAGAGTCGTAGCTCACACAACCAGACAGCTGTCGCACTGGCGTCGACTCCGAAAATGGAGTGAGTGAGAACCGAACGACGAACATCGCTCAGTGGACGGTCGTCGCCGAGCGACATGCGAAGTCGTGTGATTCGCTCCAGCGCGTGAACCAGGAATGCTCCGGAACCGCACGCAGGATCGAGCAGGCGGAGATTGCTGACGAGATCGAGTGTCGTGGGATCACGCTCATGTGCGGCAGGGTCGCCAGTCAACAGGTGCGTAACTTCATCGCGGGACAAGCCGCGTTTACACAGCGCGCTGGAAATGGTCAGTAGTGTCAGGCGGTCGACGAGTGTCTGCGGCGTGTAGAAAACTCCACCGCGTTTCCGATCTCCGGAATCCATCAGCGATTCAAATACTTTGCCGAGCATTTCAGGGTCGATCGCAGTCTGCGACCAACTTGCGGTATCCTCGCGAGCAGTGAATCGGTAGCGCACCATTACGTCACCGAACAACGCGCCGATTGCCTCATCTGTGAACCGCGACTGTCGATGAACACGTTCAACCGAAGTGCGAGTAAACAATCCGCCATTGAGAAATGGCACGCGCCCGAATGCGCGCGCACGTGCCGCTCGTTCAGCCACGCGTGTATTGAGAGTGCCGAAGAACAGCGGGTCGAGAACACGTCGCTGATAGCCCCCGCCGGTCGCAGCGCATTCGACGAACCCATTTGCGAGAAATCCAAAATCACCGTTCAGCCAACCTTTGGTTTCCAGAAAGGACAGAAAGATGAGCCTGCTGGTAGTAAGCAAAGCCATCTCTCTGCGATCGTTAACCGGCACACTCTCGGAAAGCGATTGCGCCATCGTTTCGGTCGCGGCGGTCAGCGCAAGGAAGAATCGACGTGTTACGGCGTCGCGGCCGAGTACGTCGAGCCAACGCAGATAGCGCATCACATCACCTGATAGCGCAGCCGCGGCCACCAGTGAGCACAGGGTCTCGGCGTCGCTGTCCAGAACAGCCGCACGTTCTGTCACCATCGCGGAAATGCGCAAGGTCGGACCGTCGGTGCGCCAGGCGGCGATAGTCAGCGTGCCGCGCACGGGTTGAATGGCGACTATCAGCCAGAGTGATTGCGGGGCACAAATCGAGAGTTGCCTGGCGACCGACTCAACGCATCTCTGAACGCTTGTGTCCTCTGCGACCTCGACACTCAGCGCGCGAAGCGATCCTGGGGACGTTGCAACGCGGACAGCGTGGAGCGAGTCGGGGAGGCCGAGGCTGCGCTGCTTCACCGCGTCCAGCGCGAGAGGTGGTTCGGCGAAACCGAGAAGCTCCAGGAGTCTATGGATTCCGGCCTCGCTGCCGGTGCCCTCGATGACGTCTCTGGCATGGTTGATAGAGTGCACAGGAACACGGTATGTATTGCCGCGAGAGCCAGACTGATCGGCATTACACGCGTGCGTTCATTTGTCTATGGGGCCGATCGGTCGGCGTTTGCGTGGCCGTTGGTGAACCGCGGCCATTGGCCGCGAGTTGCGCTCGCTTTTTGCGCGAAAGTCAAGCCTGGATCTAGCTCTTGCGCCGGGCGTGTCGTACGTTCTTCACGCGGATTTCAATCCACCAGTTTCTCGTGCGCTAGCGATTCATATGCGCGCACGATGCTTTGGAGAAAGCCTTGCGTAATTGTCAAATGCTGTTCGCACTCGCTGTCATGTTGTCATCGTCGACTGGCATGGCCCAGGCGCCCCACATAACCAGCGCAGGGGATCCGACGGTCAATCCCGATACCATCTATCGATTGGCGATCAAGCCGGCCGACTTTCCCGAAGAGCGGCAGGCATTGCTGCTCGATGATGGCGTGCTGCGTATCGAGGCGGATGGTCGTGGGTCAACCACTTACCGCCAGATCATCCAGATACTTCGGCCCGAGGCGGTCGAGGGGTATAGCGAGGAGCAGTTTTCCTACGCGCCAAAGCACCAGCATTTTACGCTAAACTGGATACACGTAGTGAAGCTGGATGGTACTGTCATCAGTGCTGCGCCATCACATGTCCAGGAATCGGACGTCCCCGCTCAATTTGGCGATCCGACGTACTCGGATCAGAAAGTCGTTCGCGTTTCGCTCACCGGGGTGGCTCCTGGGACGATCGTGGACTACAGCTACACCATAGAAGAGCTGAAACCATTTCTCCCTGGCGACTTTTTTGAGTCCTGGAATGTGAGCTCTGGAACTCGGGTTCTGCGGTCGCGGTACGTTGTTGATCTCCCGGCGGGTTTGAAACCACATATCCGCGAAGTGAACCTTGACTTTGCGCGCACCGAGAAGACGGCGAATGGTCGGCACACGTTCGTCTGGGCGACGCGCGACATAGCGAAGATCAAACCGGAAGTATTCGCATCGGATTCGAATGGCGTTTACATGTCTGTGCTGATATCGTCGCCAACAACCTGGGCGGCTATTGGAAGATGGTACGCTGGCAATGCATCGTCGCGATACGTCTCAACTCCCGCTGTTGATTCCGCGATCGGAGTGGCGGTGAAAGACGCTCGAACTCTCGACGATTCGATTCGCGCAGTGCACCGGTGGGTTGCTCAGGATATCCGTTACGTCGCCATCGCGCTCGGGCTGGGCGGGTATCAACCGCGATCACCCGACGAGGTAGTTCGAACCGGATTTGGCGATTGCAAGGACAAGGCGACGCTGTTTGTCGTTGCGTTGAAGAAGTTTGGCATTACCGCGTTTCCCGTTTTGCTCAGCTCAACAGGAGGCGTCAGGCGTGAGATGCCATCGATCGATCAACTTGACCATGTAATTGCCGCGTTCAAGCGGCCACATGAGGCGGACTACGAATACGCCGATCTCACGGCTTCACTTACTCCTCTGGGCGAGTTGCCGTTCGAGTACCAGGGGGAATTCGGCATGGTGGTGCATCCAGACGGCGCTGTCGAGGAGATAACATTTCCGAAGGCGCCTCTTAGTGGGAATGTTGCCGAGCGACGTATCGTCGGAACGCTGTCCACGGATGGTATGTTCAACGGCACGTATTCCGCGACTGCGGCTGGCGCAAATCAGTACGCATTGCGCAACGCGTTCGAGAACCCGCTCGACTCCGCTCAACGCGCGCAGGCAGCAAACTCGATAGCGGCCGGTGTATTTGATGGTGCACAAGGCGACAGTCTTGCGGGTTTCAAAGGGAAGGACCTGGCGGCGATGCCGAAGCTGTCACTTCTCATCAAGAACGGTCACGCGGCCTCGATGGCCGGCAACAATGCAATTCTCACCAACCCGTTGGGCTCGATGAGTGCGTTCGCGACACTTGCTCAGCAGATCGAAACTGCAGGTCCGCGGCGTTTTCCGATTGATGCGGTGAAGCTTTTTGGATATGGTCAGTCAAGAATGATTTTTCGCGTAGCGCTGCCAGAGGGTTGGCACGTCGACCTTCCGCCGAGCGTTACCGCGGCGAGCGTGTTTGGAAATTATGACAGTCAGTACGCTCAGGTGGGACGCGATCTGGTAGTGACGCGAACCCTGACGGGTGCTCCAGGCGTCTATGCGCCCGATCAACTACCGGTCTTGCTGAAATGGATACACGAGATCGCGAAGGATGATGCGAAGTTGATAGTCATTGAGAAGAAGTGATCTGATACAATCCGTTTGAGTTGAATGGCGTGGCGGCTTCATGTCTGATTTGGCGGAGTCAGCGCTGGTGTCCATGCCAAGACCCTATTTCTGATAAGGACACTTGAATTTTGGACCGTGTGGGCGGGGTTACGTGAACGGCGTCAGTGACTGATCTTGATAGTTGACGCCGAAGGCAATTGTGAGGGCAATTCGATGGTCGATACTCCCCAGATCCTGCAGCTCGACTCGCAACTCTCCGCTGTGATTCGCTTCATGATTCCTCGCGCGGAGATGCAGGCGGTGATGGGGCCAGCGATCACGGAAATCATGGAGGCTGTCAGTGCCCAGGGTGTCGGGCCGGCCGGCCCGGTGTTCACGCATCACTTCCGGATGTCACCAGATACATTTGATTTTGAGGTAGGCGTCCCAGTGTCCGCGCCTTTTGCCCCGGTTGGACGCGTAACTCAGAGTCAGTTTCCGGCCGCGACTGTAGCGCGCACGATCTATTACGGAGCCTACGACGGCCTTAGCGATGCGTGGGCCTGGTTTGGGAAGTGGATAGCGACCGCGAGATACACTGCTGCTCCCGATCTGTGGGAGTGCTACCTCGTAGGGCCCGAGTCCAGCCCCAAACCGATATACTGGCGGACAGAACTCAATCGTCCGTTGACCAATCCGTAGCAGCCCGACGGTTTCGGATCGCGCTATACTTACACGCTGACGGGATTTGCGCTCTCGTACTCGCGACCTTTCCATTCAACGCTGCT